>JAJYQJ010000002.1 GCA_021794655.1 Actinomycetes bacterium | reverse complement strand
CTTGACCTCCTCCCCACGGCTAAAGCCGGGGGATTCTGACGTGTCTTCCTGGCTGTCTCTTCGGAGGTCCATCAAGCAACCTCCAAAGCCGTAAGCGAACCACCAGCAGGTGCTGGTGCAGGGATAGTTGCGCCATCAGCGATAGCGTTACCGTCGCCGCCGTCCACTCTATCGGAGCGCTTGGAGGCCAAGCGCTTGTGAATCCGTACCAACGAACGACGCCCAGGAGGGCATCGACGATGGACTCGCGGTTTCTCCCTGTCACATACAGGGGCTCTCTCCGGCCGCACGCCAAGGTCTTGGCGCTGTGGTGCAATCGCATTAGCGCGCTCTAATAGAGCGTCTCGTGCTCCCACGAGGTTGAGAATGTCTTTATCTCCTACAGGCTCCACATAGAGCCCCAAGAACGCCGAGAAGAGGTCTCGGTCTAGATCTAAGTCGTGTTCTACACAGACGTGCCTACGCATAGATAGTGGTTTCTTTACTCGCTCTCCACCGATGCATGTCTGAGAGAGTGCCAAGTGGGAGTCGTACTCGTAGAGAGGGTTGCCTACAGCTTTGCCACGCTCACGAACTCGTTCCACGAACGCTCCAGGGGCACGGTAACGCACCGAGTGGGGCCAGTTCTTCTGCCAAGAGACATAGTTGAGGCCTTCACATCTAAGATCATCTCCTAGTTCATAGAGCCTGTTCACTAGGTTCCCGTGGTCTCTATCCCTGCCTTCGGCTAATACCCGGTAGGTATCTTTGATCTTCTTCTTCGTCGCCTCGGCTGCCTTGGAGCGGTTCTTCCAGTAACAGCGGCCCTTTATGTGGCGTCCCTGGGGATCGAAGCACTCAGGTGAACCGGCCCTATGTTGACGATCTAGGTGGCGCAACGCTCTTCTTAGTTCCTTTGCCTTGTCTTTGACACTTGGGGCGAGGACCTCGTGAAAGCCAGGTGCGTGTTCAGCTACGACGTGGACACTGCTTGGGCCAAGATCAAAGGAGACCTTGCCTTTTCCTACCTGGTGGCGAAGAGGAGCTGGACCGTCGAGTACGAGCTGGAGGTAGAGCAGGGTCCGACCACGGACCTGCTCGTTGACCACCCGGCAGTAGAGGAGCTTGTCTTGGGACACGAGTGCTTCGATCCGGGCACGCTCTACTTCCTCTTCTCTCGTCTTAGCCTTAGAAACAGCGATGTGGGTGGACCGGCCCCACTGAAGAGCGGTGATCTTTCCGCCCTCTACGATGGGCCTCATCGATCCGTTCAAGTCCTTACACGACAGAGAATGCAGCCCGTCTCGGACTTTCTTGAAGTGTGGCTCACCACGCCTGCCCAGGTGCCACATCCAAGTGGCGTCAAACGCCCGTGCTGCAAGCTCCTGGGCTTCTTGGGAAAAGACCTGTTCACGTATGAAGGACTTGCGAAGCGAGGAGCCGTAGGACAAAAGAGAGGCTCTCGTAAAGCCGTTGGCCTCACGAACTGCCTCAAACGCCTTAGATCGCCTTACCCGCTCGGGCGAGCCCGCCTTGCCCTTTTCCATCTTGTAAGCCTTTTCCCACTCTGGGTCTGCCTTTGTTGCACGAGAGCGCTTCTTAGCTTCTTTGAGCACTGCGTTGTAGAGCCTGAGACCGGCACGGTTCCTGGTGAGTGAAAGGGCTAGCTCTGTCGGTGTCGGGTCGAGAGAGACGTTGGCGATATGCGTGGGTGCGCCTCTCTTGCGCTTGCGCTTGCGTGTACCGGTCGTCTTGTAGCGGCCCATCAGACCATCATCGCACAAGGGTGTAATATTCACGTGGAGCGGGTGTGCCTGGGTTCGCTCGACCCCACGACTAAAGCCGGGGGCTTGCGCTCGCCGTCTTGGTCAGCAAGACCCGCTAGAAGCTCTCTCCGGTGATTGGTCCAACCGAACGTCTCGACGATCTCCTCCCACGACGCGACATGGAGCCCATCGGGGAGCGCCCCTTCAGCGTCAAGGCCTGGTAGCATCACCACAACAATATCATTGTGGTGGACACTGGCAACTCGGTCGACTGGCAACTCGGTCGACTGGCAACTCGGTCGACTGGCAACTCGGTCGACTGGCAACGAGTAAGACGAGGTGGTCGAACTGGGACGCCGGGCAACGAGTAAGACGAGGCGGTCGAACTGGGACGCCGGGCGGAGGAAGCGATGTTAGCGGCGGCGCGGCGCTAACTTGGGACGCACCGTCGACCACTACCGGAACCACCGTCGTTGTGGTCCCCGCCGGCCTCGAAACCACTGCAGGCGTTGTCCCAGGTCGCCTCCCAAGGCCAACCGCGGACCTTCTGTTTCCGGTACTTGCGGTAGAGGGGCCGCTACCGTCGGTCACAACCGACCCTGGGGTCGAACCTTGCTTCGGTGGGAGCGGCGGCGATCCCGAAACGGCCGCTGTGATCCCGAAACGGCCGCGGTGAGCCGTCGTCGTCTCGAACGTGGCACGATAGTGAGATAGTGCCGACAGCTGACCCCCGAGAACGCAAGGCCGTGTCCGAAGAGCCCCTCACGACCCCCGACGAGTCCGTCACGACCCCCGAAGAGCCCCCGACGACCCCCGAAGAGCCCCTCACGACCCCCGAAGAGCCCCCGACGACCCCCGACGAGTCCGTCACGATAGATGTCCCGTTGGGCCGACGGGTGATGGTGGTTGGGGATCTGTTGTTGCCTGAGGCTGGAACACCGTCGTCGATCGCGCTCGGGCGGAGTGTCGCGGCGACGCTCGATCGATGGCAGGGCCCAGGAGTTGTCGTCGTCTGTGGAAACCTCTTTGGATCGACGTGCACGTCGACACGCCCCGACGGCCCGTTGAGTGCCCGTCCACCCGATCGACCCGATCGACCCGATCGACCCGGTTCACGACGTCGACCAGATTCATCCGATCCTCCCGACTCGCCGGGTTCGCCGGGTTCGCCGACTACTCCGGGTGACGGCGGGGCGCTTGTTGCGGAGCGGGCCCGGAGGACGGTCGAGTCCCATCGTGAGCTCGCGGAGGCGATCGAGTCGTTCGCGGCGGGGGAGGAGCGGCGAGTCGTGGTGGTCCCGGGCTGGCGTGACGAGGCGATCGGGAGCGACGCGGAGGTGGCGAAGGTGTTGACCGATCTCGGGGCCGAGATCGCGAGGTCGGTGAGACTCGAGCTGTCGACGGCGGCGGGTGAGAAGACGGTCGAAGTCGTCTCGGGTTGCCCGATGAGAGGGGCGGCGGGCGTCGAGGATGCGAGGCGGGTCGGAGGACGACCGTGGCTGGATGGGATCGACCGGCTGGAGGACCCGTCGTCGTCGAGACGGTTCATCACGTCGCGCCTGTTGTACCGCAGGTTGAGGCGGTTCATCTGGATGCCGCCGCTCGTTCTCGCGGTCGTCGCGTTCCTGCTCAGGATCCAGGTGGTGGCTCACGGGCTGGGCCGTGTGGTCCACGGAGGAGGGACGAGGAGAGCGATCGCGCACGCGTACGTAGCCGGCTGGGGAGATCGGCTGACGTTCTTGACGGCGTTGATCGTGTTCTTGCTCGTCGTGCTCGGGGTGGTCGTCGCGGTGTCGTCGCGGGGAATTTGGAGGGCGTTGGGCGGCGGGTCGCTGCCGGCGCCGTGGTCGGGCGGATCTCGCGGACTCGTCGGTAGCTCGCCGCCGTCGGCGTCACTGATGGTCGGAGGGGTCGACGCGCTGGACCGGGCGCGGTCTCTTGTGGCGGCGGGGACGACGGGCGTCGTCGCGGGTGGGAGCCTCAGGGCGGAGCTGACCCATCTGGGTGAGGGGTTCTACGCGAGTCCCGGCGGGACGACGGAGCTGGTGCGCGAGCACCCGGGGCGGCTCGGGCTTCCGCCGGTGTACCTCCATCACAGCCAGTCGAGCTGGGTCGAGCTCGAGACGGGTGCGGAGCTCCACGTGAGACTGATGCTCGCTGACGTCGACTTGCCGTCGTCGACGATCCTGGAGCGGTTGGTGACGTCGGACCCGGTCGTGAAAGGCTACAAGGCGACGGCGGAGTTCCATCCGGCGCTCGTCGCGTCGTGGCCGAGAGGGGCGTCGTGGCCGGCGGCGCCGGACACTGCGGCGGACCGCAGGAGGGCGAGACGGGTACGCCGGCTGGCGGGGGGGGCTCTGTTTGTCGCGGGACTCGTCGACCTGCTCGCGGCGGTGACGCCGCCGCTCAGGGATCGCCTCCACGTGGTCGAACAGTACCTGCCGCTCGGCGTCGCGCAGGCGGCGGGTGCGCTCGTCGCGCTCGCGGGGGTAGGTCTCATGATGCTCGCGAGAGGGGTGCTCCACGGTCAGCGGCGCGCGTGGGGGATATCTGTCGCGCTCCTGACGGCGACGGTCGCGCTCCACGTCGTACACGGAGGCGACCTCGATAGCCTCGTTTTGACCGTCGGTGTCCTCGTCGTTCTCGTACTCGAACGCGAACGATTCAGAGCGAGCGCGGACACATCGTCGTCGAAGTCGGCGATTTTGACTCTGTTGCTCGGCGGTGCGGTCGCGACGGGGGCGGCGACGATCGCGATGGAGGTGAGTAGCCGGGTGAGGCATCACCCGCTGCCGGGGTGGCCGCTCGTACTGCTCGGATCGGCCGAACGTCTCGTCGGGATGACGTACATAGAGTTTCCGGGGCGGGTGAACGGGTTCATCTCGCCGAGCTTGCTCGGGGTCGGCGTCGCACTCGTCGTCGTCGCGGTCTACTTGTTCACGCGGCCGGTCGTCGAGCACCGCCTCTCGATTGGCCGTGCGCCGGGTACGCGTCGGGCGGCGGAGATCAGGGCTCGAGACGTCGTCCGGCGCCACGGGACGGGGAGCCTCGACTACTTCGCGCTGCGTGACGACAAGCAGTGGTTCTTCCACCGGGACTCCCTCGTCGCGTACGGCGTCTACGGGGGTGTCTGCCTCGTCTCGCCGGACCCGATCGGGCCGAACAGCGAACGCGAGCACATCTGGAGCGCGTTTCGGCACTTCGCGGACCAAAACGGGTGGACGATCGGGATTATGGGGGCGGCGGAGGAGTGGCTCCCGATATACCGGGACTCGGGGATGCGCCACGTCTACCTCGGTGACGAGGCGATCGTCGACGTCGAGAAGTTCTCACTTGACGGAGGGAAGATGAAGGGGCTACGCCAGGCGGTGAACCGGATCGCGAGATACGGGTACACCGCTCAGTTCCTCGACCCTTCGGCGGTGGAGGGCGACGTCGTCAAAGACCTGGTCGACCTCATGACGAAGAGCCGTCGGGGGGAGGAGGAGCGCGGGTTCTCGATGATGCTCGGGCGGATATTCGACCCGAGAGACACCGGGCTGTTGCTCACGGTCGTCTACGGACCGGACGAGACGCCGGTCGCGATGTGCCAGTTCGTCCCCTCCAGGGCGGTCGAGGGCTACTCGCTCGACTTGATGCGCCGGGACCCGGCTGATCATCCAAACGGCCTCCTCGACTTCGCGCTGTGCTCGACGATCGAGCACCTGCGCGCCGAGGGAAAGCGTGGGTTGAGCCTCAACTTCTCGGCGATGCGCTCGACGCTCGAAGGGGAGAACGGAGACGGGATCACTCATAAGGTGGAGCGTTGGGCGCTTCGCAGGCTGTCGGGAGTCCTCCAGATCGAGTCGCTGTGGAAGTTCAACGCTAAGTACGAACCGAGTTGGCTGCCGCGCTACATCTGCTACGACTCGGCGGAGCAACTCATTCCGACCGCGATTCAGATAATGCGAGCTGAGTCGCTGACTGAGATGCCGGTGGTCGGCCGCCTCCTCTCACCGAGATCCCAACGGCGGCAAACGTCGTCAGCCCCGACGACGGCACCTACCCCGACGAGACCTACCCCGACGTCGCCGCACGACGATGAGTCTGCCAGATCGAGTGATCACGCCAAGTCACGCTCCTCACTCGATCTATCCCGACCGCACAGAGGATGACGAGCGAGACCTCACTCACGGATCGATACCGCGGTCGCTCGTGAAGGCTGCGACGACCAGGACGGAGAGGACGGAGAGGACGATCACGCCGACGAGTAGACGAGTTCTCTTTCCGATCCCGTAGCGACAGACTCGTTCGTAAGTTCAAGGTCAGTATTCGTACTTGACCTCCTCCCCACGGCTAAAGCCGGGGGATTCTGACGTGTCTTCCTGGCTGTCTCTTCGGAGGTCCATCAAGCAACCTCCAAAGCCGTAAGCGAACCACCAGCAGGTGCTGGTGCAGGGATA
>JAJYQJ010000134.1 GCA_021794655.1 Actinomycetes bacterium | reverse complement strand
CGACGTCGCTGCGACCAGTATGCCGCCCGGTGCGACTCCACTCTGTCTCCCCGTGACGGACGACGTAGACCATGGCTCGTTCACTGGCGGACATCTGTCCACTTGAGCATCCCCGGGCGGCGGCGTGCAACTCCGCTCGACGATCTCGCGAGCCCAGAGGGGGAGAGTTCGTGGGCCGAGGAATGTTATACGTCTACTCGGCGTTGAAGTTACCTGAAGGTCTCGGTAGAGGTTTGAACCGACAGTCTCGGGTTAGGAGGTCGTAATGGCAGATGAGGCCACCTCGGTGGACAGCTTGGGGATGATGCTACGCGACCTCGACCGGTACCCGATGCCTGACTACGCGGAGCAACTTGAGCTGGCAAAGAAGGTCGCCTCAGGAGATGAAGACGCGAGAAAGGAGATGGTCGCGGCAAATCTGAGGCTCGTCGTCCATTGGGCGAGGCGGTATCAAGATCGAGGAGTCGACCTCGGCGACTTGATCCAAGAAGGCACGTTCGGGCTCATAAGGGCCGTTGAGAAATTCGACTGGGAGAGGGGATTTCGCTTCTCGACCTATGCGACCTGGTGGATCCGCCAATCCCTTCAACGCGCGATCCAGCAACACGGTCGCACTATTCGCATACCCATGGAAGTTGGAGAGCACCTCCAACGCTTGGAAGCTGCGACCGCGCAGTTGAGCGCCGAGTTGGGCAGGCTGCCGAGCGAAGCAGAGCTCGAAGAAGCGACGCAACTCTCCGCACATGAGAGACGGAGCCTCGCCGACCTCGCTCGCGTAACGGCGAGCCTCGATCAACCGGTAGCGACTGATTCGTCGACGACCCTTGGCGATCTCGTCGCGCCGGACCAGGACGACTTGATCGGGGAGGTCGACGACGTAATGGTGCGTGAACGCGTCCGCGAAGCACTCGATCGCCTACCTGACCTCCATCGAGATGTGCTCGTCCTTCGGTTCGGATTCACAGACGCGCCTCCTGCATCGCTACAAAGTACCGCCGATCACCTCGGCATAGGCGTGCGAAGGGTGCGCCGGATCGAAATGGAAGCACTCGCCGCCCTCTCGAGGGACACTCAAGTTGTCGAGGCGCGCCAGGTCGCCTAATCAACTGAGCCTATCGAGACAACCGTCTAGTTCGCTCGGCAGTAGCGAGTCCCACGACATCACGACTCCGCTCGCGGGATGAGCCAACTCGACCCTGCGAGCGTGGAGGAACATCCTTTCACAGATAGTACTTTTCTCACCGTAGCGGTCGTCTCCGAGAACCGGATGACCGATCGCGGCCATGTGGACGCGGATCTGATGAGTCCGTCCGGTCTTAAGTTCGACGTTCAACAGTGTCGCCTCGAGCGGGCGTGAGTACCGGGATCTGACCTCGTAGCGAGTTGTCGAAGGTTTACCACTCGTCGTGACGGCCATCTTGGTCGGGTGGCGTTGGGACCGCCCTATCGGAGCGTCGATGAGGCCTTGGGCTGACTCGAGGTGACCCAACACGAGAGCGACGTAGTCGCGTCGAAGGGACCGGTTGGATAGCTGGGAGACGAGAGACCGATAGGCGCGTTCAGTGCGCGCGACGACCATGAGGCCGGACGTTCCACGGTCGAGGCGGTGAACTATCCCTGGGCGATCCCGATCGCAGACGCCTGCGTCGCTAAGTCGCGAAAGGTCTGGATACCTCGCGAGTAGCCCCGAAACCATCGTCCCGTCGACATGTCCAGCTCCTGGATGCACGACGAGGCCGGCCGGTTTGTCGACGACGACGATATCGTCGTCTTCGTATACCACTTCAAAGGCGACGTCGTCGTCGGGTGCAACGCGAGCGTCTCGTTGCGGTTTCGGCCGGATTTCCAGAACTCCTCCTTGTGTTAGGAGCTGTTTTCCGAGTCTCGTCTCCTTCCCGTTCAGGCGGATACTTCCGTTCTCCAACAGTTCGGTCGCAGCTGACCTCGAAAGCCCCGTCAGCATCGCGACGGCCCGGTCCAGCCTCACCCCTTCGAGAAGCGCTGGAACCTCGACGGACACGAAGCCTCTATCTTCGTTCATGATCGGTCGTCGTCGTTTCCTTCGCGCAGCGCGTGACGCGACTGTCGCCACTGAAGTACGACCAGTAAGACCACTCCGACGGTGATGGAAGAGTCGGCGACGTTAAAAGTCGGCCAGTGTGTAAGGGTTATGAAATCGACGACGGCTCCGTGGTGGGAACGGAATATGCGGTCCGATATATTTCCAACCGCCCCGCCGAGGATAAGACCGAGACAGATCGCGGTGGAGGTACGCTTCGCCCAGAAGACCATCAAAGCGAGTAGCACGATCATCACGGCGACGACCGCCGATAAGACCATAGGATTGCCTGTGAAAATACTGAACGCGGTACCAGAGTTGTACGTCAGTCCAAGCCCCAAAGGCCCGACCAAATGGATGGGATGAGTCAAGTCCTTCTCGGCTATTGACTTGGTGACTTGGTCGATCGCGACGACTACGACGACGACGATGCCCGCGGTCAGTAGGCGCTTTCTTGCACGACGTCGCCTAGCGCCGTTCCGATCGCTCTCTGCAGATCCGGGTTCAACCACCGAATCTGATCCCGTTTTGGCCTCTGAGATAGCTCGACGGGTTAGCGTCTCGACAGGCCCCCACTCTTGCACGCGACACAAAGCCGAGCATAAGGAAGTGCACGGAGGCGGGTCTTCGGGATCGGTTGGTGACAGCGTTCGCACATGCCGTACTTGCGGCTCTTGATCCTGGCAAGCGCATCATCTATCTCCTCGATCGCCAGTGTCGCTTGTGCAGAGAGCGCTAGGTCGCGCTCTCGATCAACGGCCACGGTACCACCCTCGCCGGACTCTTCGTCGAACTGAACGTCTCCTGGTTCGCGCTCTTGAGCCAGCGAGTCAGCCTCGGCCTTTAGGTCATCGGCCTGCTCTTTATAGATAGCTCGCTCTGCTTCGAGGGCGGCGACCTGCTCTTTCAAGAACACGTCGTCTAAGGAGTACGGATTCTTCTTCGGCTTTGGAGTGGACGGGGCTTTCTTGGCTGCGACAGCCTTCTTAGCTGGAGCCTTCTTAGCCGGGGCTTTCTTAGCTGGAGCCTTCTTAGCTGGAGCCTTCTTAGCTGGAGCCTTCTTAGCCGGGACTTTCTTAGCTGGAGCCTTCTTAGCTGGAGCCTTTTTGGCTGGGGCTTTCTTGGCTGGGGCTTTCTTCTTCAATGGTGCCTTCTTGGCGGGTGCGGCCTTCTTCGTCGCTACAGCCTTCTTGGCTGGGGCTTTCTTCTTCAACGGTGCCTTCTTGGCGGGTGCGGCCTTCTTCGGCACACGACGGGATCTGGCGGCTGACTTCGTGGGCGTCATCTGTAAGAATCCTTTCTGGGCGGAGCCTGCACCGTCAGGCGCTCCGTGCGTACCTCATCGAGCTTCTCGATGGCTCGAGACCCGAGTGCGATGCGAGCGGGTGACTCTAGCGGAGTTTTCTGCTAGATGGCAACTGCGGACCCTGCGGGTCGCAACTGGCAGCCGTTCGACCTTGCGGGTCGATGCCGGTTGCGACCGGGTTCTCCTGGCTCAAGAACCCGGTCCCGAGCTCGCAGCGCCCGAGCCGCCACCTCGCAGATCCAAGACCTGGGTCTCCGAATCTCCGCTGGAGGGGCGCGTCTGGGTCAAGCCCCCCGGAGGTACTGGAGCGCCCTGACTCTGTGGCGCGGCTTGAGAAGGCGGACGGGCTGGTCCTCCTTGAGGTCCCGCAACACCGCCCGGTGGGTTACCTCGAGCGGTGTCAGAGCTTGTGGCCTTAGGGCGCATCGCCATTAGAGAGTTGGCAGGTTGGACATTTTCCTCTATCCATTTCAATACGTCCCCGAGCGCTCCACGAAGTCGGTTTCGCTCCGCTTCTAAGTGACGAGCCATGTTCTCGACGTCGTTGGCCAACTGTCCGCGCATCGCTTCAAGACGTGTCACTTCGTCACGGAGCCGGCGCTCCGCGTCGGTTGTGAGCTGCCTCGCACGCTCCTCTGCTTGAGCGATGGTGGAACGGGCGAGTTCCTCGGCGCGCGAAACTATCTCGGCCGCTTCGGACTCACTCTCGCGCTTTGTCTGATCCACAAACTTCTGAGCCAAGAGAAGTGTGCGCTGAAGGGTCTCGTCCGCAATTGGGTCAGCTTGAACAGCTTGGGGAGGGGCTTCTTGGCGCGTCTCTTCCAGATGAGCAATACGCTCCGACGCCTGCCTCAAGCGTTCCGTAGCCTGACGAAGTTGCTCGTTAAGAGCGTCTGCCTCGACGGCGGCCTTTTCCAAGTACTCGTCGACCTCGTCGACGTTGTACCCCTTGAGCCCGAGACGAAACTCGACGCTTCGCAGGGTCTCCAAGGTCGACTGGGGCTGTGCAGGGCTGTCCATAAGCCGCGATTGTAACCGCGCTACCACCTCAACCTCGCCATCCCCTGCGACCTGCAAACCAACCGGCTCGAATTAACATTTCTCGCGCTTGATCGAACAGCGTTTGCCTGTACAACGGTCAGGACAAACCTCCAGTTCAGCGTGTTAAGACCGGGATCACGACGAGTTCGGCGACGAGTATCACCACCAGGATCGAAAGGTCTACTCCCATCCCACCGGCCCGTATCGGCGGAAGCACCCGTCGCACCGGGCGCAGTACGGGTTCGGTAATTGAATCGAGAACGCGGACGACTTTTTCGACACCCCCTCCGGGGACAACCGGGAACCAGCTGATCAACGCACGGGCCACCAAGACCAAGACGTACAGCTCGACCAGGTACGCAAGTAGCCCGAATATCACGCGCGATCAGTCCTGACCAAACCCACGCTCCTGCAGTCTTTGGCGTTCTTCATCAGAGACTTTCACATTAGTCGGGGCCAAGAGGAATACTTGGTCAGCAACTTTTTCCATCTCGCCGCTCAGCGCATAAGTCACACCACTACAAAAATCGATCATGCGCCGTTGCAGGTCGCGATCGGCAAGCTGTAGGTTGACTATGACCGGTCTACTCGCCTTTAGACAGTCTGCAATGTCTTTCGCGTCACCAAAGCGCGCCGGTGCAACTACCTGGACTTTAGCTGGCTCCGACGCTACCGGACGAATACTGCTCGGTCGAGGTGAAACTCCAGTCGAGCTGTTCGAAGGTGAGGGCGCAGAGACCCGCCCCTCACGAGCGTCGACAGGTAACGTTCGAATCCGACCGACCGGACTCGCCGTCGAACGATCGTTACCGTCTGGGTCTTCACGATCGACGCCGCGCGAACTCTGACGTGTCACGGCAGAGAACCCGCGGGTGCTTCTGTCGTCGTAGTCGTCGTACTCGTCGTACTCGTCGTACTCGTCGTCGAGCAACCCGAGATATACCATCGTCTTTTTCAAAAATGAGGTAGCCATCTAAATCTCCTCCGCACAGCGTAGTGCCTCGGCGGGCGAGTTGGTGGATCCCCTACAACGGTCCCCCTTGCTGGGCCCGGCACCACCACTATCCCAAGACATTTCATCCTCCTCTACGAGGGCGCTCGCCGAACAGGCCGGTGCCGACCCGCAACATCGTCGCACCCTCCTTGACCGCATCTTCGAGATCTGCGGTCATCCCCATCGAGCGCTCGACCAGGTCCAGGTCGTCCGCGATCTCTCGGACGATTCGAAAAGCTGCTCTTGACGTCGTCGGATCGGTCGGGCCAACTGCCATAAGCCCGGTGACGACGACGTCGAGATCGGCTAGAGAGCGCACGAGCTCTGGGACTCTAGCCGGCAGGCACCCGTTTCTCGTCTCTGACGGCTCCAACGCTACTTGAACCATGACTTGTGCGCCGGGCGCCCATCGGGAGATCTCCTCGGCCTCTACCCTGCGGGAAACGCCTTGCCAGCAGTAGACACGGCCCGAAAGAGATCTCACCTTGTTTCTTTGGATCGAACCCAGGAAATGCCAACGAAGCGAGGTCTCGTCCCCATCGAACTTGCTCGGTCGCACTCGTGGTGTTACTTCTGCTATAGCCGTATCTGATCTACTCAGGTCGTCGGCTTTGCTCAATAGCTCGCGAGCGTAGTTCTCCCCGATGTCGCTCAATCCGTTCTCGACTGCGGCCTTCACCGCTTCTGTACCCAGTCCCTTCGTGACCGCGACCACCTTGGTACGGGCAGGATCTCCGCCGGCCCCAACAATGCGCTCATAAACTCTCGCAAGGCGCTCAGGAAGACGTCGGGCGGTCTCGCAGTCCGACCCTGCGTCGATCAAGACGCCGTCTGGATCGACGCAAGGCTGCACTCACCGCAAGAACGACGGGACATCAAAGTCATCGTCACCGAGGTCAATTTCTTCATCCCCTCCGTCCGCGAATATGTCAATCGGCGCGTCGGCGCTCACCCTCCCAACGCGATCTACAACGTCGCCCCCCGCAGACGAGGAACCTTTGGAGTCTTCCCAGCGCTCGAATCCGGCCGCTATAACGGTCACCCGAACCTCTTCTCCCATGTTGTCGTCGATTACCGCTCCAAAGATGATGTTCGCGTCCGGGTGAGCTACAGAGTGGATGATTTCGGCAGCTTCGTTGACTTCGAACAGGCCAAGATCGGTGCCGCCCGCGATATTGAGAAGAATTCCTCTCGCTCCTTCGATCGACGCCTCGAGCAGCGGGCTCGTGATCGCAGCTCGTGCCGCGTTAACCGCCCGTCCTTCCCCGCTCGAACCGCCTATCCCCATTATCGCAGTTCCGGCGTTGAGCATCACCATCTTCACGTCTGCGAAGTCGGTGTTGATTAGCCCAGGTACCGTTATGAGGTCAGTTATCCCACGCACCCCCTGCAAGAGCACCTCGTCAGCCATCTTGAACGCGTTGAGCATCGACGTCTTGTCGTTAGAAACCGTGAGGAGGCGGTCGTTCGGGATGACGATGAGTGTGTCTACCTTTTCTTTTAAGACCTGGATTCCTTTTTCGGCCTGCATCGCTCGGCGGCGGCCTTCAAACGTAAACGGACGAGTGACGACACCTATCGTTAGCGCCCCGAGACCTTTTGCGATCTCTGCGATGACAGGAGCTGCACCAGTCCCGGTGCCTCCCCCCTTGCCGGCAGTAATGAACACCATGTCGGATCCTTGAAGAGCCTCTTCGATCTCGGATACGTGCTCCTCGGCCGCCTGCCTGCCAATCTCAGGATCACTCCCGGCCCCAAGACCCTTGGTCAGTTGGCGCCCGATATCCAGTTTCAAATCAGCGTCGCTCATCAAGAGCGCCTGTGCGTCGGTGTTGGCGGCAATAAATTCGACGTTACGCAGTCCGGCGTCGATCATTCGGTTCACGGCGTTCACACCTCCTCCGCCAACGCCTACCACCTTGATGACAGCTAAGTAATTGCTCTGTGGCGGAACGGTCATGAACTCCCTCGAATTCGGCGCGATCACCATCGGATCGCTGTTATAGGTACTCCTGCTTGCGTGGACAGAACAATACGCTCAGTTCCGCTCGCCATCATCTCATCCACGAAGAAACCTCGATGAGACTCTAGAAAGCGGCGTGCCTACACGATACGGGGAGCGCCGCAGTCGGTCAAGCAAGGGCATTGTGCGCTGGTCCACAGCACCAATCCTAGATTCTGTGCGACCAAAGTACGGTGATCCACCAAAATCCATGATCATGGGCCTGAAACGGTGGGGGAACTCGCCACGCTCACGTCGATCGTATCGCCCGCGTTAAGGGATGCGCCCGCGATGATCGACGCGATGTCTTCATACTTTGCCCCTAGGTCGGTAGCTGAGCCCAGCGTTACGTCGACCGGCTCTGTCAACTTCAACTCGATGCGCGCACCTGCGCGCTCGACGACTTGGGTGACCTGGGCAGAGAACGCTCTTGGAAGCGTCGAAGCAACGAGCAGGGCCGCTCCGATGCCCTTTAGAAACGAACCACTCACGAGAGCTTCAGATGGTCCTAGAAGTTGGGGTACGCCACTGAACGGGCTCGCCGCGACTTCTAGAACCCGCCCGTAGCGGTCGACGAGCGCCCAGTCGCCGCCGTTGCCCTTCACGCTCGCAACCGGCTTCCTCTCGGTGAGCGCCACATGAACCCCGTCTGGCCACTCCAACGTCACGGCCGCGGTCTTAACCCAAGCAAGTCGCTCAAGTGCGTTAGCCGCCTTCGATGTGTTCACGTCGATAAGTGGCGGATGACCGGCGAGTCCCGCCGTTCGAACTATCACCGACCGAGGAGTGTGCGCCGACCCGGTCACGTCGACGACTCGGGCCGAAAACACCGACGAATGGAGCACCAACCACGCACCGGCGACGACTCCTGCAGTTACAACGACGGTCCCTGATAGCAACAACCACCTTCGTACACGCTTCTTTCGTATCGCGATCCTTCGACGCCGGATTCTCGGGTCGACGCGCGAGACCTTCTTGGCCGGTGGGCGCCGACTCGGCGGTATCTCCTTCTTGGGCCCCTTTAACTCCTCACCTGAGGATCGTTTCGACGATCTCTTCAATTTCACGAGTGCGCACCGCCAACTTCGACGTCGAATCCCACCAAGCGGACCTCGCGACTGAGTGCGACTCCACTCTCGTCCATAACCCGCCGGGCAACGTAGTCCATTAGCTCGTAGACGTCCGCCGCCGATCCACCGACGTCGGCCTGGATGAAGTTCGCATGCTTCAAAGACACCGACGCGCTGTTGTGGCGGTAGCCCTTTAGACCAGCGGCTTCTACGAGTTCCCCGGCGGAGATCCCCGGCGGATTCGTGAACACCGAACCCGCGTTGCTGCCACCTGGCTGGTTGTCACGTCGCCATCGAACGACGTCGCTCAGTACCGATCGGCTCTCATCTCTGTCTCCTTCTTGCGCCCAAAACTCGGCTCGGGTGACGATCGCAGTAGGAGCGATACCAGAGGTTCGGTAACCAAATCCCAGCTCCGACGGCCCGCCGTCACCGTACGTGCCCGACGCTATATCCATCCACCGGCATCTCTTGAGGCACGACGCGACGTCAGAACCGTGTCCTCCCGCGTTCATCCTCACCGCACCCCCGACGGTCCCGGGAATCCCGACCGCCCATTCGAGTCCGCTAAGCCCCGCTTCCACGGACTTTCGCGCCAGGATCGGAAAGTCGGTAGCGGCCCCCGCCGCGACGACCACTCGCTCCACCTCTGTTGGGCGCGCACCGTTTGGAATCGTCACATAGTCAAACCCGGAGCCGAGCTTTACGACCAGCCCGGGGAAACCCCTATCGGATACGAGCATATTCGAACCGTTGCCGAGCACGAGGAACGGGACTGACGAACCGCTAAGCGCGATCCTCACGCGGTGGAGATCGTCCTCACCTTCAGCGACGAAGTAGATCGCCGCGTCACCGCCAACTCGGTAAGTCGTGAGGCGTCCGAGCGGGTGCTCGCGGATCGCCCGCTCACCCAACTTTGCACTGAGCGTCTCTAGATCTCGCTCCAGCACAGCTCCCCCGGGCGATCTCACCTCCGAACCGCACCCAGGAATTCGTCGGGCAGCGTCGTCAGGTCGCCCGCTCCCATCGTGCAACATAGGTCCCCGGGGCGCAACGTTTGCTCCAAGAACGCCTTCAGCTCGGAACGGCTTCCTGCGAAACGCACGTTACGAGACGTCCGACTCCGGGATATCGCCTCTGCGACCAAGTTCCCCGACACCCCCGGGATCGGCGGTTCACCTGCGGAGAATACGTCGGTCACGACCACGACGTCCGCGTCGTCGAACGCATCCGCGAACGACTCACTCAACGACGCGGTACGAGTGAAACGATGAGGTTGAAACACGGCGACGACCCGCTCCCAACCGCCAGAACGCGCCGTCGCGAGCGTCGCTCTTACCTCGCTCGGGAGGTGAGCATAGTCGTCTACGAACGTAACTCCGTTCGCGACCCCTCTGAATTCGAAGCGGCGTGGAACTCCGGCAAATCTAGCCAGAGCGCGACCGACGTCGCCGAAGGAAACTCCCAACTCGAGAGCAGCCGCGGCGGCCATCGCTGCGTTTAACGCGTTGTGCATCCCCGGGACTGGAAGAGTAACCCTACCGTAGGTTACGTCGCGTCCCGACGGGCCGTCGGATCCTCTCGGTACTTCAGATCCAACGATGTCAAACTCCGCAGAGCTCCGTCCGAGAACGACGTCTTTCATACGGTAGGCATCGTTCCCGTCCCCACCAACCGCTATCGCTCCGCTGCGCGCTCCGAGCGTCCGCGCATAGCGGTCATCTCCGCATACGAGAGGGGTTCGCACCGAGGAGCCAAGTAACCCCTCGAACGCTTCGATCAGGTTTTCGAAACTCTCGTAGTAGTCAAGGTGGTCTGGCTCGACGTTTGTCAACACGACGATCTCCGGTCTGAGGCTACGAAACGTCCCGTAGCTCTCGTCAGCCTCCATCACGAGCCACTCCCCCTCGTCCCAGACTCCGTTACTCCCGATTTCATTTACTTCGGCGCCGATGAGAAACGAGGGCTTTAAACCCGCTTCCACCAGGATCAACGAAAGCATCGACGCCGTCGTCGTCTTGCCGTGAGTGCCGGCGACGGCCACCGTCTTTCGAATCTTGGAAAGCGCCGCTAAGACCTTCGACCTCGGCCACAGCGCTAGACCAAGTGATCGTGCCTCTCTTAGCTCGACGTTTCCCTCTGGAACCGCGGGTGAGTAAGTAACGAGGTCAGCTCCGACTACGTTCGACGCGTCGTGGCCCCTATGGACGGTGACACCGGCCTTGATAAGCCGTGACGCGTTCGATGAGTCTTTTAGATCGCTCCCGCTCACAACGTGACCCATCGCGCTGAGCACGCTCGCGATCGCACTCATCCCCGCTCCCCCGATTCCGACGACATGGACGTGAAGCCGATCCCCCGACGAGAGCCTCGCTGCGATCTCGTCGGACTCTCCCCTAGCGTCGTCGGCGGTATCAGGAGTCGCCAACTAGAACCTCCCTGCGCTCGCCTCGTGCGACCCGCTCTACTAACTCCGCTATGCGATCTGCCGCATCGGAGCACCCAAGCGACTTCGCGGCTTTACCCATCGAATCTAGTTTCCTTGGGCTATCGAACATCTCGTCGATGAGGCGGGCCAGATGCTCGGCGTCACATAGGTCGTCTCTCAAAACTACTGCACCGCCCGCCGCACGAAGGACGTTCGCGTTCGCTGTTTGGTGATCACCCGGAGCGCCCGGTAAGGGAACCAGAACCGCCGGGCAGCCGACTGCGGCAAGCTCCGCCACCGTCATGCCGCCAGCTCGACACAGGAATAGATCTGCCGCCGCGTACAACAGCTCCATCCGTGTCTCAAAAGGAACCGCTCTGTAGAAGATCTTCGATCTCGGCGGCTCGTCGTCGTCAGTAAGCTTTCTCGACAACTCTTCCCAGTCTCGCTTGCCAACCACGTGATAGATGGAGAGATCTTCGCGTCCACTCCACGCGTCCACGAGATCCATCACAGCTTCGTTGATTCTGAGCGATCCAAGTGATCCCCCAAACACCGCCACCGTCTTTCGTCCTCGCGGGAGCCCCAAGACCTCGAGCGCCTCAATCGAAGCCTCCTTGGAGCGCTCGACACTCAAGATCTCCTTTCGGATCGGAGTTCCTGTCACGACAGCCCTCGCCAAATGGCTTCCGGGAAACGCAACCGCGTTAGCCGACGCAAATCTTCCCAACAACCTGTTGGCAAGACCCGGGACCACGTCGACACTCACGACGACAGTCGGAACTCCGAGCAAGACCGCCGCCGCACCTGCCGGAAAACTCGCGTAGCCACCGACGGTCACCACAACCTTCGGCCGGTTCTTCAAGAATCTGACCACCTGCAATGCCGACGCCCACGCGAGCGACACGATTGAGCGCGCGTTCTTGAGCGTCGCGCCGACACCGCCTTTTCGAGTAAGTCCCCGCCCCGGCAGAAACGTCGTCGCAAAACCCTCCCCCTCCAACGCTACGAGATCCTTTCCTCTACTGGAGCCAACGATCTCTATCGTCTCGGGGGCGTGCCCACGTCCAACAACCGCGCGTGCAACCTCGAGCGCGGGCAGAACATGGCCCCCAGTGCCACCAGCCGTAACGATCGCGAAGCGCCGAACGCTCACCCGTCCCGCCTGCGGTGAACACGTCGGTTGGATCGATCAAGTCGATTCGCTCGAGGACGCCGCGCTGAATCCGAACGAGATCCCCCGTCGCTAGAGGAGCGCTCGTGGCGTTGGAGCAATCGAGCCATACCTGGAGCGCCACCCACAAGATGTGAACCGTTACCAGTGCGCCGTTTACGCCACTCACGTGGTTCACTCTTGCGTTGTTCGCTTACTAGTCGCGCTCGTAGTTCACGGTGCGAGCCAGGTTCGTGACGCGCGATATTAACTAGAACGCCGGCCGCGACCATCATGATGACGAGCGACGACCCACCATAGGAGACGAACGGCAACGGAATCCCGGTCACCGGCATTACCCCGACTACAGCTCCGATGTTGATAATCGACTCCGCGGAGATCCAAACCACCAGCGTTAGCGCCAGTAAAGATCCATAGTGATCAGGAGCACGGGCCGCGGTGCGCAACCCGTACCACACCAACGCTCCGAGGAGTACGAGAACCGTCAACGCGCCGATCAAGCCCAGTTCTTCACCTATTACAGAGAGAATGAAGTCCGTGTAAGCATTGGGCAAGTAACCCCATTTCTCACGGCCTGACCCAAGGCCGACTCCTGTTATGTGGCCAGACCCCATCCCGATAACCGATTGGACAACTTGATATCCTGAGCTCGATCTGTGAGCTCCTGGATTGATGAACGACAGCAGACGGGCCCGCCGGTAGGGAGAGATGATCGCAACGACCACAGCCAGCGCGACGATCGATCCAATGACCTTTAGAACCGGCCGCATCGGAACGCCGGACCCGAATAGAAGGCCCATCGCAATGCAGCCGACGATCACCGATGTCCCCATGTCGGGTTGAAGCAGAATTAGCAAACCCGCGAATCCTGTTATCAGTATTAGCGGACCTAGGATCGTCTTGTAGCTCTTGGAGGCCTCGGAACGCCTGACAACCAAGTCGGCGCCGTATAGCGCGAGTGCGAGCTTCATCAACTCAGACGGTTGGATCTGGAGTTGACCGATCCCTATCCACCGGCTCGAGCCCATCGCCGACACCCCTACCCCGGGCACCAAGACTGCGATGAGCATTAGGAACGTGACAACTAAGAGCAACGGAGCTACCTTGCGCCATCTCGAGTACTCGATACGCCCAACTACTACGAACACGACGACGCCGAGCACCATCCAGATCGATTCCCTCGCGAGAATCGCCCACGGAGATCCATAAAGCGATATCGATGCAACCGACGACGCCGATCCAACCATGACGAGCCCTATGACGCAAAGTGTTCCGACTAACACGGTGAGCGCCGAAGCTGTCGGAATTCTCTGCACAAATCCAACCAAACCACCGTTACGTTGTTCGGATCTAACCTGGGGAGTCGAGACGGTCATCGATTTCCTCTTCGCTTGACGGTTAACGACCCCCGTTCACCGGGCGAGGCGGTCGGTGTCACCTGGACGTGTCTTCCAACTCGTGACGGATCTCGCATCGAACCAGTCTCCCTCAGATGCACCGCGATCTGGTGGAACTTGTTCGCAACCGTGTTCATGCCAGCCTCGTGAACGCGAGGTACTCACCGTAGAACAGCCCCAGTCCTATCGCCGCAAATAGGCCGGCGAGTATCCAGAACCGTACAATCACCGTCGTTTCCGGCCATCCTTTGAGTTCGAAGTGGTGATGGAACGGAGCCATTCGAAACACCCGACGGTGGAACAGCCGAAAAGAGAATACCTGGACGATTACCGATAGCGTCTCCAATACGAAGAGCCCACCGATAATCGGCAACAAGAGATCCACGTTCAACAACAGACACAGTGCCGCTATGCCCGATCCAATCGCCAGTGACCCCGTGTCGCCCATGATGATCTTCGCCGGCGCGGCATTCCACCACAAGAATCCGATACACGCGCCTGCGAGTGCGACAGAGCAGAGCGCTAAGTCCAACGCGGATGCGGGCAGGACCTTGTAGATCGAGTAGTGCCTAAATACCCAGTAACCGATGATCGAAAGGACGGCAAAGCAAAAAGTAGCCGACCCTGCGGCGAGCCCGTCGAGCCCGTCGGTCAAGTTGACCGCGTTCGACGTTCCAACGAGCACTAGAACCACAAATACAACCCACGCGACCTGCCCCATAGGCACTCCAGGGGTTGCCGCTCTCGTGAACGAGAGCGCTGTCGAGGTGTGTGCCCAGTGCAACGCGAGCTCTGCGAAGATTACAGATGCTCCAACCTGGGTAATGATCTTGCCCCTCTTGTTAAGCCCCAAGCTGCGTCGGTGTCTGACTTTGATCCAATCGTCTAGAAATCCAATCCCCCCAAACAACAAGACGGCGATAACGACTAGGTAGCCCGTTCGAGTAAATCTCACCTCCGTTCCAACGTGTCCCATCGCGTACCCAACCACCACAGCCACGAGCACGCCGAGGCCGCCCATCGTCGGTGTTCCCGCCTTATGACTGTGCGTCGAGGGACCGTCGTCTCGGATCTGCTGACCGATCTTTCGCGACCGCAGCCACCTGATCAGCAAAGGCGTCACCAAGATTGCCACCCACAGCGCGACGACCCCTGACTCCATTAGAGCGAGCACCCCTAGACGTCTCCTGCAACTTCAAAGCCGAGTCGTGACAGCTCTTGAAGGCTCACGAGTCGATCGTCAAACGCAACGGGACCGCTCTTTAGGACCTGGGTTGACTCGTGGCCCTTTCCAGCGACAACGACGACGTCGCCGTAGTGCGCGTCCTTGAGCGCACCCGCGATCGCGCTGCGTCGGTCCAGCTCTACCTGGAACGATCCGCCATCAGGCACCTCTCCTCCTACCCCCGACAGCACTTCGCGGACTATCTCCAGGGGGTCTTCCTCACGTGGGTTGTCTGATGTCAGATAACAGATATCAGCTCCCCTAGCGGCAACGTGACCCATCATCGGGCGTTTCGCACGATCGCGGTTTCCACCACATCCAAATACAACAACTACCTTTCCGTCGCCTCGAACCAACCTGCGAGCTTCATCGAGTACACGACACAGTCCAGCTGGGGTATGCGCGTAGTCGACTATCACAGAGAAGGGTTGAGACCGTACCCCTTTCTCCTTTGCGCCAGGCTCCGACCAACCCGAGAGTACTTGCATCCTCCCTGGAACCGGTGAGACTTTACTCAAACCTTCACATACCTCTTCAGGCGCTAGACCCGCCGCTAGTGCAGTCTCGGCGACCAAGAGGCAGTTGTGGACGTTCACCATTCCCGTAAGCGACGTCTCGACACTCAATCCACGCCACTTGAACTTTGTATGACCGAGGGATAACTCGACGTCGGACACGGAATCGCTTCCCACCGCGACGACTGGGATTCTAGCCACTTCAAGGAGCTTCTTCCCCCATTCGTCGTCCTTGTTCACCACTCCTTTTGCGGCCTGGTCCGGACCAAAGAGCATAGCCTTGGCTTCGAAATATCGCTCCATCGTCGCGTGGTAGTCGAGGTGGTCGTGACTGAGATTGGTGAATACTGCTAGATCGAACCGGATGCCCGCCACCCTGCTCTGTGCGAGCGCGTGGCTCGAGACCTCCATCGCGACCACGTGTCTCTTCCCGTCTAGTCTCTGTGACTCAACTACCGCAGCTAGGGACTCTTGAAGCTCGGGAGACTCCGGCGTAGTCCTCGTCGACGATAAGGTTCCCATCACCTGCGTCGGACGTCCCGAACTGCTCAACACGGTTCCAAGCAGGTTCGCCACAGTAGTCTTGCCGTTCGTCCCAGTGATCCCAATCATAAACAACTCGTTGGATGGATAGCCGTTGATCGCCGCAGCCAGTTGCGCCATCACGACCCTCGACGTGCCCTCGCGCACCCTCGCGACTGGAGCGCCCACAGTTCTCAGGCCGTCCACGAAGCGCTCACATACGACTCCAACAGCTCCTTTGGATACTGCTTCGAGCGCGTATCGGTGACCGTCCTCTACGACGCCGGGCAAACAGCAAAAAATATCTCCGGGTCCGACCTGACGGCTGTCGTACTCTATTGCTCTTGCGTCGACGGAACCGGGGTCACCTACAACCTCGATCACCTCTACGCAGTCTAGTAGCTCGCTCATCCGCACTGCTTCGGATCTTCCCGTCTCAATGTCCTCATCACGTCATCTTCGTCTGGTCGTGTCGGCGTTTCTGAGACGCCACTTCCGGTCTTCAGTTGCACTCCAAAGTGTCGGACGGCCCCGATTCTTCTGGAGCAAGCCACGCCCGTCTTGGTCGGCATAAGACTCACTACCCGCCTTGTGCGGACGATCCCGCGCTTGTCGGAATATCGTATCGATGCAGCGCGTAGCCCATTATCTTTGCGAACACTGGCGCTGACGCAGATCCACCATAGATAGTATTTGGTCGGTTCAGGACCACGATAGCCGAGAGGACCGGGTGGTTCGCTGGGGCGAACCCTACGAACTCAGCTACGAAGGCGCCGGGAATGAAGCCGGCACGCCCTTTGAGGTGAATGTTCGCTGTGCCAGTCTTGCCGGCGACCAAGTATCCCGGGATTACGGCGTGTACGCCTGTTCCAGACTTCACGACCTGCTCCAACATCTTCGTAAACTCTTGGTCGATGCCTGGCGAGAGGATTCGCCGAGTTGGTTTCATAGGTGTACCGACCGCTTTCCCCGAGGGAGTGATCGTAGCCTGCACCAGCCTAGGGGGAACAAATACCCCCCCGTTAGCCACCATGTTGTACGCGTCCAGCACCTGCTGAGCGGTAACTGCATCGACTTGTCCAATTGGAAGTGAAACGATGTTGGTGGGCTCCCACTGTGCCGCAGTCGCCAGTATCCCAGGGCTTTCCCCCGGCAGTCCCAAGCCGGTCGGACTTCCAAATCCGAGCGTCTTGACCTGGGCCAGAAGTCGTGACTCGCCGAGATTGGTAGCTACATAAGAAGTCCCGATGTTCGAAGACTGCGCAATGATCTGCGTTGCCGTCATCGGTTGGGTCGGATGGGTCTCTGCGTCGTGGAATAGCGATCCATCGAGGACTTCTTGGTCAGGAACAACAAATGTGGTGTTCGGAGTGATTACTCCGTCTTGTAAAGCAGCGCTGAACGTCGCAATCTTGAAGACCGAACCGGGCTCGTTAACCTGGGTGACAGCGAGGGCTGAAGGCGCTTGGGATACCGGACCGTTGGGACCGATCACGACCGCGCCGCCGGTGCTACCAGCGCCCGGCGTGGGAGCAGATCCTAATGGCGCGCTGTTTGAAGCACTCGCTTGGTTCTGGGGATTAGCAACCAGATTCGCCATCGCCAAGATATTGCCCGTGTGGACGTCCATCACGACCGCGATACCGTTGCGCGCCTTCGTTGAGACCATCTGAGCCGCTAAAGCTTGTTCGGCCTCGTATTGGAGAGGGGGGTCAAGAGTGAGTTCGAGACCCGTCCCTGGGTGAGCGACAGATCGAGCAACGACAGGAGTCTGGGGAAGGGGTACTCCAAAGGGAGACTCCAGAATGCTCTCGCGACCCGGCTTGCCGGCGAGCAGTGAGTTGTACTCGTACTCCAACCCGGACGATCCATGTCCTGCTGCGTTAACGGACCCGATGACCGGAGATGCAAGGTTCCCGTTCGGATACTCCCGCAGCGAGCTGTCAACGAGCGTTATCCCCGGAAGGTGATCCGCGGCTACCTTGTTCGCGGCTGGGACTCCGAGATAGTGAGATAGCGGAACATACCCAGATCGCCGGCTCAGCTCTGTCGCTAGATTCGAAGCAGGTATCTTGAGCAAGGGGGAAAGTGCCTTGGCCTCTGTGATCGGGTGACGAATCTGAAAGTCGTCGGCAATGACTTCCTTGGTCGGAATCGAGACTGCGAGAGGTTGCCCGTTACGTGCAAAGATCCCACCTCGCAGGGCTTGAACCGTCACCGGTTGTGCCAACTCGCTTCTCGCCTCGCGAGAGTAGCGACCCGAGTTCACAACCTGGATATCGATCAACCTCGCGGCTATCAGGAGAAGGACCAAGACGACCACGAGCCGCACGAATCGGATACGTCGCGCAAGAAGCACCGTGCTCTTAGAACTCACTACCCCGCCTCGAGTATCGACAGGGGATCTCTTGGATAAGTGGGTCTTGTGACCGTTTGTACCGTGAGCAGGATTCGCACTGTGAGCAGGATTCGCACTGTGAGCAGGGTTTGCACTGTGGCGTCGGGTCGTGATTCCAGAGCGGGCCAGAGACTCACGGCCTCTTTCAAAGTCAACCTTCCCGCGACCACCTGCTACTCGTCGTTCGCGCGGCCTATCAAGGCCTCGTTTGCGCCCCCCCTCCCTGGTCGGAGGGCGCGTCGCGGTGCGACTCACCCGCTCGCGGCGCCGGCAGTGCCGGCTGATCCGAGAGATGGAGGCGGCAACGGAGAGTTCAAGGAGACATAGGGGAGCTGCTGGATTTGACTGGGATGGACCATATGTTGGGCTAGCGCACCAGAAGCAATCCGCAAAGGAGTTTCCAGGCGCGCAAGTTGTAGTTCATCTTGTCGATAGTTAAGTTGAGCCTGAGAAAGCCGTGACTGAACGGTTGAGAGACGCATCTGACCCTCCGCCACGTAAGCGTGCCCTATCACCACACACATCAGGCTCAATGCGATCACCGCGACAGACAGGATCTCCATACCGTGGCGGCGATGGGTCTTGCGTGATAGCGAATGCCTACGTCGTGTTCGCGGAGGAACAACCCTTAGATCGGGCTTGGGATCCTTGCGCGGTTGCTCCAAGGGGACGGCCCTCGCATGGGACAGACCTATCACACTTCCTTCTCGCGCTCTTCCTTCACGCGTCGCACTCGCTCCAACTCGTGTCATGAGACGAACCCCCGAGGAGGGGTTGACCCGTCAGGGTCCGTCGGCGCCGGCGTTCGTTCGATCGCGCGCAGGCGGGCACTCTTGGATCTCGGATTGACAACGCTCTCGTCAAGAGTTGCTTTCTTCGAACCCCGGAACACAAGCTTGTACTCTGCGCGAGCACCACAGACACAGGGGAGACCTACGGGACATCTACACCCTCCCGTAGACGCCTCAACGAACGTGCTCTTCACTACCCGGTCTTCACCTGAGTGGTAGGAGATGACCGCGCATCGGCCACCAACAGAGAGGGTATCCAGGGCCGTCGGCAACGCAACACGAAGCTCGTCAATTTCGCTATTGACAGCGATCCGCAGAGCCTGAAACACCCTCGCTGCAGGAGGACCTCTTCGCCGAGCGGATGCAGGTATCGCTCGGTCGACGACCGCCGCAAGTTCACCGGTGCTGGCAAGTGGTCGTGCGCGGACGATCGCCCTCGCAATCCTTCGAGCAAAACGACCTTCTCCACTCTCTGCAAATATCTGGGCTAGATACGACTCTGACTCCTCGTTGACCAAGACCGACGCGGGCACCCCGGTGTCACGATCCATTCGCATGTCAATCGGCCCATCGTTTCTATACGAGAATCCCCGTTCTCCTTGTTCGATCTGGGCAGAGCGCACTCCGAGATCGAACAAGACTCCAGAAACTTGAAGTTCGCCCAACTCGATCGACTTCCCCGGCGCAGCCGCGCTATCTGGTCCGACGAACTCCGTAATACGACCGTCGGCGATCTTCGAGAATCTTCCTTGAACAAAAACGACTCGATCTCTAAACGGTGCGAGTGTCCGCTGAGCAGACTCAATAGCGCTCGAGTCACGATCGATTCCGACTACTCGAATCTCTGGATGTGCAACCAGTAACGCTGCAGCGTGACCCCCGTCCCCGAGGGTCGCGTCAATCACCACTCCTGTCTCCAGTGGAGCGAATAGCTCGAGGACCTCGTCCAAGAGCACCGGTCTGTGTTCGCCATGATGGACCATCTGCAGCCTCCCGACAGGCGAGAAATCCTCAGGAGATGACCCTGATCGACTCCGCAATGGAGCCCCGCCATCAAGACGGGGAAGAGGGCGGAGGACAACTCTTCCACCGTGGCGGTCGGGGGGCTGCACATGGTCCAATGTCTCTGACTCGCTGTTTAATCCATCGGACGGTCCACCGTCCCTACTCACTCCTCCTCTTCCGTCAAGAACCAGCTCTCTTCGGGCTTCACCCGCTCCTCCCACGAGGCAGGATTCCAGAGCTCGACACGGTCGATCGCGCCGTGAATCAGAACGTCTCCGACGAGCGACGCAAACTCTCGAAGATGGGCTGGTATCGGCATGCGACCCTGGCGGTCGATGTCCACTTCGTACGAACTCGCCGCCCACAGGCGGGCTCGGTTGCGTTGCACCCTGCTCAGGAGCGAGCTTTCCTGCATGACGGCCATCTGGCGCTCGAACTCTCCTATCGTCCACAGAGCCAGGCAGCCCTCTCGATTCTCCGAGAGATATCCCCCTTTTTCGAACGCGGCGCGGAACTTCGAGGGCAGGATCACCCTGCCCTTCGCATCGAGCGAATGCTCGTACCGCCCCACAAATCCTGACACTTCCCATATCTCCCACGACGCTCCCCATTTCGCGCCCTAATGAACCCTTTAACACTATTTCGTGACACTTTACGCCCCAAAACCGCATAGGTCAACCACTTGTGGGCTTCCGGCGCGTAGCGCGGCTCGACGAGACCTTCGCGTTGGTTAGGCGAAGAGCCCTCGAAAGTGCAGGTATTTAAGGACAAGTTTGAAGAGAAACCCAGTTCAAAGCGCCCGGGAGATAAGCGGCGTCGACGCCGCCTTCGCTCTCAACGAGCCCGGATAAACTCCCAGGACGCTCGCTCGGGCAGGCTCTCGCAGAGACCGGCCTCGACGCTCGCTCGGACGACCGGAGTGCCGGTTAGCTCTCGGAGTCCCACTGCAGAACCCGATAAGTAGCCGACTGCCGCCTCCAGGGTCGCGGCTTTCTTCATCTCGTCTCTTTGGGAGATCTCCCAGGGCCGATCCCCTGAACGCCTCGGGTCATCTCTGGCCGATCGCGCTTGGCTCATCACTCTCCCTGGAGACAGCGAAGGTTCTAAGAGATCCTGAGCGGCGATAATCGAGACGATCGCGCGAGGATCCCAGTGCAGGTAGAGCGCACAGCTAAAAAGTGAGCCCTCGCGGCTACGCCACTGCGAGATCCCGACGATCTTTCGACCCGAGACGACGACCTCTCCGGGTGCGAGGGAGCCAAAGCAGACTTCATCTGCGATCGTACCCCGACTAGACCTGGTGAACCGGTCCGAATATACCTGAGCGCCCTCTATCCCAACCCTACGGAGGGCTCTTACCCAACTCCTCCCCAACCACAACGCCGACCTCGTCACGTCGCTCTCCCACAAGGAGTCACCCCTGGGTACCCAAAGATCCACCCAAACTGGATCTTCTGGTTCAAGCAGGACCGCACCTCCCCCGCTTCTTCTCCGGACGACCTCAACACGTCCACAAGCTCTTCTCTCTGACACATCGGCCAGGGCGCGCTGAGTACTTCCAAACACGATGGTGGGTTTCTCGACCCGTTTGACAAGAGCCGTACGCCGCGTGAGAAGACGGAACCGCTCGACGTCAATCGGCCTCAAGCTATCGGATGGATCAGCGTCGGCCAGTTCTGGCAACTAGCGAACCCAACGGCTCAGGACGCGAACGCCAGGTACGGCTCCCACAAAGGGTCGACCTCAGCGAGGTGGCGCAGCCTCCAGAGATGCCCGTCGGGCGCCGACGGTTTGAAAGGCAACGACCAACCCAACTCCTCCAAGAGCCGATCGCCCTTTCTCAAGTTATCCTGCTTGCAAGACGCTACGACGTTAGTCCACTCATGTTGACCTCCCCTGCTACGAGGCACGACGTGATCAACCGTATCGGCGGCCTCACTGCAGTACGCGCAACGCCCACCGTCGCGGTGTAACACAGCGCGCCTTGTGAGGGGAGGCGTACGAGCCCATCTCGGAATCTTCACCATGTGAGAGAGCCTTACAATCGCGGGGACGTAGACGGCCAGACGCTCCGAGTGGAACACCGGCCCGTTCGGCCGTTGCGCCACCGCTTCGGCCCTTCCGCTCAAGATCAAGACGACCGCGCGCCGATCAGACACGAGCGTCAGAGGCTCATAAGTCGCATTGAGCAGGAGTACCGGCTCCATTCGAGAAAGGCTAACAGGATCAAGCATGCCGAGCGCGACACCACCTCAGAAACTCGATCAAATCATCGGCTGTCGGACCCTGGCTCCCGTCACCCCCGTACGCCGTCTCAACCCGGAACCGCCAGTAATCACGAGCCGGACGGGGAACCGGGGGCCAGCCATGCCACCAACCCCTCGGAGCGAACCGGAACAGGCACCTAACAGCCACCCACCAGAGCTCCGGCCTGAGCAAGACAGCGCGGAACAGTCTCGCCGTATCCTCGCTACGGCCGCTAGGGATCTCGGTCACGGTCGTATCCCTTTAGATGCTGAGTCATGTCCTGGACCACTGACATCTACACTCCTCGAGGACATCCTCGCTGCTGGTAGCCAACTGCTCGCCCCGGCCTCCGAGCCGTTTGCGAACAGTCCCCGCCATCCGACCGCGGCCGCTCCAATGATCGGACCCGTTGCGCCAAGGCCCGCCCTTTCGATCTTCGCTTCGCGTGAGAAATCCAACTTCGCCCGGGTTGCGAGCTCTCGGCGCGCGGCCATAAAGAAGGGATCCCCAAAACCAAGAGCGACCGATCCGGAGACGACGGCCAACGACAAGTCAAGCAAGTTCGCGACACTTGCGACCGCCCTCCCGAGTAGGGCGCCTGATCGCTCAATAACGTCCAAAGATGCCTCCGCGGGTTCACCGCCTGTGATCGCCGCGATCGCAGTGCCAGATGCCTCTGCCTCGAGGCAACCACGACCCCCACACGCACACACGCGGCCCTCTGGGACAACGACTACGTGTCCGATATGGCCGGCGTTTCCCAGACGCCCCTCGAGCAGGCGGTCGTTAAGCACTATCCCTCCACCGACACCAGTGGAGACAACGATCGCGACGTAGTTGGAGGTATCTCTCGCGCCCCCGAGCCACCCTTCAGCCAGTGCGAGGGCCTTTGCATCGTTGTCGAGGAAAGTTTCGAACCCAGTCAGTTCCATCAGACGACCGCGGAGGTGAAACTCCCGCCAGGCAGGGATATTTAGTGGCGATACTTCGCCGCTGCCGGAACTCATCGGTCCCCCACAACCGACGCCGCACACAACAAGGCGGTCACCGTTGGCGCCACTGATCACCTCTAAGACGAGTCTCTTCAACGCCGCCCACGTTCCCTCGGCATCTAGACCACGAGGTGTCAATACGCGAGACTCCAACACCAGCGCTCCGGTCCTGTCAACGAGTCCGACCGAGAACTTCGTCCCGCCCACGTCGACAGCGAGACACAGCTCGTCACCTGACCGAGGTCGGGACAACTGGACTCTAGATCAGCTCTCGCGACGCGGAAAGTGTGTCTTGAACCACTCCCTCGCATCTTGAACCGGGCTTTCTAACCCTCCGGCGCGAGCAGCGTGGGAGTTGTCGACGGCCTTTTGGGTAAGGTCCCGCCAACCAGCCTTGCCCATCCGCCGGAGGTTACGTTCGAAGACAACGAGGGAGCCAAACATGATCGCTGCACCAATCATTCCGAGCAGTACCGACTGCGAGTAAAAACCGATCATGACGACAACACCGACCAGAAATGTCAACGCCGACCACTTGCAGAATCTACCTGCATGGCGATAGACGGTTTCGGAGCGAACACGTTCAGCGAAGTTGGGGTCCTGGCGCACCAACGACTCCTCGAGTTGAGCCAAAATCCGTTCCTCATGCTCAGAAAGTGGCACTAGCCTTCCCTCCCAACTCACCACTCACGCACCTTCGCACAGCGGCGCCGGCCCAACCGGCAACGCCCCAACTCTTGAAGACACACGTATTGATAGTCTCGCTCACCAATACCATTTTCGCGCATCGAAGCTCCGCTGACAATGGGACGGCAGTCCCCGCCGTGCATCCGTTCCAAAACACCTGGCGGCGACCGATCATCACTCATCATTCTAGAGCGGCGTAGTCGCTTTCGCTGCGCGCTTCATATACCAGCCCTTGACCCTCGCGTGCCAGCTCTATCAGCCCGACTCCGCGACCCCTCTTGAGAACTCGCTAACTGCACCCCTCCTCGCGTAATACCAGCTAGTCTAAGTCGACATGACCACAGGCGCTAGCTCTCCTGAGAGCCCGGACAACCCAGATACACGGGATTCGGGGCGTTCCTTAAGATCTCGCAAAGTCGCCGCCTGGGTTGCGGTCTTGATCGCCTCTGTGCTCATTCCGTTATCAGTCGCGACGGTGTGGATGGTCAACACCGTGACGAGCACGCGCAACTATGTGGCAACGGTCGCACCGATCGCAAAAAACCCCGCCGTCACCGGATATGTGGCCAGCGCGGCCACCAACGAACTCTTCCGTCAATTTGACGTCCAGTCGACGATCGCCAACACCCTGCCGAAGCCCGCAAGGTTCATCGCTGCGCCACTAACCAACGATATCCATAGATTTACCCTGAACCAGATCAATTCACTGCTTCTAAGCCCTTGGTTCTACAACCTATGGTATCAGGCAAACTTGAGGGCTCACCGATCGCTTGTAACTTTCTTGACGAATGGACCAACTGCGAGAGCGGCCCGACTTCACTCGATCACGCTCGACGTCACACCTGTGTTGACAGAAGGCATATCCAAGCTCGACGCGCACGGAGTGACGGTTTTTGACCCGGTTGCGACTGCCATCAGACAATCTCGGGAGCTTCATCTGTCGTTGGTCTCCAACACTCAAGTTGCGAGAGTCCGCATCCTTTTCTCGTTGCTCTCGGACCTCGGTTGGTTCACGCCTCTAATTGCTTCGATCACATCTGTCGTTGCGTTGATTCTCGCCGTCGATCGTCGCAAGACACTCTTGAGGATTGCAGTTGGCGCCGGCTTGGTCTCCATTGTCATGCTCGCCTCCATCACGCTCGCCCGATCGTTTTTCATAGGATCAGTTCAGAGTCCGGCGGCCGCAGCTGCAGCCGCCGTGATATTCGACACTCTCCTTCACTTCTTGACCTCTGGACTTCGCTACCTACTGGCCGCGTGCGTCTTGATTGCCGTCGGCGCGTATCTTGCTGGGCCGTCCAGGTGGGCCACCAGCGCCAGATCATCTGGGGCTACCGCTTGGCGAGCGACTAGAAGTTCAGCTACTGCGATGCTTGCGCCGGCGAAAAGAGAGCGCTCCAATAGCAGCGCCTAGCACCCCTGAAATAACGATCACCGATATTAGAGACGCCCTCGACGTCGCCAGCCAGAAATGAATCTCGACTTGTTGAAGATTGCCGAGCGCAAACCAGACCAGGAGAACCGAAACGATCCCTGTCAGCACAAGACGCGCGTCGCGCTTCCTGTCTCGAACGGGCTTGTCCCCGGGCGCCGTCGTCGAGCCTTGATTCCGATCTGCCATCGTCCCTCCATCTCCAACTGTTCGAGCGAATCTCCACGCTCCGTGCGTCGCACGTTTAACATCTGCCTGTTACCGACAACTCTGACCCGGCACACACTACAGCCCATCCCACCTCCACGTGACCATCCAGGTGTCCGCGTAAGGTCTGAGACCTGGCCGTTGAACGAGCTGGCTACCCAGAGCGCGACGAGAGGCCACCTGGTGTGGGCTGAAGGAGAAATCCCCGGATGATCACGTCCAGTGTCGATTGCGCACTAGAGCTAGCACCGTGATCTAGCTGGGTAAAGATCGTGATAACACGTTGAGACAGGACTTGAGCACTTCGATGTGCCATAGTGCGAAACGTGGTATCACGCAGAGTTCGGAGGCGAAGGCGACAGGTCGCCTTGATCGGGGTAGCACTCTTGACGTTAATCGTAGTGCTCCTGACGTTGGGTGGGGGTTCAAGATCAACCGGATCGGCCAACTCGTCGCCCACTGAACACGCCACGCCAACATCGTCTCGTGCCGCGAAAAGGTTGACCCCGCTTTCACCGCAGTGGCGTGGAAACGGTCGCCCGGTGACTATCTCCTTTGGGGGTGACGTTCACTTCGAAGGAGTCTTAGGACAACGACTGGCAACTAATCCAACCACTGCGCTCGGCCCATCGGTTGCGTCGTTGATGGGCGGGGTCAACTTGTCGATGGCCGACCTGGACACCGCGCTCACCAACGGAACTTGTCCCATTCCCCAGCACAAGAGTTACGTTTGGTACGCTCCGTCGAGCGCGATAAACGCGTTGCAGGGAGGAGGCATTGCGCTCGTGTCGATGGCCAACAGTCACGGTGAGGACTGCGGACAGCCTGGGCTCGTGATGTCGCTATCGGAAGCTTCCTCCGCGAACTACCCGGTTGTTGGGATCGGAAACAACGCGGCACAAGCCTACGCACCCTATTTGTTCACAACTCGCGGGCAGCGAATCGCAGTCCTCGCCGCTTCCCAGCTATTTGCTCCTGGCCTTCAGGCTTCCTGGTCGGCGACGTCCAGCCAGCCAGGAGTCGCATCGGCACTCAACCAAGCAGCGTTGATATCGGCAGTCAAGTCGGCCCGCAAGACAGCAGACACAGTCGTCGTCTATCTCAACTGGGGGTCCGAGGCCAAGAGCTGTCCCAACCCAAGTCAGCCACCGCTTGCGAGAGCGCTCGTCAAAGCGGGCGCAGACATCGTCGTTGGAGCTGGAACTCAGGTTCAAGCGGGTGCTGGATATATCGGACAAGCGCTCGTCGACTACGGACTAGGAAACCTAGCGTTCTACGATAGCGCAGCGCCAGAGAGTACAAGTGGTTCCCTCGTCGTGACGGTTACCGGAAGGCACATTGATCACTTCACTTGGCGACCTGCCGTCATATCTGGCGGGATCCCAACCCCACTTTCAGGGGCCGCATCGACGAACGCTGTCAATCAGTGGGCAAGCCTCCGCTCGTGTGCAGGGCTGAGCGCCACTCCATCGACTCTCGCTACTACCAGCAGTAGGTCGAAGTCCAAACCCTAGCGCGGAACGCCCTCCAGAGAAGACGCCTCTTGTCCCGGCAATCCAATACCTTCGGCTATCTCGAGCGTTGCGATACTCTTTCGCAACGGGAGCTCGGGCAGTAGCCAGGAAAGGGCGAACGCGACGGCCGCAATCGGCACTCCTACCAAGAACACCTCTTCGACCGTCCGCGAGATGCCCGCCGCAATCCCCGCGTGAACCGCCGCTGGCAGATGGTCGAGAATCTGAGGGTTGTCGGTCTGGCTCACGACGTTGGAGGGAACTCTAATGCCGTGAAGGTACTTCGCAAGATTACCAGTTAGCAGGTTCGCAAAGATCGCCCCGAAGACTGCAGTCCCAAAGGATCCTCCGATCATCCGGAAGAACGTCGCCCCGGAAGTCGCAACGCCGAGTTAGAT
>JAJYQJ010000125.1 GCA_021794655.1 Actinomycetes bacterium | reverse complement strand
GACTGGCTGCGGGACCGGCTCGGCAGCAGGTTCATAGCCGGGGCCGTCCTTCACGCGGGGCCCGCGATCTACCAGCTGGGCGACCGTGTTTTGGCCGTGCCGCTATGTGCTGTGTGGGCTTGACGGGTTTAAGCGGATTGAACTCGACACCGAGCAGCGTGGCAACCTCGAACGCTCTAACGCAGACCAGAGACGGCGGTCGAATCGCGCCGCTCGATCTTGTGCAAAGTGACCGGGGAGATACCGACACGCTCAGCCGGCGCGCTCGTCACCTTGGGTACCGCTCAGTAGCCAGCCGTCGCGAACGAGTTGAGGATCTGGCGTCCCCAAAGCTGCGACCGTTCAGCGTCTGTCAAGCGAGCGGCATCGGCCGCCTCTTCCCACTGCGAGTTGATCGTGCTCAATTGGTGATCGATGATCGCTCGTGCCTCGGTTCGCGCCAGCAGGTACGTCTGTGACGCCGCAACACACCCCGCGAGTTGGCTGAGCCGGAATCCGTCGCGATCAATCGCCATAGCCTGCAACGCCTCACCTCCGGAGCGTAGCTGCGGGCAGACGTCGTAGGCCGGCGTGAGGGTTAGGTTTGAACCGTCCCAGAAAGCAGCGTGGTTCCGTGCATGGTCGTCGGTATTGCCTACGCAGATGTTGAACACGATGCGTGAAAAGAGTTCCCGCAACGTCTCTTTCGGTCTGACGAAGCGTTCCCGGATCGCGTCGGCCAGCGCGTGGTAGGTCGCGTAACGCGCTGCCATCTCGTCCAGTCCGAGGATCGTCAGTGCCGAAACGACCATCAGCCGAACGCCGGGCACGCCGGTGCGGTCAAAACGCTCGACGAGCAACACGTCTCCTCCGAGGCATTCGACCACCTGCGTCCACGCAGCGTCTATCCCGACGCGTCTCGCTAACTCCATCGCCACCGCCTCCGCCTTAACGACCGGGTATGGATCGGAACTCGACGAGAATTTAGCGATTAGCTTGCGGTCGCCGTCGTCTAGCAACGCCTTTGGACGGGCACCACCGATCGAGGAGCCACGCAGCAACGCCGCGTCAAGTTCGGGGGAGAACGGCTCTCCGGCTTCGAGACGTTCGACAGCCCGCATCATCTCTTCCAGAGTCGCGCTCACCGAGCGAGGCGTGTAGTTAGTCGGGCTCTCTTGAAAATCGAGTGCTCCGAACCGGTCAGATCCCGACTCGAGGAGAAACGTGAACAGGTGTGGATAGGGATGGAAACTCTCAGACGGCTGTCCGCGGGAGATGCGATGGAGGATCACCCGCTGTCCCCACGCGTCAGGTGCGGCGTCAGCGATACAGCCAGCCACACTGAGTCCCGCGATGGGTCGAATCCTTCCGCTTTGGAGAGGTAGCTCGGGTAGGTAGATCGGTACCGCGTCTTCTCGCTCCAAGAACGTCTTGCCGTAGTTGAACGACGTTACAGCTCCGTCGGCTTCGAGGACTCCCGCCACGACAGGCTCTGTCGCTCCCGGCAGCCACATCCAGACGTATACACGGGGCGGGTCCGGTTCAGAACGCATCGTGGACCTCCCTCGTAGATTCGCGAACTCGTGACGGAAGGAGTGCGAGTTGGGTACTCCCATGGTCGATCATCGACGAGAGCTCCCGGGGCCCCGGGGCGAACAAGGAGATACCGAGCAGCGTGGCAACCTCGAACGCGGACCCGAGAGCGACGGTAGGATCTCCCCTCTCGATCTTGCGCAAAGTTACCGGGGAGATACCGACACGCTCAGCAAGCGCGCTCGTCGTCCAGCGTCGCTCGCGTCGCACGATCGCAATCTCGAGCCCTAGCGCCTTAGCGGCGTCCAGCGTCTGTGGACGGTAGGTATGGGGTCTACGCACATTTTCTCCCAACAAACGTCGGTAAACTATCGCTTAAGGTCTTAAACGACAGTATATAGTCCGAAACCAGTATCTCGCGGCCCCGCCGTCTATGGCTGACAGCGGCCCACCCTACGACCCACCCTACGACCCACCCTACGGCCCACCCTACGGGCCACCGCAACAGCTCCGACCGGCGTCGCAACGACGATTGTGCGATACGATGTAGCCGGTGTTCGCGATCACTATTCCCCACGTCAGTACCGGCCTCGCCCTTACGATGGGAGTCGTGTTCGGCGCTCTCTCCCTGGTCGTAAGCGCCCGGTTCGTCCACACCCGAGGGTGGCTCCCGTGGGGCGTTCATCCCGCGCTTTGGTTCATAATTGGATTTCTCGTCGGGATCATCGGGTTCATCCTCTGCATCATCGCGGTGACCACCTCGAAAGGGAACCGCTCAAAGGGCCCCCAAGGACCGTGGGGCTACCAGGGCGGGTTCTCACACCACGGAGTAGGGCCAGGGACCTACGGCGCACCCGGTCCTTACCCTGGTGTCGGGCACTATCCCGGCTGGGGACCGTACGGACCTGGACCCGGGCCTTACCCTGGCGGTCCCGGTCCCTACGGCGCTCCTTCTCTGGGTCCTCCCGATCTACACGGAGATCCCGGCCAGCCAGTCCCGGGATGGTACGCGGACCCCTCGGGTGGCTTTGACTACAGGTACTGGAGCGGTGACTCGTGGACCGAGCACGTATCTGTGAACGGTGTCGTTTCTGTTGACCCGGTTCCGCGGTGACGCTTTCGCGCGTGACCACGCTCAAGATGTCCTCGTTGGCCGAGTTAACGCAGAGCGATAGCGTCGTTCTCGACGGTTGCCGTAATCGTCGAGCCTTCTTGGAACCGTCCTTGAAGAAGCGCTAATGCGAGCGGGTCTTCCACCGAGCGTTGAATGACTCGCCTCAGTGGTCGCGCTCCGAAGTCTGGATCGTAGCCACGAGTTGCGAGCCACGCTTCTGCCTCGGGGGTCACGACGAGCGAGAGTCTGCGTTCGGCGAGGCGGCTTCTTAGGCGAGCGAGCTGTATCCCGACGATGATCGCGAGGTCCGCTTCGTTCAGCTGGCGAAATCTCACGATGTCGTCGATCCGATTGACGAACTCGGGGCGGAAGAAGCTGTTGGGGTCACCGGGCAGGTTGGAGGTCATGATGAGGACCGAGTTCGTGAAGTCGACAGTCCTGCCCTGACCGTCGGTCAGCCGCCCGTCTTCGAGGACCTGAAGAAGGACGTTGAATACGTCAGGGTGAGCCTTCTCGATCTCGTCGAGGAGGACCACCGCATACGGCCGCCTTCGGACGAGCTCGGTGAGCTGCCCGCCTTCTTCGTATCCGACGTAGCCAGGTGGCGCTCCGACGAGGCGCGAGACGGTATGTTTTTCCATGTACTCGCTCATGTCGATGCGAACCATCGCCCGCTCGTCGTCGAAGAGGAACTCAGCCAACGCCCGCGCGAGCTCGGTCTTTCCGACCCCGGTTGGACCGAGAAACAAGAACGAACCAATTGGGCGATTGGGATCCGAGAGCCCCGCACGGATCCGTCGTATCGCGTTCGAGACGGCGGTCACCGCTTCGTCTTGGCCGACCACCCTCGCGTGCAACGCGTCTTCCATCCGTATGAGCTTGTCCATCTCGCCTTCGAGAAGGCGGGTGATCGGTATACCGGTCCAGCGGCTCACGACTTCGGCCACGTCCTCCGCGTCGACCTCTTCTTTCAAGAAGCGCTGTTCGGCCTGTAGGTTCGCGAGTTCTCCGGTCGCATCGTCGATCCGCTGCTGGAGCTGAGGGAGTTCCCCGTAGCGAATCGCAGAGGCTCCGGTTAAGTCCCCGTCTCGTTCCAAGCGTTCCGCCTCACCACGGCGGTCTTCGAGCTCACCTTTTAGCGAGCGAATCTTAGTGATCGCCGCTTTCTCGGCCTGCCAGTGAGCCGTCATCGCGTCGGAGCGTTCCCTCAGCTCTGCGAGCTCTTCTTCGAGCCTTAAAAGACGTTCCTTCGACGGCTCGTCGGACTCCTTTTGGAGCGCCATTCGCTCGATCTCGAGCTGGCGCATCCGGCGTGTCACTACGTCGAGCTCGGTCGGAAGCGAGTCGATCTCGATGCGCAGCCTACTAGCGGCTTCGTCCATCAGGTCGATCGCCTTGTCCGGGAGGAACCGGCCTGTGATGTAACGGTTCGAGAGGACCGCCGCGGCAACCAAAGCGGCGTCTTGAATACGTACCCCGTGGTGAACCTCGTAGCGCTCGCGCAACCCCCGCAAGATTGCGATCGTGTCCTCTACAGAAGGTTGATCGACGAACACCTGCTGGAAGCGCCTCTCGAGCGCGGCGTCTTTTTCTATGTACTGGCGGAACTCGTCGAGGGTCGTCGCACCGATCAGGCGTAGCTCTCCTCGCGCGAGCAACGGCTTGATCATGTTGCCCGCGTCCATCGCTCCTTCGGCGGCTCCCGCACCGACAATCGTATGGAGCTCGTCTACGAACGTGACCACTTCCCCCGACGCGTCGGTGATCTCCTTCAAGACCGCCTTCAGCCGCTCTTCGAACTCACCGCGGTACTTCGCGCCAGCGACCATCGAAGCGATATCGAGCGCTACGACTCTCTTACCCTTGAGACCTTCAGGGACGTCTCCTTCGACGATGCGGTTCGCCAGCCCCTCGACGATCGCGGTCTTTCCGACACCTGGGTCTCCGATCAGAACCGGGTTGTTCTTCGTCCTACGAGACAGGACTTGGATCACTCGACGGATCTCCTCGTCACGACCGATCACCGGGTCCAGCTTTCCGCCGCGGGCGAGTTCGGTTAGATCGCGGCCGTACTTCTCGAGCGCCGCGAACGTATCTTCTGGAGTGGGGGAGGTAACGCGGTGGCTACCGCGGATCTCCTTTAGGGCGTTGAGCAGCTCGTCTTTTGAGACGCCCAGTCTGTCGGCCATCGCGAGGAGCAGATGCTCGACCGAAAGGTAGTCGTCGCCCATGTCGCTTCGAATCTTGTCCGCCGATTCGAGTGCGTCTCTCGTCTCTCTCGAAAGAGACGGCTCGGAACCTCCGACGGCCTTTGGGAAGCGAGAGAGCTCTTCGTCGACCTTGCGAGTCGCTACCAGAGGGTCGAGTCCGACTTTGGCGAGGAGCGGTGACGCGATGCTTTCAGGCTGTCGCAAGAGTGCGTCGAGCAGGTGGGCGGGCTGGAGCTCGGGGTTACCCGAACTACTCGCCCGTTCCGTCGCCGCCGAAAACGCTTCCTTTGTCTTGAGCGTCCAGCGCTGTGGATCAAGTGCCAACGGTCACCCTCCTTGCAGTCTGTCCTGCCGCGAACGGCGGAGTCTGAGATAGGGGACGACCGTCTGGCTCAGAGGAACGAGGTCTCGACGGTAGTAGCGATGGGTCTCTTCGATAGCCCGGCGACTCTCCAGACGCGTCCGCTCGAGCTCGTTGGTGAGGTCTTCTATGCGTTGTTCGAGATCGAGGACTCTGCGAACCCCTTCGAGATTCAGTCCTTCAGACGTGAGCTGTTGTATCCGACTCAGCTTCGTGATGTCTCGATCCGAGAAACGGCGACTCCCTCCCTGGGTGCGCGAGGGGTCGAGGAGGCCCTTTCGTTCGTAGACCCTGAGCGTCTGGGGGTGGACACCTGCCAACTCCGCGGCGACCGAGATCACGTAGACAGCGCGCGCACTCTCGTCCCGATCGAAACCGGCCATCTCCGAGGTCATCAGCTACTCACCTCCAACTTCTCCCTCGGCGCCGCTTCGGTGACGAGCGCGAGGGACTCGACCGCCGCGCGCTGTTCTTCGCTCAGTTTCGCGGGCACGATCACGTCGACTTTTACCATCAGATCCCCAGGTTTGTCGGCGCCCTTTCCTCCACTCGCAGGTATCCCGTGGCCGCGGACTCGAAGGGTCGTGCCCGGTGCGGTGCCCGCGGGTATCCGCAGCGTCACCGAGTGAGAGAGCGTCGGTACCGTCACCGTCGTGCCCAGTGCGGCTTCTGGGAACGTGACTGGAACGCTGAGGGTGAGATTTCTCCCTCTCCGCCCGAACAGAGCGTGCTTTGCGACCCTGACGACGACGTAGAGGTCTCCAGGAGGCGCCGCTCCCTGTCCCGGCGCCCCCTTTCCCTTCACTCGGATCCTCTGACCGTCGTCTACTCCAGCGGGGATACGTACCTTTACCTGGCGACCGCGCCGCTCGACGCCGGTCCCGTGACACGTCGTGCACGGAGTATCGACGACGGTGCCCTTCCCGTTGCACTTCGGGCAGATCGTGCTGAGCGAGAACAGACCCTGGTTGTCGTCCAACGTACCGTTTCCGCCGCATCTGTCACACGTATGGGTTGACGTCCCGGGAGCAGCTCCGCTCCCGTTACAGGTGTGGCACCTAACGTCGGTTGGTATGTTGACCGACGTCGTCACCCCGTTGACGGCGTCTTCGAACGACAGGTGAAGCTCTGCTTCCACGTCGGCGCCTCGTTGGGGAGTCCGCGCTCGTCGCGCTCGCGAACCGCCAAATATCCCACCAAATAGATCCCCGAAGTCGCCCAAGTCCTCAACCCTGAACGTACCGCCGGCGCCAGAGGTACCCCCGGGTCGACCGAACCCACCAGCGAGCGGCCCAAGGCGGCGAACCTCGTCGTACTCTTTACGACGCTCCGCGTCGCCCAATACGTCATAGGCGCTCGATATCTCCTTGAAGCGATCCTCGGAACCAGGATTCGTGTCGGGGTGGTACTGCTTCGCGAGCTTTCTATAAGCGCGCGTTATCTCCTTGTCCGTCGCCGTTGAAGCGACGCCGAGGACCTGGTAGTAGTCCTTCTCGAACCACTCTCGCTGTGCCGGCATATCACCCCCGCACCCGCACCATCGCAGGCCTTAAGACCTGGCCACGCCAGCGGTATCCCGCCCGCATCACTTCGTCGACGACGGACTGTTGTACCGCAGAAGACGAAGGGTCAACGTCTTGTGGCTCCGAGTGGGCGACCGCGTCATGGATCACTGGATCAAACTCCACGCCGACCTCGTCGAATCGCTCGAGGCCTTCTTTCGTTAAGAGATCGAGTAGCTGGAGCCTCGCTTGACCGAGCGCGTCGGCCTCTTCTCTGACAGAGCTCTGCACGGACGACGTCAAGTGGTCGTGCGCGAGATCCAACGTGTCAAGTACCGGAAGCAACTTCTCGACGAGACCTAGGGCGCCGCGAGCGGACTGCTCGTCGCTCTGGCGAAGGACGCGCTTGCGGTAGTTTTCAAAGTCCGCTTGGAGACGCTGCAGAGCGCCGAGATACTCGTCACGTTCCGCCGTCAAACGCTCCAACCGCTCCGCATACTCCAACTGCTCCGGGTACCCCGCATCCACCGCGTCCACCGCGCGCTCCAACTTCTCTAACTGCTCTTTGGAGCCTGGCCCCAGGGGTGAACCCGGTACGCTTGATTGCGAGGCGGTCGGCGGGTGTGTGAAAGGCGCGCTGGTCGGCGCCGGTGGGACGCCGACCGCGATCCCGTCGTCGACCGGTTCAGGCGTCTCGTCGTCGACGACTTCGGGAGTCATCGGGCGGTTGACGGTCCTATCTCCTCCGTCGTGCCTGCGGGAAGACTGTGTGTTGCCCTCTTCCATGACTAATCGACGATCTCCGCGTCGACCACGTCGTCGTCGGACTCGTCTGTGCCGCTAGATCCCCCGGAGTCACCCGGAGATCCCGGCGTTGCCTGCGCGGCCTGCTCGTAGAGGCGCTGCGAGAAGCTCTGGCTGGTCGTGACGAGTCGTTCCGTCGCCGACTTGATCGCCTCGATCTCACTTCCCGACAGAGCGTCCTTCAGGCTCTGAAGTGCTGACGAGACGTCTTCTTTCTCAGTGCCCTCGAACTTGTCTCCCTGATCTTTCAGGAGCTTTTCGGTCTGGTAGACGAGTGTGTCCGCGTTGTTTCGGACCTCGGCCTCTTCCCGGCGGCGGCGGTCTTCTTCTGCGTGCGCCTCAGCGTCACGCACCATGCGCTCGATGTCGTCTTTGGCGAGAGACGACTGGCCGGTAATGGTCATCGACTGAGTCTTTCCCGTCGCCTTGTCTTCCGCTCCGACGTGAACGATTCCGTTCGCGTCGATGTCGAACGTCACCTCGATCTGGGGTACGCCACGAGGGGCCGGAGGTAGGTCGACGAGTTGGAACTTACCCAACGTCTTGTTGTACATCGCCATCTCTCGCTCGCCTTGAAGAACGTGGATCTCGACCGAGGGCTGGTTGTCCTCCGCGGTCGTGAAAACCTCGGACCGCTTCGTCGGGATAGTTGTGTTTCTCTCGATGAGTCGGTGCATGACGCTCCCCTTGGTCTCGATGCCGAGACTCAAAGGAGTCACGTCGAGCAAGAGGACGTCTTTCACGTCACCTTTAAGAACGCCTGCTTGGACCGCTGCGCCGACGGCGACGACTTCGTCAGGGTTCACCCCTTTGTGGGGCTCCTTTCCTGCGAGTGACTGAACGAGGTCCTGGACGGCTGGTATACGAGTCGATCCTCCCACCATCACGACATGGTCTATATCGGAAGTCTTGAGGCCGGCATCTTTGATAGCGGCCTCAAAAGGTCCCTTGCACGAGCCGACGAGTTCGGCGGTCAGTTCGTTGAACTTAGACCTCGTCAACTTCACGTCCAGGTGCTTCGGCCCTTCGGAGGTCGCGGTGATGAACGGTAGGTTTATCTGAGTCTCTTGGACCGACGACAGCTCGATCTTCGCTTTTTCAGCGGCCTCCTTCAGTCGCTGCATTGCCATCTTGTCGCTGGAGAGGTCTACGCCCTCGGTGTCCTTGAAGGTCTTCACCAACCAGTCCATGACCTTGTCGTCCCAGTCGTCTCCACCGAGTTTCGTGTTTCCAGACGTCGACTTCACCTCAAAGACGCCGTCACCGATCTCTAGGACTGAGACATCGAACGTGCCGCCGCCGAGGTCGAACACCAAGACGGTCTGGTCCTTGCTCTCCTTGTCGAGACCGTAGGCGAGCGCGGCCGCGGTCGGTTCGTTGATGATCCGAAGGACTTCTAGGCCGGCGATCTGGCCGGCTTCTTTGGTGGCGGTGCGCTGCGCGTCGTCGAAGTAGGCCGGGACCGTGACGACGGCTTGGGTGACGGAGTCTCCAAGGTAGGCCTCCGCGTCTCTCTTGAGTTTCCCGAGGATCCGTGCGGAGATCTCTTGAGCGGTGTAGGCCTTACCGTCGATGTCGACGGTCCACGACGTACCCATGTGACGCTTCACGGAGCGGATGGTCCTGTCGGGGTTCGTGATCGCCTGGCGCTTCGCGACCTCGCCGACGAGCACCTCTCCGGTCTTCGAGAATCCGACGACCGACGGGGTCGTGCGCCCTCCTTCGGCGTTTGGAATTACAACCGGTTCACCTGCTTCTAGCACGCTGACCACCGAATTCGTGGTACCGAGGTCTATGCCTACTGCTTTGGCCATCTTCCGTCCTTCCCTTGAATCTCGATTTTCTATTCCTGGCTTAACTTTATATGCCTGGTATCAGTATAACAAACTTAAGTGCAGTATTGTCAAGATGTTCTCGACAGTTTAGTTTTGGCGGGAGTTTTCGGTTCACATGAGTCTTAAGTCCCTGGTCACGCCGCTGTTCACATTCCTGGTCACGCCTGTGTTCGCACGATCTCTCGCCTGGTCATAGCGCAGCTGCAGGCCGGGGGTGTCGCCCAGGCGTGGTGCGTTCCACTCAGCCGCTCCCCGGGTGCTGCGCCGTTCTTCACGGTGTTTCTTGGGCGTGGGGCGGTTTTAGGGACGTAATCCCCTTATCAACCGTCCGCGACGATCTTATGGTGGAGGTTATGGTCACTGTTGGAAGCGACGTCGGCGTTGGGTTCTTGGATCTCGACGATGTGTCGGACGAAGACCTCGAACTGCGCGAGCAGGCTCATCGGATAGCTCGCGACGTCCTGCGTCCGGCCGCGAGCGAACTCGACCGGATGGAGCCGGAGGCACGAATACTGCCTGGGTCACCGTTCCACGAGGCGATGTCCCAGCTGAAACAGCTCGGGTTCCACCGCCTGTTCCTGGCGCCGGAGTACTCCGGGTTGCCGACGACGGTGTCGGCTATCGGGCAGGCGATGGTCCTGGAGGAACTCGGGTGGGGAAGTCTCGGGCTGACGACGAGTTTCTTGACCGACATGCTTCCGTTCGTCTCGATTGCGCTCTTTGGCGGAGATCGCCTGAAGGCGGACGTACTAGAACCCTGGATCGAAGACGTCGACGGGCGGTTCCGCGGGTGTTGGGCGATCACGGAACCCGATCACGGCAGCGACTTCTTGTCTCTGCGTGAGTACGCGGGAGTCGAGATACCCCGGGGTCAACTCGTCGCGGAACGGTCGACGGACGGGTGGGTTCTTCGCGGTCAGAAGTCCGCGTGGGTGAGTTCGGGTCCCGTCGCGACGCACGCGGCCGTCCACGCACAGTGCGGTTCCAGCGGGGACCTCATCCACGGACTCTACGCGGTCGTGCCACTCGAAGTCGTCGGTGTTAGGAAGGGAAGACCCGCTGACATGCTCGGCGTGCGAGACGATCCACAAGGAGAGATCTACTTTGACGACGTCTTCGTACCAGACGAGAACGTCCTCATATCGAGCGATCCGTTCTACATGGTCTTCGGTGACCAACTCCTATGTCTGACGAGTTCCACCCTTGCGCCGGTCGCAGTAGGGCTCGCGCGGGCCGCGTTCGAAGAAGCGCTCGTGCACGCTCGCTCAAGGGTCCAGGGGGGTCGCCCGATTAGTGATCATAAGAACATCCAACTGACGCTGTATTCGATGTTCGAAAAGGTCGAGACGGCACGAGCGTACAGTCGCCGCGTATACGAACACGTCCGCCGAGCGTCACTCGTCGGGTTGAACGGGGAGTCCGGTCAGGATTCGATACAACGCGGTGGCGCGTCGCCGAGACACGCTCGAGCGGCTCAGATATTCACGAAGCGTTGTGCGTTCGAAGTCGCGCACGACGCGGTTCAAGTGTGTGGTGCATTCGGTCTCAGTCGCGACTCGTTGACCGAGAAGCTCTTCAGGGACGCGAGGTGTCTGATGATCGAGGACGGCACGCTTGAAGTCCTTGGAATCGACGCCGCGCGGGATCTCGTCTCCAACTACGAGAGTTCGGAGTACGGAATCGAGGAGGTGATGGCACAGTGGTGAAGTTGAGAGGAACGCCGTTGGACGCACCGCTGTATCAAATCGATACAGACAGAGGGGTGGAGTACTGGAACTGTAGAGCGGTGATGGCGGCGTTCAGCATCGGCGAAGATGTGTCCGACCTCGTCCCCTCCGGCCTCCACGTGCCAGACACGCCGCTCGGGGTGGTCTTCATAGCCGACTACGGAGCCAGCACGTTAGGCCCGTACGCTGAGTTCGTCTCGTTGATACAAGTGGTCGACGACGAAGGTGAACAAGGGATGTACATCCCCTACATCTACGTCACTAACGACTCAGCGATGGCGGCGGGCCGTGAGCTCTTGGGTGCGCCGAAGAAGTTGGCCGAGATCTCCCTCTCGGCAGAGTTAGACGTCGTCAGCGGATCCATCTCACGCCCCGCTGGGACACCTCTTGCGACCGTCGTCGTTTCGCCGGTCGACCGGTTGGATCCGGGGCTAATGGAGATGGTCCTACCAGAAGGAACTCCTTTTTACTCGCTTAGATACCTGCCGGCTCCTCCGGGTGGCGCCGAGGTGAACGAGTTGGTCAAGTGGAACAGTGACCTCGCGTTGCACGAGGACTCCTTTGGTGACCCTCTCGCGTTCAGCGGGCCCGGCTCACTCACGTATCCGTCGTGCTCGGCCGTCGATCCCGTTCACCGGCTCAAGGTGAAGTCGACGATCGCGACGATGTACGTGGAGTTCGACTTGAGGTTGCGAACTGGAGAGGTCGTGCGAACCGGGCCGGCTCTGAGCTGACCTCAGACGGCGATCAACACCCCCCAAGTTCGCTACCATTGATCCATGTTGGACTTAGTGCTGCTGCGTCACGGACAGTCGACGTGGAACGAGCTGAATCTCTTTACGGGTTGGGAGGACGTCGATCTCACCCCGAGGGGTGAGGAGGAGGCCGTCGCGGCGGGCGCGCTGATCTTGGCGCAAGAGGATCTCGACGTCCGTGTAGTTCACACGTCGCTCTTGACGAGAGCTATCCGTACCGCGGAGATCTGTCTGCATGAGGCCGGCCGGTCGTGGGTGCCCGTCCGACGCCATTGGCGGCTCAACGAGAGACACTACGGCGATCTGCAAGGTCGCAACAAGAAGGAGACGGCCGAGCGACACGGGGCGGAGCAGTTGAAGCTCTGGCGGCGCAGTTACGATACGCCGCCTCCGCCGCTTCCAGACGGGGACGAGCGACACGCGGGCACAGATCCTCGCTACGACGGCGTACCGGCCGACGCGCTCCCGACTACGGAGTGCTTGGCGGACGTCGTAGAGCGCGTAGTGCCTTACTGGCAAGACGTCGTCGTGCCGGACCTTCTTGGGTTTGGCGCGAGGGGTGGCTCGGTTCTAGTAGTCGCCCACGGCAACAGCATCAGAGCGATCAGAAAGCACATCGAGGGTATCTCGGACACCGACATCGTCGACCTGGAGATCCCGACCGGGATTCCGTATCGCTACCTTATGCGAGAGGATCTCTCGATACTCTCGGGAGAGTACATGGGCGACCCCGACGCTGCCCGAAGAGCCGCCGAAGCCGTCGCGAGGCAGGCCGGGTAGTTAGAGGATCGCGTCGCGGGAGTGGGTCGCGGCAGCGTCGTTCGAGAGCGCTCAGAGCGCGTCGGAGTCGCGCTCTCCTGTCCTCACCCTCACGACGGTCTCGACGGGGAGGACCCAGACCTTTCCGTCGCCGATCTTTCCGGTCGCGGCGGCCTGAACGATCGCGTCGACGACCTCTTCGGTCCGGGTGTCGTCGACGAGTATCTCGACTCGAACCTTTGGAACGAAGTCGACTTCGTACTCGGCGCCGCGGTACACCTCGGTGTGGCCGCGCTGGCGACCGAACCCCTGGGACTCGGTGAGCGTCATGCCCTGGACCCCCATATCCTTGAGGACCTCTTTTACCTCGTCGAGCTTGAACGGTTTTAATACCGCGACCACGAGCTTCACGCGTTGGCTCCCTTCTCGTTCCAATGTATCTCTACAGCTTTACATAGCTTCACTTCTCGTGCCGCGCCCGTCGTAGTTGTAGCGGTTGTGGCGGTTGTGGCGGTTGTGGCGGGTAAGGATCTGGAGTCATCGCACCGTCTCCTCTTTACTCGCCGACGAGTGAGACATCGCAGAGACCCTTTCGGCGAAGGTTTCTTGTGGGTATACCTCCTCGTCGTGGATAGCGACGTCACCGATTTGGAGGACGTCATCTTTCTCTCGCAACCCACGGCAGATGAACTTGGTGACGTGGAGGAGGATAAAGGTCATCACCGCGGTGAAGCAGATGATCCAGACGGCGGCGAGGAACTGTTCCCACTCCTGGTGCCAGGAGTGGCCTCCGGAGGCGGTCGCGTAGAAGAGGCCCTGGACGCTGATCGAGGGGGTCTTGCCGACGCCGATGTACTCGCTCATCCCGGGGTCGGCGAAGAACCCGACGAGGAGGCCGCCCAAGAGCCCGGCTATTCCGTGGGTGTAGACGACCCCGAGAGCGTCGTCGACTTTGGAGAACGGGCGGACCCTGGAGAGGTAGTTCCACGCGACCCACACGACGCTCGACGCGATGAGCCCGACGAGGATCGCGCCGTAGCCGTCGACCCAACCGGCGGAAGGGGTTATCGCGACGAGTCCACAGATCATGCCGTTGATCGCGCCGAGGAACGTCGGCTTCTTCTCCTTCGTGAAGACCATGTCCATCACCATCCACGTGACGAGACCGGCGGCGGTCGCGAGGTTGGTGTTGAGTACGGCGGCGGCGGCGTCGACTCCTGCGTAGAACGGGTCTCCTCCGTTGAACCCGTTCCAACCGAGCCACAAGATGCCGGCGCCGACGGCGACGAGCAAGAGGTTGTTCGGGACGCTGTGGGCGCGGTCACGCTTGAGGCGTGGGCCGATTACCCATGCGGCGACGAACCCAGTGACACCGGCGGCCAAGTGGATGACGTATCCGCCCGAGTAGTCGACGGCGCCCTTTTGGGCCCAGAATCCGCCACCCCAGAGGAGGTACGCGTTGACGGCGTAGACGAAGGTTATCCAGAGCGGGACGAATACGAGCCACGCCTTGAACTTGATGCGGCCGAGGACGCTCCCGAGGAAGAGCAGAGGTGTGATCGCGGCGAAGACGACTTGGAAGTACGCGAGGGTCGCGTTTGGAAAGTGGAACGGGACCGCGGTCTGTGCCGTCGACGTCGCCTGGTTCTGCTCGCCGAAATGGCTGGTTATCGGGTAGGGCTTGCCTATCAAGTTGGCGAAGAACCCAGTTCCTTTCGCGCCGAAGAGGTGCATCGGGGTACTCGCGAAACCCATGTTGTACGCCCAGAGGACCCAGACCAATAGCACGAGGCTGAACCCCGAGAAGGCCATGAACATAGTGTTGACGACCCACTTGCGTTGGACGAGACCGCCGTAGAGGACGGCGATTCCCGGCAGGCTCATCAGGCCGACGAGGGTCGCCGCGACGAGTTGCCAGGTGTTGTCGCCTGAATTCAGCCAGTGTGGATAAGGGATGTATGTTGCGGCTTCTAGCACGCCTGGCGCTCCTCTCAACTATTGGGGCCAGGTGAGCGGCGGGCCGGCCAATCGTGAGACCGATCGACTGGCACCCTCGAACACCTGACCGGCGACTTCTTGGTCGCTGTCTTCACTATGCGTGAGCAGGATTTCGACGTCGCTAACGCCGTGTTACGAGCGTGTGAACTCGTTATCGGGCTAGCCTGGGCGTATGGCTACCAGTACGAAGGACCTGGACCTCGCTAAGATCTGGCTGTTCTCGACGTGTTCGTCGCGGGAGTTGCGGACGATCCGGCGAACGCTCGAGGAAGTGATAGTCCCCGCGGGGAAGGTGTTGTGTGACGAAGGAACGATCGGGCGCGAGTTCTTCTTGATCGTCGACGGCGAAGCGTCGGTGCGTCGAAACGGTCGCAAGGTCGCGACGTTGGGACCGGGACAGTACTTCGGGGAACTCGCGCTCTTAGATCGGCGTCCTCGCTCCGCGAGCGTCGTCTCCGATACCGAGATGCTGCTCTTGGTGCTCGGGCAGCGTCAGTTCAACGGGATCCTCGACGCGGTGCCGGCGCTCAGTCGTAAGCTCCTCGCGGCGATGGCGGCGAGGCTACGCGACTCGGACGCGAGGGCCTATCACTGATCACACACTGATCACACACGTAGGCGATCTCACTTGGAGGGACAATGGAACTCGGGGAAGCTCTTAGCTTTGTTCGCGCGCGCAACGAAGGGGTGTTGGCGACGATCAAGCGTGACGGCAGGCCGCAGCTTTCGAACGTCTTATATCTGCTAGGAGGCGGCGACGGAGGTCTGGATCAAGACGTCGTTCGAATCTCGGTCACGGAGTCACGGGCGAAGACGAGGAATCTTCGGCGAGATCCCCGTGGGTCTCTCTACGTCGTCGGAGATAGCTTCTTCGCGTACGTCGTCTTGGAGGGAACGGTAGATCTGAGCGACGTCGCGAAGGCGCGAGACGACGAGGTCGTCGAAGAGCTCGTCTCGATGTATCGGTGGTTGCGCGGCGAAGAGCACCCGAACTGGGACGAGTTTCGTGACGCGATGGTTCAAGAGGGACGTCTCGTCGCGCGCTTTAGACTCGAGCGAGCGTACGGGATGATCAGAGTGTAGAGCGGTCGCCGAGTGCGATGGACTCCTCGACGAGCTGAGATAGGTCGAGGACGCGAACGTCGTCTTCTTTCGCGTTCGCCTTCACAGCGTCGTCGAGCATGATCATGCAGTACGGGCACGCGGTCGAGACGACGTCGGCGCCGGTACCGATAGCCTCGTTCGTTCGCTCGACGTTCACCCGCGTGCCGATCGTCTCTTCGAGCCACATGCGCGCTCCGCCGGCGCCGCAGCAGAACCCCTTCTCCCGGCAGCGCTTCATCTCGATCTGGTTCGCGCCCGGAATCGAGTCGATCACAGAGCGGGGCTCGTCGAAGACGCGGTTGTGACGCCCCAAGTAGCAAGGGTCGTGATAAGTGACGTTTCCGCGGTATCCAGTTCCGGGGCGAAGTTTTCCGGTCGTCACGAGGTGCTCGAGGAGCTCGGAGTGATGGATGACTTCGAAGTTCCCGCCGAGGGCGGGGTACTCGTTCTTGATCGTGTTGAAGCAGTGCGGGCACGACGCGATGACCTTCAACGCTCCGACCGCTGCGAGGGTCGCGATGTTCATCTTTGCCTGCTCTTGGTAGAGGTACTCGTTGCCGAGGCGTCGCGCGGGGTCGCCGGTACAAGACTCCTTTGGACCGAGTATTGCGAACGCGACGCCGGCTAAGTGGAGCATCCGTGCGGTCGCCTGGACGCCTTTTCGCGCCCTCTCGTCGAGCGCGCCGGCGCATCCGACCCAGTAGAGGTACTCGATCTCGTCGGGGATCGTCTCAGCGACGACCGGTATCTCAAAGTCGAGCGAGTCGGTCCATTCCGTTCGCTTCGCCTGGCCGAGGCCCCAAGGGTCTCCCTGGTTCTCGATGTTGCGGAGCATGAGTCCCGCCTCGGATGGGAACCGTGACTCCATCAGGACTTCGTAGCGGCGCATGTCGACGATCGCGTCGACGTGTTCGATGTCGACCGGGCACTGCTCGACGCAGGACCCACACGTCGTGCACGACCAGAGGACGTCGGTGTCGATCGTGAAGGGTACGAGGGTTTGGGGTTCCTCGGCCGTGTCGCCGCCGCCGTTCGAGTGTTTCGCGAGGACGCGGCCGGCCGAAGAGAACATGTTGTCACGGAGTCCCATGATCAAGAGCTTTGGCGAGAGCGGCTTCTCGGTATTCCACGCCGGGCAGACGGACTGGCATCGCCCGCACTCGGTACACGTCGCGAAGTCGAGGTGCTGCTTCCACGTGAACTGCTCGATGAGGCCGACGCCGAAGACGGTGTCCTCGCTGACGTTGTCCATGTCCATGTCGGGAGTCTTGTCGAGCGCGCCGAGTGCGCGGGGCCGCCTGGAGAACGCGACGTTGATCGGCGCGAGGAAGATGTGGAGGTGCTTCGAGTACGAGACGAAGACCAAGAACCCCATTATCACCGCTACGTTCGCGAGGAGGGCGGCGGTCTCGATGACGCTGTTCGTCCCGGCCCCGAGGGGATGGAGCGCCCTGCCGACGAGGTGTGACGCGAACGCCCACCAGCCGTAGGGGAAGTCTCCGGTGTTCGTCTGGGCGCCGCGGTAGAGGAGCAGCGTTACGATGACGCCCGCGATCATCGCGAGGGTGATCCAAGCCGCTCTCGTGTGGGAGCCGTAAAATCTCGAGCGACGGTCCTTGCGAGCCGGCGCGTCGACGGTCCGGATGACGGTGAAGACGACGAGCGCGACGAGTACCGCGACCGCAAAGAAGTCCTCGACAAACCCGACGACGGCGGTGTGGCCGATGAGGGGTATCGCGAACGTCTTTGAGAACAAGTCGCCGTAGGCCTCGATGATCGTGAGGAGCAAGATCGTGAATCCCCACATCGTGAAGAAGTGTGCGACACCCGGGACGGTCCACTTGAGCAGTTTGCGCTGGCCGGCGACTTCGCTGAGCTCCGCCTCCGCCTTTGGAAATACGCTCCCTCGCGTGCGCTCCGGTGCGGGCGCACCCGAGCGGATGAGACGAGAGAGCCAGTAAAACCTACGGCCCGCGATCGCCAACCCGACGATCGTGACGGCGAGTCCAACTACGATCCTTACTAGCAACGGTCCTCCCTCTCGGATACTCCGGCGCCCGCGGTCGCAGCGGCAGCCGAATCGATTGTCACTTGGTCAACAAACACTTCGCTCACTCGTTCAACCTTCGTCTAGACGTCGTCGGAAGTTCTCCGCGTACCGGCTCGGTGTCGGCCCCCACTGACCCTGGTACTTCGAGCCGAGCCCGGAGCTCCCGTAGGGGCGCTCCGCAGGCGTCGTCATCCGCAAGAAGCTGATCTGACCGATCTTCATCCCCGGGTAGACGGTTATCGGCAGGTTCGCGACGTTCGAGAGCTCCAACGTGAGATGACCGTCCCATCCCGCGTCGACGAACCCCGCCGTCGAATGAATTAATAGGCCGAGCCGCCCGAGTGAAGACTTGCCCTCGAGGCGTGCCACCAAGTCGTCGGGCAGACGGACCCGCTCCGTCGTCGACCCGAGGACGAACTCACCGGGGTGCAGGATCAGAGGATCCTCGGGCCCGACGTCGACGAGTTCGGTCAGGTCCTCCTGGTCCTCTCGGACGTCGATCACCTTTTGGGTGTGGTTTCTAAAGAGCCGGAAGTACCGATCGACGTGGAGATCGACCGACGACGGCTGGATCGCGTCGTCCTCGAGAGGGTCTATGACGATCCGCCCCGACGCGAGTTCGTCTCTTATACTTTGGTCTGAGAGCACCATTGCTAGGACACGATAGTGTGGTGGAGCGTCGCGGGCGTAGTTCAGAGGCAGAACATCAGCTTCCCAAGCTGAGAACGCGGGTTCGATTCCCGTCGCCCGCTCTCTACGAAGTAGCTGGTGAGAGGTGGTAAGTAGTCGGTTGGGGGCCTGTGGATAACTCCATTTCGACCCCGCCGTGCCACAAACGTGCCACAGCGTGCCACACGGGAAGTCGCCAGAGAGGTGGCACGGAGCCGATTCGTTGACCGTTTTGGACGCCTTATTTCGTGTCCTTGATAGCGTGTTTAGGGGGTGGTGAGAGTGGAATGTTCGCGATGAAACGCGTTGGCGGCTTCGATATGCACACGTAGCAACCAAGTTCGAATCCGAGCGGCAAGGGCAAGGAAGGATAAAGGGGTCTGTGCTTCTCCTCCCGTACGCTCTGGATAACGGCTGCGTCCCAAACGATGTTGGTGACTGCATTGCTCGGCACCTACCGCTGGTTTAGAGTCGGACGGCTTGCAGCGGTCTTAGGGCGTCGCCCTCGGTGATCCGATTCCGAGACACATTGCGATACGCAGGATCCGTCAGCGTTCTGGGATATAACCAAGCTAGCTATACGGGACCTTCTGGCGGTCAGCGCTCGACCTTGATCGGATCGTCGGCATCTCCGATATAGGTTGAGACTGGGCCTGAGAAGTTGAATGCCTTTCGAATATCCCTGGACACAATGTGTTCGCAACTCGGTAGTTTGGTCGATCCACAGAAGACGCACTCGAAGGGCACACAACAAGTGTACGAGACCGGTCGTACCTCGCCTCGGCAACCGTTACTTGGGCGAGATGAGCGGACTTGGGGCAGGGGTCGCGGCCCATACGGGTGACCCAATGAGTACGCGGTCGTAGTGTGAGTTGCCGCAGGAGAAGTCATCGACGCAGTGGAATACCTTGGCCAGCACGTCCAGGTGCCCCGCCGTGACGTCTTTGTAGCGATCGTGAAGTAGCCTTACCACGAGATCAGCTCGGGAGTAGTCGTTGTGACCGGGATCCCGCTCGAGGTAGTGTCCTGCGATCGTCGGATCCAAGGGTTCGCGGGTCGCGTTGAGTAACCCATAGAGTCCGTCGACGTCGCTCGGGATGTTGCCATCGTTGTCGTCTACAGGCCGCTTCCACGTGTAGTTAGATTCGGAGCCGAATAGCGCAATAAGCACCGACCCGATCCCAGCCACCGTGCCCTCGTTGAACATTGCCGCGATTCTCACGTGCGTCCGCTCCAACCAGCCTTGGAGCACGGTCAGATAACCCATCTGAATGGTGAACTCCGCTCGAATATATTCACCAGGATCCGTCAGCGTTCCGGTCCGCCCGCGCACAGCGTCGGTCGCCTTCCGACATAAGAGGTATTTGTTTCGATAGTCGATATCGCGTTTCTTGAGCCCTATCGATACGACCTTCAGATTCAGGGCAAGAGTTGGACTCCAACGGCCTCGTGTAGCCTCGGATTGCTGCACAATTTCGTTGACCAGCCGCGTGGAGATGTATCGAAAGTCGACCGGCCAGTTGTCGGTACCCATATCTTAAGTATTCCACCTGCTCTGCAACTCGCTGAGTTAATGCGCCAGCGCGAAGCCGAGAGACGACGGTGATAAACGTAACACGCTACCGAACGATGAGCTCTCCGACGCCTCGGGTAACGCAGATTGCCAGCCCTTAGCTCGTCCAGGAGGCCGGCTACGAACATCGAAAAGACTGGTCGTTCCATAACGCCCGGATACTCCATGGCCCTGGCTGTAGCTAATGTCGCAAGGTTTAGTGGGCACGGTCTAGTCCACCTACCCTCGGGGTGCTGAGCACCTACCTTGTGGTGAATGGTGTACCCCTCGAGGTCCGAAGTACCCTTGGCGTAGCTACTTCAGTAAATCTAGAAGCGGTAGCGTATGATCTGATGCCATCATGGCTGCTCTTGATGAATCGATCCTCCTTCCCCCTCACCAACCAACCCACTACCCACCAACCGCTCACCCGTCCGTCCGCCAAACTGGCCGAAGTCCAACCGTCATCCACTCAGAGAGGCGCCCGCGATGAACGGTGAACAACACGACCGTATCGTCGGTCTTATCTGGGGGATTGCTGACGATCTCTTACGTGACCTCTATGTGAGGGGTAAGTATCGTGACGTGATCCTACCGATGACGGTTCTTCGACGATTGGACGCGGTCTTGGAGCCGACGAAACCGGCGGTTCTCGAGATGAAGAGCTCGCTTGACAAGTCTCGCATTACCAACCAGGACTTAGCGCTTCGCCAAGCTTCGAAGCAGGCGTTCTACAACACGTCACGGTTCACGATGCGTGATCTGAAATCCCGTTCGAATCAACAACAGCTAAAGGCGGACTTCGAGGCGTATCTGGATGGGTTCTCACCCAATATTCAAGAGATCTTGGAGAAGTTCGAGTTCCGCAACCAGATCCCACGACTGTCGAAAGCAGACGTACTCGGGAGCCTCTTGGAGAAACTCCTGGACCCGAGTATCAACTTGAGCCCATACCCGGTTATGAATCCCGACGGGACCGAGAAGCACCCGGGGCTTGATAACCACGGCATGGGTACGGTGTTCGAAGAGCTGGTACGCCGTTTCAACGAGGAGAATAACGAGGAGGCAGGCGAGCACTGGACCCCGAGAGACGCAGTCAAGCTCATGGCTCGTCTCATGTTCTTGCCGGTTGCCGACAGGATCGAGTCTGGAACCTATCTGCTCTACGACGGGGCACTTGGAACCGGCGGGATGCTCACGGTGGCAGAAGAGACGCTACAAGAACTTAGCCGCGAACGCGGCAAAGAGGTTGCGACCCATCTATACGGTCAAGAGATCAACGCTGAAACGTTTGCGATATGTAAGGCCGACCTTCTCCTAAAGGGCGAAGGTGAGGCGGCTGACGACGTCGTTGGTGGACCCGAGTACTCGACGCTCTCCAACGATGCGTTTCCGTCCCGCGAGTTTGACTTCATGCTGTCTAATCCGCCTTATGGGAAGAGTTGGAAGAGTGACTTGGAGCGCATGGGTGGAAAGAGCGGTCTTAGAGATCAGCGGTTTGTCATCGAACACGCGGGCGATCCTGAGTACTCACTAGTCACGCGCTCGAGCGACGGTCAGATGCTCTTTCTCGCGAACATGGTGTCGAAGATGAAGCACGCTACTCCACTTGGTTCCAGGATCGCTGAGGTCCATAACGGCTCGTCGTTGTTCACGGGCGACGCGGGACAGGGCGAGAGCAATATACGGCGCTGGATCATCGAGAAGGACTGGCTAGAGGCGATAGTCGCGCTACCGCTCAACATGTTCTACAACACTGGTATCGCTACGTATATCTGGGTGATCACCAACCGAAAGCCCGATCACCGCAGGGGCAAGGTTCAACTCATCGACGCGACCAAGTGGTTCAGACCGCTTCGCAAGAACCTGGGCAAGAAGAACTGCGAACTATCAGACGATGACATCGATCGAATCTGCCAGACGTTCTTGGAGTTCAAAGAGAGCGAACAGTCAAAGATATTTCCGAATGAAGCGTTCGGTTACTGGAAACTTAACCTGGAGCGCCCACTGCGCCTCGTTGGCGTCGACCCAAACCGTGCTTATAGTCCGAAGGAGATAAAGTTACTTAAGGAGAGTGCGGAGCGTAGTGACGATGCGCCACCGGTCATTCGCAAGATCCACAAGAAAGGTATCGAGGCAGATCCCCTCTGTGGCCTCTTCGAAGCCACGATCGAAGGCAACCGAGCCGTTGTCGAGTACGAGTCCGATCCAGACCTGCGTGACAGCGAGCAGATACCGCTAAGCGAGGACGGTGGTATTGAGGCGTTCTTGGAGCGCGAAGTATTGCCTTACGCACCAGATGCCTGGTACACACCTGCGAGCGTTAAGATTGGTTACGAGATCAGCTTCACCCGCCACTTCTACAAGCCTCAACCCTTGCGCACCCTTGAGGAGATTCGAGCCGACATCTTGGCGCTTGAGCGAGAGACCGAGGGACTCCTGGAAGAGATCGTCGGAAGTAGTCAGCCTGCCTGAGTATGAAAGCCTGCCTTCAATACATCCCGGAGTTCAATCCCTTATTAAAGGCGCCCTTTAATAAGACGTTTCCGCAGCCCCTAATGCAAGGCAGCGTTTAACATGGAACAGCTTCGCAATGACCCATCGCACCGGGCTGGGCGGTATCTGCGCCAGCCAACGAACTATTTGGCGTTCATCCCTGCCGGGTTGCCTCCAGATCCGAAGTTAAGCCTGACGGGTAAGTTGCAGGTGGCACTGTCTGAAGCCGATCTTGCGTTAGGCCGATTGGACGGCTCGATACAAACCCTGCCGAATCCGGACCTATTCGTGTTCATGTATGTGCGCAAAGAGGCTGTGTATTCGAGTCAGATCGAAGGTACGCAAAGTTCACTAGTCGATCTACTCGCCGCAGAGGCAAAGTTGTTCGATCCGGACGCTTTACCACAAGACGTCGACGAAGTTATCAACTATGTGAGAGCAATGAAGTACGGCCTTGAGCGCCTCGACGAGCTGCCCGTTTCGATCCGTCTCATCTGTGAGATTCACGAGATCTTGCTCGAGGGGGTACGCGGCGGGCAGTGGACTCCAGGCGAACTGCGTCGCAGTCAGAACTGGATCGGCCCGGGAGGTTGCACCCTTCGCGAGGCAGTCTTCGTGCCACCGCCACCTGATGTCGTTCCCGATGTACTCAGTGAACTAGAGAGATTCATACACCAGAGCGATGATCTACCCGTCTTGATCAAGGTTGGCCTTGTTCATGCTCAGTTCGAAACGATTCACCCATTTCTGGACGGCAACGGTCGTATTGGACGCTTACTGACCACCTTCTTGCTCACAGAACGTGGCCTCCTCCATAAGCCGGTCCTCTACCTATCGCACTACTTTAAGAGGCACCGCGAGGCCTACTACGAGCATCTCCAGGCGGTACGCGACGAGGGTGACTGGGAAGATTGGCTTCTGTTCTTCCTCAGCGGCATCACCGAAGTCAGCGCGGAAGCTACAGAGAGTGCTCGTCGCATCTTGACACTACGTGAAGAGCATCGGGCCGCGATCACTGCGAGCCTTGGTCGTGCCGCCGGTAACGGCCACAAGGTCCTGGAAACCTTGTTCGATCGCCCCTTTGTTTCAGTTACCGAAGTCCAGAGCTTGATAGGTACGACGTATCCTGCAGCCAATAGTCTCGTTTCGCGTCTGGTCGAACTTGGCATCCTTCGAGAAGTTACGGGCCAGGCTCGAAATCGCCAGTTCAGATACGATCCCTATGTTCAGCTCTTCACCGACGAAGATGACTCGGATGTCCGCCCATGACCGCTGACCTCAAGCCGTATCCGGCATACAAGGACTCCGGCGTTCCTTGGCTGGGCGACGTGCCCGAGCACTGGGAGGTGCGACGGCTAAAGAACGTCTGTACGCGTTCAGCTTTCTCCGGCGCAAATATCTCTGCGTCCTCTTATTCTCTAGATGGTATTCGCTTCCTTCGAACAATGGACATGCGAGATGATGGCTCTCTTGAGGTCGGCGGCGTTCATGTCTCACCAAAGGATGCGGTCGGCTACATCCTACAGGATGGAGATGTTCTAATTTCTCGCAGTGGAACTGTCGGACGTTCGGGTCCCTTCCCCGGCTATAGCGGTCAGACTGAGGCAGAGGGCCTGATGGGGCGCATCGCGTGGCACGAGTTCGACTTTTTCGACTCAGTGATTCTCGTCACCACCGTAGGTGCACGCGCAATGTCCACCCGTCTTGTGAGTGGGAAGTTCAGTCTCTCCCAGAATTGTGCATTGATCATTCCCCGCGACTCCCAGAGTAGCTCAGCCTTCTTTGAGTCCTCCCTGTAGCCACTCTTTCGTTACGAGAAAGCAAGTAAGACAGTCATCGGTTTGCGGCTTCGCCGCCGCCTCGACTGTCTTGCGGGCCTCTCGGCCTGCTCAGGGCCGAATGGATCAATGATGATTGAGGTGACAGAACCTGGAGAAACTATCGAAGGGAACTTCGTGAGCGTACTTGGATTTGATCTAGACAAGGTTGACCGCGAGAGGTTTCGTAACAGCCTGACTGCAATCGAGGAATGCGAGCGCGCAGCAGACCAATACGTGGCCCAAGTTCACCTTCACTGACCAACATGGAAACGTCCAACTTTGGAAATGGGTCGACTCGCGGTTTGTCATCCGCAAGCCCTATGCAACCCATGATGAATCCATCGGAAGTTCTTCGGTCAATTGAGTGCTGACTTTCCCGAATCACCAAGCCTGATAAGAGCGATCCGACCCGCTCTAGGGTGAACGACGATATGCTCCGATCGACATAGAGGTGGTATCAGGCCGTTGGCGGAGTAGTGTCCTGGACATGACAGCTAGCCAGCAAGAGTTTGATGACCTGATTGAGAGCGCGCCGCCAGGGTTGGATGAGCTGCTCGATGTTTATGAATCCATTGAGTCCGCTTACCGGTTGGCGGTTGCTCCAGTTGAATGCTACCCAGAGACGACGAACGTCGCGATGTTACCTCGGGCAATCGTCGACGCATCCACAACCGTCAGGTAGTTGGTCTTCCTGCGTGCCGACCTGGGGGGGCTATTAGCACGGAGTTGCGGGCACTTGTCCAACGTGACAAAGAAGAGCACGCCCGGCAGAAGCGTGATCCACTCGCACCAAGCCCCCACGACATACTGCGCCGCAAGTACTTGAAGGCCTTAACGGATTACACGGGTCATCCAGCCATCGTGTACGGGTCAGGCTGGCTTGAGGGTAGGCCGGTCAACGATCAAAGTGCAATCAGTGTCGGTACCCGCGACATGATGGGCTTCATGGAGGCGGTACATGGGCTGCCGAGGGGTCCGCTCGACCTTGTGCTTCACAGCCCCGGCGGCGATCAAGATTGCGCCGAAGCGCTAATGAAATACCTGCGGGACGAGAGGTTCGGTCCGCTGCGGGCTATTGTCTCAGTTGCTGCTATGTCGGCCGCTACGATGATGGCATTGTGCTGCGATGAGATTCTCATGGGTCACCACTCGCAGTTGGGCCCAATCGATCCGCAATTCACTCTTATGACCCCCGAGGGACCACGCTCCGCACCCGCGCAGGCCATACTCGACCAGTTTAGGCAAGAGTCTGGCAGCGCATCGGGACTAGAAATAGCTGGTATGGCAGCTTCACCGATTGCTCGATACTACCTAGGTAAGTCAGAACGAGTTGGTCATCAAATGAGTTATGACGGTGTGTTTTAAGAAGTCAGAAATAGAAATGGCCGTTGGGAGAATATTGGGATTACAGTATTTCCAAGAAGATAGAACAAAAAAAGTGGGGCCCGCATCCGCAGTCCCCACTTCCTACTTCAATACTGGTCAATGATAACGCAATTATCAAGACGCGCTCATGAGGGACTCCGTCGAGCAAGCTCAACAGCCGATTGGCGGTTACGAGACTTCCTCTTTCCCCACGGGATCGCCAATGAGTGCAGGCAGGCAGCCGACGGGCTGGAGGAGCCATGTTCTTGAGTACATGATCTGCTCGCTATTGGGACAACACAATCGTGATATCGAGTCAATGCACGCGGCTCTTGCCCTTCTGGTATTTTAGACATTACGAGCTACCCCGGTGGACAATATCCTCCGCAACCACCGCAACAGCAACCGAGTTCACAGCCTCTTATCCAACCACCACTCCCAAGTACCCACTCAGCCAGTTCAGCCCATGGCGGAGCAGACATTAGTGACCATTGGCGACATTTTGGTGTCGCAATCGTGGGTTGTAACTCCGAGTGGAACACGGCACCTCGGAGCGATCGATCCATCTGGCTGTAATCGATCTTCTGCGATCCGGTCTAACTTGCGCGACGAATCACCGCATGGCCATCGCGCACGAGCTTGGCGATGCTGCGGTTGTCCGAAAGGTGTTCGCCAACGCCGACCACGAGCTCACCTCCGACTGCGGCCGCGAGCTTCTCAAGCGTCTCGAGGGTTGGCCGGGCTCCGCCACCCTCCATCCGGGCGATCGCGGACTGCGTCGTTCCCATCCGTTCCGCCAGCTCAGCTTGGGTCAGGCCCGCTTCGCTCCGGAGTCGGTAAACGAACTCCCGAAAGGCGCTGATGCGGGCCTCGTCCTCGTATGCAGCGCGTCCCTCCTCGGCGAGGGGGTGCTCTGCCTTGAAGTCTTCCCAGGTCGTTCGCTCAGTCATGGTCCTCTCATTGTCGTCAGTGCTGTGATTCTCAGCAATACACCGTTCCATTGCATGCTTCGCCCGGACGATCTCTCGTCGCTCCTGGCGCTGGGTCTTCGCAAACACCGTGAGCAAGATGATCCGTCGGCCCGGGGCGATCCAATAGGTGATCCGCATCTGACGACTTCCAGGTGGAATCGAAGTTCACGCAGCTTGCCGTCCAGTTGGCGGGTATGGGGCTCGTCCAGGTGGGGACCAAGCTCGCTCAGCCGGTCGATGTGGAACCGCACCCGATCGGCTCCGGTGTCCCGGCGGCGGAGAATCCAGTCCCTCACCTCTGGCTCGAACTCAACCGATCCCCACATAGCGGCAATGCTATACCAACACTGGGCCCGCAGTCGCCCTGGCACCGTGGATCGCTCCGCAGATTGCCTGGGTTTCGCCAGGGCAGAGCGTGCGCACAGAACGCCGCGCCAGAACGCCGAGCGGATCCCTCCAGCCAGGAGCGCAGAACGGCACCTCGGGAGCGCTCGATCCGGCCGTCTGAGGCACCATTCCGGGGGCCGCCCCACCATCTGTTGGGATCGGCCACGTCCGCGTCAGTTCGGCGCAGACAATCCTCCGCACGGGCCGGTAGGATTCACCAAGCCAGGGGCCGCCGCCTACAGATCTTCCAAGAGCATCATCATGGTGAGAGGGTCGACCGGCGATTCGACAAATCCGAAGTGTTCGTAGAATCTCTTCACACCCTCGTCCTTGGCGTGCACGAAGAGCAAGCGCACGCCAACGGACACCGAGACCTGCATTGCCTTGAGCATGAAATGCTTGAGGAGCGCGGCACCGAGCCCCTGTCCCTGGTGCTTGGAGTCGACCGCCATTCGACCGAGAAGGATGGCGGGGATCTCGTCGGGCTGATCGCGTCCGAAGGGCATCGGTGCTGACGAACGGATAACCGATGCTGTGGACGATGCGTAGAACGCCACGACTCGAGCAGTTTCGGCCTCGATGACCACCCAGGTGCGGCTCGTGCCGGAGGACTGGTTCCCGAGGGCCCGACGCACGAGCCAACCGTTGAGTGCCAGCGTGCCGCAGTCGAATCCGGTCAGGATATGTTCGCTCGTGAGCAACTCCGGGCCAGCGAAGCTCACGTAGCGGGTCTCTCCAGCACCGTGGGATTGGCAAGGAGTTTGGCCATCGGCAGGGGCAGCGGAGCCGGAGCTGACATCAGTGCCTGGAGTTCTTGCCAGGCCGCGTCGTCAACAACGAACACTCGACGGTCGGCCAGATCGGCCTCGGCGGCCTCGACCGCGTGCCGGAGCACGTATTCACTCGCTGATTCGCCTCGGGCGTTGGCAGCACTACGGAGGACGGCGTCCTGAGCGCAGGTCAGGCGCAGGTTCAGTCGTTCGGTCTTCGAGGTCATGGACATATTGTACACCAATTGCCGTACGTACGTTATCGCCGCGACCGTAAGCGTTCGGTGAACCCGTATATACCCAGGTCACGGATGATACTGGACACGGAGCTCGCCGTCGTGTTTGCTTGTACTCGTGGAGACCGGGCACGCGAACGAGGTTGCGCACTGGCGAGCTGAA
>JAJYQJ010000098.1 GCA_021794655.1 Actinomycetes bacterium | reverse complement strand
CCGATCTAATCACCCCCGTGGCAACTGCAACCCCCGCCTGTACCACGTTGGTAATCAGGGTTAACCTGACCGCCCTCTCGGGGGTATCGACAGCTTTGATGGTACGTCTACTCCTTAGTCGAGTCAGATGCGGCCATGAGCCAGTCGGGGTTCAGCTTCCATGACTGCAGTTTCCCTACTACAGGTACTCGACGTTAGGCGAGGGCGGAAGGCGGTGCCTGGTATCGAGAACGCACCGTGCCGTATCGACAATTTGTTCCCAGTCAAACGCGTCGTGATCGGTCACAACTATGACCAGGTCAGCCTCGGCTATACCCTCTCGAGTCAGATCGACTCGAGTGACGCCTCGTGGCAACATGATTTGACCGAGCAGAGGGTCAACAACCGAAACGTTTGCCCCGAGTGCCACTAACCGGTCACAGATCACCGGGCCCGGAGACTCTCGAACATCTCCTGAATTGGGCTTATATGCAAGGCCAAGAACCAGAACGTGCGCTCCGTTGACCGCCTTCCTCGCTCTATTCAACGCGACTACCGCACGCTGGACGACATAGTGGGGCATATGGTCGTTTACGTCGTTTGCCAACTCCACGAAACGAAAGGTGCTCCCCAACGTCTGCTTGACTTTCCAAGACAGGTAAGAAGGGTCGACTGGCAGGCAGTGCCCGCCGACTCCCGGTCCGGGGGTAAACGTCATGAACCCGAACGGCTTAGTCGATGCCGCTGAAATCGCCTCCCACACATCGACCCCCAACTCACCAGCAAACATCGCCAGTTCGTTCACGAGCGCTATGTTGACATGGCGAAACGTGTTTTCCAGCAGCTTGGTCATCTCGGCTATGCGAGTGCCAGAGACTGGAACGGTGACCTCGACCAACGCGTCATAGAAGGCCTTAACAGAGTTCAAAGATACGTCGTCGATACCTGAAACGACTTTAGGCGTGTTCGAAAACGTCCATACCCTGTTTCCTGGATCGATCCGCTCCGGGCTGTAGCCAACGTGGAAGTCGACACCCGCTCTCAGCTCCGATCCCTTCTCGAGAATGGGAACGAGGAGTTCGTCAGTGGTCCCCGGGTAGGTCGTGGACTCCAGAATTACGGTCGCACCCGTTCGAACAAACGGAGCCAACTCCCGAGCCGACTCCTCTATGTGCGTCAGGTCCGGAGAGCCTTCACTTAGCGGGGTCGGTACCGTGATAACTGCTATATCGAAGTCAGCGCACTTACCCAGTTCTCCGGTCGGAAAGTATCGCCCGCTCTCGATCGAGGAAAGGAGCGTCGAACTCGATACGTCTTCAACGTACGAGTCGCCATTAAGCAAGCGCTGCAACCGTTCTGCGTCTGGCTCATAGCCAACGACGTCAAAGCCTACCTCTGCTGCTCGAACAGCGAGTGGAAGCCCGACATAGCCCTGACCGGCCACGACCACTTTGCCGCCCGGCTGTGTCACCGATTGGTGCTCCCGTTGCCCAAAGAGCGCGCTCCAACGCTACCCAAGCAGGTATACACGTCCAGATATGTAAGGCGTGGAAAGACGAACTATCAGATAGCTCGTCGTGCACGGATCGCCAGCAGAAGCCCTGCAGCAACGATCACCAGCGCCAAGGCTCCACCGCCAATCCACATCAGCGAGTGGCTCCCCTTCGAGTGAGAACCCACGGGAGCCGGTGCAGCCAGCTTCATCGGAGGAGTGCCCGAGGAACCAGTTCCACTTCCACCAGTGCCACTTCCACCTGGGCCTGTTCCAGAGGAGCTTGGAGATCCAAGGGCAGACGAGTGCGAACTCCCCGAAGAACCAGAGTTGCTCTGGGGAGAACCCGAAGCGGTGTTGACCGCGTTCGGTGCAGTACCGTTCGAACTCGCGTTGTTAACGACTGTCGCAGAGGTCACCACCAACTGTGCCGAAAGACTCTGTCCTCCGCCAGTAGCGGTCAACAGATACGTTCCAGGCACCGTCGAAGCGGGCACTGTGACGTTACTTGTGAAGGATCCGTTGGAGCCTGTACGCGCCGAACCCAGTTGCGTTCCTCCCGGATTCAGGGTAATCGTCACGTTTACGTACGTCTCATAGCCTGTACCAGTTACCGTCACCGTTCCACCTGCAGGGATAACTCCGCTCGACAGCAGCAACTCACACTGTCCAAGAGGGTACGTGGAAGGACGACCCGGTGCACTACCTGGGCCAGGTTGCCCAGGGGGACCACTACCAGGTTGCCCCGGGGGGCAGGCGGGGGCTCCAAACGCCGGCGCTGCCACAAGAGACTCCCCGGCAACCAGCGCAGGCGGCACGACTATCATCACCAATGCGAAACAGGTTGCCACACTCACTAATGAACGTCTCATAATCGCCAACCTCCTGCAGTCAGTCGCTGTACAGCCTTGTCGTCTCGCATGGACTCGTAGTCGCACTATAGCCTATCGGGACAGATTAGCCAACAAGCAGCCCCATGCACGCAGAATCCTCCAACTACGAGGTGAGGGATCTCGGATTAACCAAGTTCACCCTCTCGTAGCAAGAAATACGATCCTGCCAGGATCGCTGCTTCTGTGAAAAGCCGGCTTGCCAGCGAACTCCACTCGAACTGCTGTGGACCGGATATAGCTTGGCTGGTAGTGTCTGACGTCGTGTCGGACTTCAAGACCCTACTTGTGAAGATCGCAGGACCCAGATCTCTTCTCCTCTTCTTCCCTGACACACTCGTGCTCGACCGCTGGCGGTGGTTAAAGGAAAGGCTGCCAGCTTCACCTGGGAAGCTCCTGGACGCAGGTTGTGGAAACGGATGGCTGGCTCTTAACTGCGCCAGCTTGGGGTACGCGGTAACAGGACTTAGCTGGCAGGACTCAGATCTCGCACGGGCGAGAAAACGTGCTGACACGCTCGGCAAACGAGTTCAATTCGAAGTCCAAGACCTTCGCGAACTAGCAGAGCGCACAGACCTGGCGGGCTGCTTTGACACGGTGACTTGCACCGAAACGATCGAACATATCCTCGACGACCATCAGCTCTGTTCGGCGCTTGGAAGGACTCTGCGTCCAGGGGGCCGGCTTCTGCTGACGGCTCCAAACTCCTCATACATACCAATCGATGACGGCGACGCAGGCCCGTTTCTGCCCATAGAAGACGGCGGGCACGTGAGGAAGGGATACGCAGAGAGCGATCTTAGAGCTCTGGTCGAATCATCGGGACTGACCGTCGAAGAGATCTCTTACTGCTCGGGAAAGACCAGCCAACAAGTCACCAAGGTGCTTCGTATTCTCACTCGCTCGCTCGGGTATCCACTGGCGTGGGTTCTGACGTTTCCACTGCGGATCGTCCCTCTCTTCGCGGATCGGCGTGACATCGGCTACCCGCCATACTCGATCTGTTGCGTAGCTTCAAAGCCACCGCAACAGGCGTGACCGATCTCGACATAGCGGCTCGACTCAGCTCTGTCCGAGGTCCGCTCCTATGAGTCGAGAAACCAGTTTCTACCAGCAGGATTCGAGCCAGAAGATCGTCGGTTCTCCTTGTGGATGATACGAACGACTGCACAGTGGTAGTAGTTGCATGAGAGAACCCCTCAATACTGACGACTCAAGGCCTACGCGGCGTCCATCGTTGGCAGTGTGCATCCCATCCTACAACCATGTGGATTTTATAGAACAGTGCCTAACCTCGGTAGTTTCCCTACTGCCAAGACCCGAGGAGATAATCGTTCGCGACGACGCGTCAACGGATGGGACTTGGGAGCGGATCCGTTCCTTTGGCTCTGATCTAGTCGCTTACCGGAACGACCAGAATATAGGCATTGGCGCCAACTATCGACAGCTTATCGACGACGCGACAAGTACTCATATAGTTTTCCTCTCGAGTGACGATGTCCTGCTTCCGTCCTTTTCTAAGGTTGTCCGTCGTCGCTCAACTGGGTCAACATGTTTTGTAACTGGTAGCTTCGCAATTGACTCGGATTCGTACAAGCCGACCAGCTACTCAGGTCTGTCGTATCTTTGGCGTAGAACTACCTCGAAAGAAAGAATGATGGCCTATTTTGCTCAAGGTTGCGGATACAGTTTCCCCGGGACCGCCTGGGAGAGAAATTGGCTCAAAGCGATCCCCGCCCTTCCTGTGAATGCTGAATTAGCCACCGATTGGTACTGGGCTCTCTACGCTGCAGCCTACGGTCGCGTCAAGTTTGACAGTCGTCCACTGCACCTTTATCGTTACCACACCACAAATACATCACATTCGAACCCCGATGCATGGCGATTAAGTGCACGGAACATGCTGACATTTGTTCTGGAGAACCGACTTATGCCGTCGTGGGCCGAGCCTATGATTCTACCGACGCTAACCCGGCTCAGCGATAGCCCAGCAACGTCGGACGCAAGACCAACCCTTTCTTGGTTGAAACGATGCATCAAGCAGCTCGCCGCTCACGCGTTATATCACGCATACCGGTAACTGTTCAGATGCCCGCGGCCACGAGACGGGCCCACGCCCTTGACTTGTGGCCCCGCGAATGAATTGCGGCATGCGGAGACGGTGTGCAGTCTTGACTCCATCAGGGACGCACTGGCGTTAGCACATTGCTGTGGGGATGTTGGTTGTGTTGATCTTGCTGCCTGAGGTCCACCGTTGTGATGGGCCGTTGTGGTGGATGGAGTCTTCGTACTGCGCCAAGTGACCGATATACGGCCAGCGGGCCAGTTCCAGCTCGATCGCTCGGGTGAGAGGAGAGCTTGTGGCGAGGCCATGGTGATGGATCTGCCATCAGGGCTTCGATGGACTTCGAGTTGGCGGAGCTAGCGTTCCAAGGACAAAGGCCGGCAGTCCGAGCACTTCTGCCGCTCGCCGGTAGCCGAACATGCCCTCGCCGAAGCGGTCTTCGATGAGCTTTGAGAGTAGAGCGGGCACTTCGAGATGAACTTTGACCGGTTCATTCTTGCGCCACCCGCGAGCTGAGAGTTGTTTGAAAAGCGACGTCTTGCGCGCCGGATCGATAAGGCCTAGCTGGCTGCAACGCATAATGAGGGCCTGGATCGACACTCCCCACGTGGCTTTCAGCTGAGCGAAGTCTCTAAGGGTGACGTCGGTAGCGACGAACTCCTCAGCACGGTCTCGGGGGATCAGGAAAGCCCCTGCGAACCGATTGGCTTCATCTTCGGGGTCGGGGACGAATCGTCTCCGAGTGTGAAGTACCAGATGCCCAAGTTCGTGGGCAAGGGTGAAGCGTTGCCGGTCTCCGGTGCCTCCTTCGAAGTAGCCGATGACCGCGGGATCAGGCGCCCCGGGCCAGCAGGACGCGCCGAAGTGCCCCACCGTCTCGGATTCGTCGTCGGTCTCGTCGAAGGCGAGCGGGGCGACGACGATCCCTCCACGCTCCAGGCTCCGGGTCACATGACGGACGGGGCCGGACGCATCGAGACTAAGGGTCTCCCTCACCTGCATCGCGAGAGACTCAACGGTCTCTGCAGCGATCTCTTCACCGGTCGCCAATGGCAGGCTCGGAGGGACGTACCCTCCGCGGTCTCCCACGAGCTGCCAGACCACCCGGTACGTCTCGGCAACCATCTGCTCGGCTCGGTGCACTTCGCTGCTGAGCGCGGTCGCCTTCCGGCGGAACCGGAGGGTAAGAGGCGGCAGGTCAGGCGGGACAGCTTCGAAGTAAGCCCGGGGGTAGCCGGTCGCGTCGGCGACCTCATCCAAGAAGGCGGCGGTCGCCTTCCGGCGTCCCGACTCGATCTGGGAGATCTGAGCTTGGGTGACGCCGAGAGATGCTGCGAGGTCGGCCTGAGAGGTTCCGACGAGCAGGCGTACAGAGCGAACCCGCTCCCCTGCGTAGACGGGGGCCTCACTCTTGACCGGCATCCGCTTCACCGTCCTGCTCGTCCTCGTCGACCTCGAACGGGAGGAAACCCTGTTCGAGGTCTTCTGTCGGAACGAACTCGAGGTTCTCCAACGTGTCGACGCCCCTGGGTAGGACGAAGTCGATGTCGAGCTTGGCGTTGGCCCGCCACTTCCAGGTGCCGATCGGTCGCACGACCCGGATGGAGACCTCTTCGGACGCAGGGTCGATCGACCACAGCCCCAGGAGTCGACTGCCCCGGATCCCGAGCAGATTGTCATGGATGTTTGTGTAGTAGGCCTGCCGGGCGGGGTTCGGACCGGGAGGCGGCACGTCCTTGCCTGCCGGCAGCAGGAGACGGAACTCCAGGACATCGTTGTGGAGGAGGACCTGCAAGTTGGGCTTTGGCTTTGCGACCTCCCAGTTGCCCAAGTCACCCGCTGCACCGGCTGCAAGCAGCAGCCGTCGGCTGTGAGCACGAGCAAGGTGGTGGACCGTCGGCTGGTACTCGCGCCCCGTCATATCGAAGTCGATGAAGTGCTGTTGAGCCGACCGCGGCCGCAACCCCCTTCTGTGAGGGAGGGGTCAAGGCCGACGGCGAAATGAGTGAGCACCGTTGCACGAATTGATACACCCGTGGTGTAGTATCGAACATATGATCGTAGTACC
>JAJYQJ010000126.1 GCA_021794655.1 Actinomycetes bacterium | reverse complement strand
AACGCCTCGCCCGCCGCGTCGTCCAGGGTCTTACCCAAGAGCCTGTAGCTCCCCGGGGCGTCCATCTCTATCAAGAGCGTGTGTCCCCCCGAGACGAGTAAGACGACGAGTGGAAACTCGGGATCTTCCTGCTCTATCAGGGGAGCGAACAGGTGCGCTTCGAGATGGTTCACCGCGACGAGCGGTACGTCCCACGCAAGCGCCAGTGCCTTCGCCCCTGCCAACCCGACGAGCAACGATCCAACGAGACCCGGTCCGTATGTGACGGCCACCGCGCGGATCCGCGGACTCGACGGGGTGCGTCCCGCTATCTCGAGGGCCTCCTCGACGACCGGATTCAAGAGGTCGAGGTGTGCCCTACCGGCCAGCTCGGGGACGACACCGCCGAAGCGCGCGTGAAGGTCCACTTGGCTCGATACAACCGACGAGATAACGCTTCGCCCACCTTCTACGACCGCCGCCGCCGTCTCGTCACAGGAAGTCTCTATCCCCAAGACGCACTCTGACGCACTCCGGTCCCCGGTCGCAAAGTCGCCACGTTCACAACTGTTCGTCATTTCGCTGAACGCAACTCCCCTATTATCCCAGCCATTCGCGTCGCGTAGGCCGGCGTGTCGACGCCTTCTACAACCATCAAGTACGCGTCCTCTCCAGTCGCTTGGTAGTACCCCTTCCTCACGCCGACCGGCGCGAACCCGAACCGTCTGTACAACGACATCGCTCTCTCGTTGCTCACCGCTACTTCAAGAGTGACCCGTTTGACTCCGTTCTCCCGGGCCAACCGCACCGATTCGAGCATGAAGAGCGTCGCGATTCCTTGGTGTTGGAACGAGCTTGCGACCGCGATCGTCGAGACGTGTGCTTCGTCTTCAACTAGCATCAGTCCGAAGTACCCGACGACTGCCCTCGCGACCTTTCCAACTCGGTACTCCCTACCCCGTCTCTGTGCGAGTTCGGAGACGAACACCTTCCTACTCCACGGCTCGGGGAACACTTCTTGTTCTATCGCCATCACTTGAGCGAGATCGCGCTTTCTCATCGGCAAGATCCGGACATCCGTCGCCACCGGTCAGCCCGCAACCGGCGTCTCGTCGCGCCGGACCCAGTTCACCTTTGCGTCGGCGTCGCGCATGTAAAGAGCCGAGATCGCGTTGGGCTCACTCGGAGCGATACCTGAACCCACCATCTCGGTTGCGATCGATACGAGCGCCGTCGCACTCGGCGACGCCAACGCGTCTCCCGCAATTGAGAGGTCCGTTCGCGAATCGAGTTCATCTCTATACCGGAGCACTCCGTTCCCAACGGCGAGCAACGGTCGCTCGAGCGACTCGAAGTACCGCGATAGTTCGTGCGGCTTCAGGAGCGTCGTCGATAGACACTCGCGAGATTGGTCGAAGCTTCCAACGAACACCTCTCCCCGCCGAGCATCGACCACCGAGCACACAGAGCCTCTCCATCCTGCGTCAATAGCCATCCACGCAAGTAGTTCCAGACTCGAAACGGCGATCACTTGAACCCCCAACCCCTGCCCGAGGCTCTTCGCCGTCGCGACCCCGACTCGAATACCCGTGAAAAGTCCGGGCCCGACGTCGACGGCGATCACACCGACTTCTGCGAGTTCGACTCCAGTCTCGTCGAGCAGATTCGAGATCGCAGGGGCAAGTCGCTCCGCGTGGCCACGGCCGGCACCGACCCAGCTACCCCCAAGAACGCCCGCACTACCGCCGATCGCGACGCTCACTACGTTCGTCGCCGTCTCTATCCCTAACACAGCTCTAGACAGCTCGACCACAGAGGTCTTCGATAGGTCGGTCAAAGAACTCCGCCTTCGACATCTCGATCCAGCAAGTACTCCTCGATGCTGTGACGGAGAGCGTCACCGCGTCGCGCCCACGACCGCCCGACTCCAACGCACGTGACCAGCCTCGCCTCTTGATACTCACCAACATCTCCTGCATCCACACCCCCTGGATCGAGAGCTTCCATGTGAACTTCTAAGTAACTCTCCCCGAGCACCGGCACCCCACGCTCTCCCCATTCGACCAACCCAACCGCCCCGTAGTCGAGCATCTCGGCCAACCCCAACTCTTCTACCTCTCCTGGAGCCTCGAGCCGGTAAAGGTCTGCATGAAGCAAAGTATCGATCTCTCGGAAAGAACAGTTGTACTCGTGGACGAGAGTGAACGTGGGGCTCGTGACCGCCTCTTCGACTCGAAGCGCCCGCGCGACGCCTTGTGCGAACGCGGTCTTTCCCGCCCCGAGTTCACCAGTCAAGAGAACTAAGTCTCCCCGACGCAGTACCCCAGCGACGCACGACGCGAGGCGCCACGTCTCCTCCAAAGAGCGAGTCACGCCTTCTAGGCGCCATCGTTCACCTCCGGCATCACCTCCGGCATCACCTCCGGCAGCAGAGCTGTTCGAACAAGACTCACCGTCGTCAACCACAAACGTCACCTCGCCACCGAGGGCAAGAGCCGTTTCGCACGGATCAAGTCCGCACGCATCTCGGCCACAACTTGACCGCCAGATCGCAGCGCGGCGGCGGGATGGTAGGTGGGTACGACGCTCCTGTCACTGCGCTCACGAAACGGGTACGCCCTTCCGCGGATCTTCTTTATTCCCTCCGTCGTACCAAGCAACGCCCTCGTCGCGAAGTTCCCGAGCGTCACGACGACCGCAGGATCAATGAGATCAACCTGGCCCATCAAGTAGCCGCTACACGACGCGACCTCCGCGGGCGAAGGATCGCGGTTGTTCGGAGGTCGGCACTTGACGACGTTCGCGATATAGCACTCGCTCCGGTCGATCCCGAGTTCCTCGAACATCAAGCGGTCGAGCAGCTTCCCGGACCTTCCGACGAACGGTTCTCCCGCGAGATCCTCGTCTCGTCCCGGACCTTCACCGACGAACATAATCTCCGCCTCAGGGTTACCGGTGCCAAACACGACCTGAGTCCTCTCCGCCGCGAGCGGACACCGCGTACACGCGAGAGCGTCATCTCGAAGGGAGGCGAGTGCCGGCGGAAGCAGGGTCGAGTCCACGGCACGATCCTAGTTGGAATCGGCCCGTTCTCATCTCGCACGAGAACACCCGCGTACGCCAGATCGTGCAGGTTAGCCGCGCCTACGAGCGACGACTCGAAACGGTCGTTTCCAACAACGCCGCCTCACACCGGCGAAGTCGTCCAAGACCAGACGGCAGTCGGAGATGCCGCGTTGGCACACTTCTGCGCTCGCGGGGTCGGCTCCGTGAACACCGCGGCAGCGGACCGTCTGTTTCAAGAGCAGCCGAAGCGTCGGCTAAACCCGCCAAAGCACTGTCAGATAGTCCAGCCGGTAGCGCTGGAGGTTGCTTCGAGGGTTGACCAGTGATTTCACCCCGACCGTTCATTTCACCCCGACCGTTGCTCCCCAGTCCACGACAGAGTCCGATTTATGCCCTACAGTTGCTTTCAGTGACCGATAACCCCTCTCCCGTTGCCGGATCGGCCTCGGTTCGGCCCGATAACGGTGCGCCCGTTGCTCCCGCCCTGTCCCATCCGGCCGGCCGCCTCGTCGTGGCCACGGAAACGACTAAGGCCGGCCTGTCGCGGCAAGCCAAGGCCGGGACTGCCGTCCGGGTCGCCCCCAACACCTACATAGTCGGCGCTACCCTGCCCCTACACCAGGCCGTCGCCCATCATCGCCTCGCGATCATCAACGCGTTCTGGCCGGGTGCGGTGCTGAGCGATCGCACCGCGTTGACCGGCGGACTGCCGCTCGAGAGTTGGATCTTCGTCACCCATCCAGACCCGCCGCGGCGCTCCGATCTGGAGCTGCCCGGGGTAACCGTCTCGCCACGTATCGGACCGGGTCCGCTGCCGGGCGACATGCCGATGCCCGACGGCGTTCATATCTCAGGACTCGCTCGTCGACTCGTCGAGAACGTCAGCGTCGCGGGACGACCACCGCGCGGTCGGCCGAGGCGGCAGGCCGGAACCGAGGCCGTCGAAGACGAAATCGACCAGCTCGCTCACCACGGTGGGGCGGGCTCGATCCAAGACGTGCTGAATCAGCTCGACACGATCGCCGGCCAGCTTCCTCCGAGTCCCGTCGAGGCGGTGCGAACCCGCCTCGCTTCGGTGCTGGGATCGTTCAGCGCCACAAAGCCCACGTCGGAGCGTTTGGCGGCACGCTTCGCCGGCAAACCCTACGACGAACACCGGTTGACGATGTTCCGTGGTCTCGCCGACCTCCTCGGTAACACAGCACCGGAGCCTCGTCCCGCGCTCGGCCGGCCGGAGCGGTGGACTTGGGAACCGTTCTTCGAGGCGTATTTCTCGAACTTCATCGAGGGCACGGAGTTCGGCGTCGAGGAAGCACGCGAGATCGCCGTCGACGGTGTAATCCCGGCCGAGCGACCGGCCGATGCACACGACGTTGCGGCGACATACAGAATCGTCTCGGACCAAGCGTCCAATGCACTCGCACCGACGAGCGCTGACGAACTCATGGACGAGTTGGCAGACCTGCACCGCATCCTTCTGGCGGCTCGGCCCGAGAAACGACCAGGTGAATTCAAAGTCAAACGCAATTACGCCGGAGGCTATGCGTTCGTCGAACCCGATCTCGTCGTTGGCACGTTGCGACGAGGATTCGACGTCTTCAGCTCGGTAACGGATCCGATGCACCGGGCGATCGCCATGATGTTGCTGATCACTGAATGCCACCCATTCGATGACGGAAACGGTCGACTCGCCCGCATCGTGTCGAACGGCGTGCTCTCCGCCGCCGGTCAGGTCCGGACTGTCATCCCGACCGTCTACCGCAACAACTACCTCGCCGGACTCTCAGCAGTCAGTAACGGCAACGGTCGTGGCGAGACCTTGATCTCTGTTCTTCGCTTCGCTCAGAAGTGGACCGGGGCCATCGACTGGACAACGTTCGAAGCGACCGATGAGCAGCTTCGCCGTCTCGACGCCTACATGGACCCTGGACTCGCAGAAGCGTCGGGCATTCGCCTCCGCCTACCTGATCCAGCGTCCTCCTGAAGTTTCACTGATTCGCCGTCGTCACAGTCCCGACATCCGACTCCACTCATTTGCTGCTCTCGCCGTCCTCATCCGCTCCCGGTGAGTTGTGCAGTAGTTGCACGCTCATTCGGCGGCCTGTGGACTTCAGGAGGTCTCCCGCGTATCCCCTGTTTGGCACCATCCACCTAGCTGTCGACGGTGATCGTCACTGGTGCGCTGTAAAGCGGCACAACCTTGCCGGCAAAGATGTAAGTCAATACCGGGAGCCTGCTCCCAGAGGAATGGGTATGACCGGGGGCTAAGTATGCACCAATAGGGACGATGACTCAGACTGTACTGACCAGGCGGCGGCGGTGGGGTCTTGCAAAAGGCAGGTAAGGAGCCGTATGGCTTGTCATGTCTCAAGTTATAGCAAAGGTTGCCACCGCGTAACCCGATACTCCACCATGGCGAGAGTGTATCTGTATAGTGGGTTCCTCCTCGAATGAAAACGCCGGTAGGAATGCAGGTACCAGGCGAAGCAATTGAACCCGAATCGCTAACCGACGCGACCCGTTCCGATGCATCGGTGACAATGAATGCTGGAAGGCACCTACCACGAGGGACCGTGTGAGCGTCAGGGGGATAGCCTAATGCGGCCGAGTCTAGGATGTCACAGCCACGCGAAGAACGGTTGAAGATCTCTAAATCGCTCCGATGATCGAGCGCGCGAGTTCGATGCTCGCGGGATCTGGATTGGAGCCGAACGAGGCCCTCGAAACCCAGGCGGCCGCGTCGTCTTGTGGCGGGAGGAGCCCCTTTCCGTGGCGCTCCATGTATCCAAGCGCTCTTCTGGCTCCTCCACCGAGGAACGAGAAGGTCTCCTGCGGATCCCCTGTTTGACACCATCCACCTAGCTGTCGACGGTGATCGTCACTGGTGCGCTATAAAGTGGCACAACCTTGCCGATGAAGGTCTGAGCGAGCACTGGGAGCCTGCTCCCGGGAACATTGATATAACCGGGGGCTAGATACGCACCAATAGGGATAGCAACTCGGACCTGGTACTTGCCGGGTGGAGGCGGTGGAGTCTTGCAGCCTGACGGCAAGACGCTATAGGGCTCGTGTTCACTCACGATAGCGCATTCGCCAGCGCCCCTCACGCCTATAACCCACCCTCCTGGTTCTGTGTCTGTGTAGTGCGTTCCTGCTCGTATGAAGATCCCCAGTGACTCACACTGTCTCAACAACTTGAACGGCGAGATACCTCCGTCACTTTGCACCGACGCGATCTGCCCCGAAGAGTTGGTTATGAAATACGTAGGGAGGCACTTCGCACCGAGCAGATTGCTTGCTTGAGGGGGATAGTTACCAAGGGGAGCGATGGCAAGGATGTTACAGCCACGCGAAGAGCGGTTGAAGATCTCTAGAGTGAAATCTATGATATCTCCAGGGCGCGCTACTCGCGGACCCACTACAAGAAGGATCTTCAAGTCCCGTGGCTGGCAAAGTGGCGCCTTGTAGTAGGTCTCCGCCGAGACGCTGTTGTTGTTGTAGTTGACAGCAGGAGCGGACCCTGATGCGATGTCTGGAAACTCGGCGACGAGTCGGTTCCACGGGGGAGGTATTGGAGTCACCTTTGGCACGGGTCCGTTCGCCCGGATCGGAGGCGGTGGCGGGTATTTGTAAGGAGGGCCCCCGGATCCACTTGTCGCAAAGAACACGACCACGATGGCAACAGCGAGTGCTACGACTCCTCCAGTTATTGCTAAGACCTTGGGTCTTCGCACGATGCTTCGTGGACGCATTTGAAGCTCTCGATCTTTATCTGATCTGCTATCTTCACTTGTCATTGATGACCCTCTTCCAAGGGCTTCATGGCGAGATAGCCAGGTTGAGTCCCAACGAGTGGTGTACGAGATGTTGAGCTAAGGGACCATCCCACATATGTGGCAGTCATCGCGGCAACCTTAAGAAGTTGAAATTACCGACTAAGGAGGATCACGATGACTGCCAACACAAGTATTGACCCGATCGCGTGGATTAGCAACTACTTTGAAGATCCAGGTGCTGATAAGGATCTGCCCAGAGCGATGCTTGCTGAGTTTGCACAGATACTGATGTCAGCTGAAGCGTCTGCACAGTGTGGCGCTGGATATAGCGAGCGGAGCGAGGATCGAGAGAACTCTCGCAACGGCTACCGGATGCGACCTTGGGACACAAGGGTTGGCACTATTGAGCTAGCTGTGCCAAAGCTGCGAAGTGGTACGTACTACCCAGAGTTCTTGTTAAATCCACGACGCAGAGCTGAGCAGGCACTCTATACGGTTATCTGCCAGGCCTACATAGAAGGTGTCTCTACTAGGCGAGTAGACGACCTGGTAAAGGCGATGGGGATTGATGGGATATCCAAGTCTGAGGTCTCACGTATAGCTACTGAGCTCGACGCCTTGGTAACTCAATTTCGAGAGCGTCCACTCGACAACGGACCTTACCGCTATCTGTGGATTGATGCACTTAGCCAGCGAGTACGCGAAGGTGGCAGGGTGGTCAACGTATCTGTTGTGATCGCTACTGCGCTCAACGCCCAAGGCTTTAGAGAGATCGTTGGATTCGACATCGTCACTTGTGAAGATACAGACGCCTGGACGGCCTTTTTACGCTCCCTGGTCGCTCGTGGGCTCTCTGGGGTCGAGCTCGTCATCTCTGACGCTCACGGTGGCATCAAGGGCGCTATAGAGACCGTGCTCTTTGGCGCATCCTGGCAGCGTTGCAGAACTCATTTCATGGCGAACCTAGCCTCAAGAGTCCCAAAGTCAGACCAGGCAACGATTGCTTCTCTAGTGCGGACGATATTTGAACAACCAGACAGAGACGCTACCTATGCGAGGGCAAACAAAGTTGTCAACGAGCTGATCGAAGGTGGCTTCGACGATGTCGTCGTCTACCTGTTAGACGCTATCGATGACATCTTGGCCTTTGCTAACTTCCCAGTTGAGCACTGGGCCAAGATCAGATCCAACAACCCACAAGAACGACTCAACAAAGAGATCCGTAGGCGTACCAACGTCGTTGGCATATTTCCCAACCGTCAAGCGGTCATTCGCCTGGTAGGCGCACTACTCGCAGAACAGAACGACGAGTGGATCAGCTCCAAGCGCTACATGAGCATCGACTCACTAAAGAGCGACAAAGACCAAGGCGAACAAGTAGTCGAACAACGCCTAAGCACTGAGGCTGAAGCTATGTGATCTAAAGATCACACGAGCTCTTGGAAAACGTTGCCGGCGCAGCTCGCAACGAAGGAAGAAACACGCCCCAACATCAACAACAATTAGATGAAAGGAGGCATTGACTTAGAGAGCGCAAACCGGTATCATTCACAGAAGTAAATAGACAACAGATTCCGACTCTGGTTGATGCGAAGACGGTCACACGTAACTCTTCGTACACCACTCGTTGGGACTCTACCGTCCTGTGTGTCCGCTGTTGGCAACAGTTGTGCATCGTCTAGTTGGGCTAACGCTCCATCGATGGCTACTGGCACAACAGCGCTAACTACCAAGACCAGCTACCAGACACCCACTGTTGTTATTAAACTAGCCGGTTGTTATTCTTACGGCGTTTCTTGGAAAGCATCGGGCACTGTGACGGCTGGATCTATGGCACCGGGGAATCCAAAAGAGACAGTGTTGGTCTCTCCGACTCTAACAACTGCGATTATCGCCGGAGGACAGACCACACCGACTCAGCTTTCCGATACCGTCACTCCGGTTGGCTTCTCATCGGCATGGCTCGGAGGTATTGTGTGGACGCTGTATGGGCCGGTAGCACCGATCAACAACTCATGTACCAACGTCAACTGGACCAACTCGCCGGTGGTAGCAACCGGCCCCACGTCCACAACTACATTGGCTAGTGCGACAAGCCCAGTGACAGCCAACCAAGCTGGTTGCTACTCCTATGGCGAAACCTGGACGGGGGGATCGTCTCAGCCTGGTTTAAGCACAGAGACCACACTGTTAACTACCGGACTTGGAAGCGGAGGGCTCAAAAAGACCAACATTGGATATATCAACTCAGGAGGGCCACTGGGATTAATTAACACCGGTGGCGGCACCCCAAGCCATAGTCCTACTGTGATTTGGCTGATCGCCTTGCTAGCCCTTGGCGTAGTCATTGGACTTCTGGGAGATATATACCGCAAGAAGTCATTGGCGGTATTAGCTGTTGGCGTTATCTTGCTTGTTGGCTTTGTGGCGGTTTTTGGAGCTAGCACTACATCTGGTCCACCCGGATCTGCCCATCCGGTATCGGCTCAGGCGATCCACTCGTTGCCCGGCATTAAACAGACTGGTATCCCAGTATCGGTTTCGATCCCCTCGCTTGGGATCAACGCGCCGATAGTGCCAACGACCACCAGTGGAACGGGTGCCAACAAGCAGCTTCTAATCCCGGCCAACATCCACACAGTTGGTTGGTGGGACAACAGCTCCCCACCGGGGACAGCAGGTACAACGCTGTTGGCGGGCCACGTTGATTGGTACGGCCAAGGACCAGGTGCGCTGTACCACCTGGTTTCTATCCAAGCCGGATCACAGATCCAGCTAAAAACGAGCACTGGAGCTGTCTCCAACTGGATAGCTGGTCCCGCCAAACTCGAATCCAAGAGCTATGTTGCAAGCACCCACTGGACGAGCACCGGTGCTCCCACTTTGGTGCTCGTGACCTGCGGTGGACCGTTTAATGCCACAGACGGCCAATACCTGGATAATGTGGTGGTTAAAGCGTCGCTGGTGGGCAGGACGGCCTAATCGAGCTAGATCGGTTTAAGCCGCTCTCATATATATCGAGGAGGTTAGACCGTGAAACAGAACCCGAAGCACACCACGAGCAAGCACATCAGTTACGCTAGCGCTTTCGTGCTCACCGTTGGCGTAGTTCTTGGGTCGCTTGGTGTTTCTGGAGTGGCATCTGCTGGCTTTGGAACTGGCACTCCGGTCCTACCGCCAAACAATCCGCCAGCTAACGAGACCCCCATTACTAATGGGGCTACCGGACTTGGGTGTGGGTCGGCTTGGTCCGACCCTTCTGTCGGCAATCTGTCGGCTTGTACAGCGTCGTATGTCACGGCTTTTAATGCTGCGATGTCCCAGGACAACGCTACCGGCACGCTGGAATTGCCATTAAACTGGTCCACGCTTTCTAACCCTCAACAACAGTTTGTATTGGCAAACTTGATCCGTGACGCTTATACCCTCCAGCCGTTCGTTGGTATCTCCCAACTGCTTAACGAAGATGCCCAACAAGGGGCGAATGCTGGCACCGATCCATCTTTTGGAGGGACTTATATTGCTCAGTTTGATGCCCAAGTGAACGCGGCTGGCGGCAGTAACGTCGCAGGGTCTGGTTATTGGGGCGGTGGTGGGGAGGTGCTCCCAATGCTATGGCTTATGATGTACGACGATGGCTGTAGTCCTCCGGGGACAGTCATTAACGGAGGCTGCCCAAATTATCCTTGGGGCCATCGTGACGGGATTCTTTTGACGCCATCCGACACTTCCTGTAGCCACTGCTCGTACTACTATGGGACCGCACAGGGTGCCCCCGGCAACACCGGGGCTGGTTCTATAGCTGCTATTAGCGCTGTCGTTACCCCAGCGAGCACCAATGTCCCTATCGTTTTCTCATGGGCACAAGAGCAACAGTACCTACCGGCTTGCGAACAGAACAACGTGGACACCTGTACAGCGCTTCCTCCTTGTCCTGTGAACGCAACTACCGGTGTATCGTTCACGGCTGCGTTTTGTGTCACCACGCCAACGGCACCTACCGCCCCGATAGTCGGTATGGCCCCAATCTCCGGTGGTAACGGCTACTACGAAGTAGCTAGTAACGGTGCTGTCTACGCCTATGGTGGTGCTCCATTCTACGGTTCGATGGCAGGCAAACCACTTAACGAGCCAATCGTTGGCATGGCGTCTACACCGGACGGTAAGGGCTACTGGCTAGTCGCCTCAGACGGTGGGATCTTCTCTTTTGGAACAGGGGCTAAGTTCTACGGCTCGATGGGTGGCAAGCCGCTCAACAAACCCATTGTTGGGATCGCTCCCAATCCAAGTGGCGGTGGCTACTACGAGGTCGCATCAGATGGTGGGATCTTTAGCTTCGGTAGCGCTCCATTCTTTGGCTCAACCGGGTCGATGACACTCAACAAACCAATAGTTGGAATGACTACGACGCCAACTGGTGGTGGCTATTGGATGGTCGCCTCAGACGGTGGAATCTTTGCCTACGGCAACGCTAAATTCTACGGCTCGATGGGCGGCAAGCCACTTAACAAGCCAGTTGTTGGGATGGCTGCAACGCCATCTGGTAGCGGATATTGGGAAGTAGCTTCAGATGGTGGGGTATTCAGCTTCGGTAGCGCTCCCTTCTATGGCTCGACTGGGTCGATGATCCTAAACAAGCCGATAGCGGGTATGGCCGCTGGAGCCAAAGGCTACTGGTTCGATGCCTCTGACGGTGGGATCTTCGCATACAACGAGCCGTATTTGGGTTCGGCTAACGACCCACAGCCTCCAGGCGGTACAGCTCCGGTACCGCCTTCTGGCCCATAGAGCGCATTAGATCGGGCAGCCCCAGTGACCAGACATCCCGACGCCGGATGGAGTGATGCTGAGTCTGTAGTTCTCGATAACGAAGGTATCGACACCAGTAGGCTCAGGTCGGGTGAACCGGACATGGTCGCAGCCGGGTCTTGTCAGTATTTAGAGATGCTTGCCTCCGGGCTGTCGGTGACCGAAGCAGCTGACCTAATCGGCGTGACAGGCTCGCGCATCCGCCAGTTGTTGAACCAGCGTCGTCTTTTCGGAGTACGGCCTCGTGGTCGCTCTTGGGTGATCCCGAAATGGCAATTTTTCGGTGACCAGCTCCTGTCGGGGGTCGAAGCAGTGAACCGCTCCATCCCCGACGACTGCCACCCCATGACCGTGAGCGGTTTTCTCCACAGTCCGCAACCGGAACTTCAGGTCTCCGGCAACGGCGGACCTGCCCTGTCGCCGCTCGACTGGCTACGACAGGGAGGTGGACCCGAACCAGTGATAGCGCTAGCCGAAGCGCTTTAATCAGTGGCCGAGTATTGTCCTCTGCCGTCTACGCCTCTGCGGGTGCCTGGTCCCGGAGAGGTCGTGGTGCAGCAATCGAGACTCGTGAGGATCTTCTGCCGCGACGGGCCACACCCGAGCGACTGGATGGAGTTGCGAACCGAAGGTCCATTGGCGAGTAGTCGATTCGACCACCACCACCCTGGTGTCGCAGCCGGGGTGATGTACGTGGCTCGTCGTGGGTATCCGCCGACGAGGATGGATGGCCTTACGTGCGCTCTGGCCGAGATGTTCCAACTCTCGCGTGTCGTCGACGTCACCACGAGACAACCGTGGGTGGTCTGGTGGACGCCGAGCCGTCCGCTGCGACTGCTCGACCTCGGGTCGGCCTGGACTTCTCGTGCAGGTGGCAATCAGGCGCTCTGCTCGGGTGACCGGGGCACGTCTCGCTCTTGGGCACGAGAGATTCACACAGCCAGTCCCAAATGGCCGGGGCCGACACTCGACGGACTCACGTGGCCGTCCAGCGTTGTCGGACCGGGCCAGAATGTGGTCCTCACCGAACGAGCTGCCGACGCAGTGCCGCATCGCCCGGACGTACTCCGGCCACTGGCAGATCCCGGCCTTGGCCCTGCGGTGCAACGGGCGGCGGCACAGATCGGGTATTTGGTTGTTTGACGGGGGAGTGTTCAGCTTCGGCAATGCCACATTTGCGGGTTCACTTGGTGGGCAAGGCGGGGTCCCGGCAAAGTCCCCGACACACCCCTTCTGACCTGCCCGAACACCTGAGCCATCCCGAGCGAATGACCTGGTCGAGCCCGACTTTGCCGACCACCCTGGCTGCAGAACAGTAGCTACGTCACCGAGAGACGTGGAAACGTCCATCCCACATCCCGCTGATGTAGGAGTGGCGGGATTCCCCCGTCATCGAGCGTGAAAGGCTTATCACCGTGACCGTTTCTTTGCCTGACGACAGGACTCCACCGACTGCAGGCGACGTGAGAGTCATAGCGATCGGTGGCGGAAGCGGCGCGGGGAAAAGCACCCTCTCGACCAACGTGCAGGCCATCGTCAGCGCTCGCTCCTCGTGCGTGATTGTTCCGCTCGAAGCGTACTTCTGCGATTGGTCCCATCCCCCACTGGCACAACGAGCGCTGGTTAACTTCGACGAACCGGCCGCGATCGAGGTCAGCCGCCTGGTGACCGATCTGCAAACCCTCCGTGAGGGCCGGCCGGTGGAACGCCCCTGGTATGACATGACGCAACATCGCCGCGGCGACGGCACGGTTCTGGTCGAACCAGCGAGCATCATCATTGTCGACGGCCACCTGGCTTTGGCGCTTGACGCTTGTCTTCCCCTGTACGACCCGAAGATATTCGTCAACACAGCCGTCGACGAGCGGCTTCGCCGACGACGAGCGGCTTCGCCGACGACGAGCGGCTTCGCCGACGACTTCAGCGCGATGTCGTGGACCGTGGCCGTACAGAGCAGAGCGTGCTGGATCAATGGTTCCGGTCCGTACAACCGATGTTCGAAAAGCACATCGCACCCTCGGCAGGCCGAGCGAATCTCGTGGTGGACGGAGCGAGAGACGCCAGCTTGCTGGCTGCAAAGGTCATCGAAGCCATCGGCACTTGAAGCTTCATTACTGCTCCTCAAGCCGTGTCTGGGGTGGCGACGAGTTGCACGTCGGTGTACCAGGGGATGTCGCGACGGTTGTTGCGCCGGATCTGGATCAATGCGTCGACGACAAGCTGTCTTCCCGCTGACGTGTCGAGGCTTTTTGCGCTCCACTCGCTGGTCCAGAATGCAGGTGTCAACGTCTCCAGGATATTCCGGACCTCCTCCCGGACAGTGTCGGGATTCGAGATGTCGATATCGCCGCGATCGGCCAATGGGGTGAGGTCGTCGATGATGAACGTCGTCAGCGTGACCACGCCGACTTTTCCAAGGAGCGGCGACTCGGGGACCCAGAGGTTTGCCCACGTCTCTTTCACGGCGGTCCACAGGGTGAAGAAGAACTCCAGGAGAGCATCCTCGTCCACCAGGTCTGGCAGGTTCTTCTGAGCTATCACGGCGATCGCCTGCTCGATCGCCGCCGGGAGGACAAGATTTGTGCGATCGGTGCCTTCCTCCTCCTCGACGGGCCAGATAACCGAATGGTAGAACGGAGAGTCCTCCGAGCCGTCGACGATTCCCACGAGGGAGGCGTGCCGACTGAGCGTGAGGCGCGCCGTCTTCAGACGCTCGCTCAAGGCTGACTCCTCGTAGTTGAGTCCCAACAACTTCACGTGATCCGTCGTCACCTTCGTGGCCTTGTTGTTGATGACGAGGAACTGAAACACAATCTCGTCTTCATTCGGGTTAATCAGCGCAACAACGTTGATGGGCATAGTCGGGTCGAATTCTGAGATGCCGAAGAGTCGGTGTTGACCATCTATCACTAGGCCAGGTGGCTCTGCCGTGTCCGGGATGACAAGCGTCGTGCAGGTGTTGAATTCGATTGCCTCGAAGTTCTGAACGCCTCGGATCGCTACAATCAGTGCAGTCGGGATTGAGTTCCGTTCGTCGAGTCGGAGGAATCTGGAGATAGCGCGAATCTTCGCCTCGTTCTTGATCCGTTGGTGTCCGGGGCCGCCGATGCTGATTTGCTGGATCGTCGTCCACTCGAGAAGGTCGCCCACTGGCGCCGCGAAGGTCGCGACGATTGACCCTCTCTCGCTGGTGGCTCTCTGCCGAGTGAAAATCGCAGGATACTCGTAAGGCATTCGGACTCCTTTAACGGGATTGGGGTGAGAGGTTGAAGACATCGACACTGGTGGATAGATCGATCACACTCGGAAGGTCCGGTCGGCCCATCGCAATGAACGCCTCCTTCAGGCTCGTTCCCTGCCGCCGAGCGTGGTCGCGTGCAGCGCGACCTTGAACAGCGAAGCGCATCTCTTTTGGTATTTCTGCGATGTCGGTCGCGTCGAGGTGGTAACCCGAGACAAGCGCTTGCACGGGATAGAGCGCCCAGGATGGAACGTTCGCTTTCCTTTCGTTGCATGACCTGCAGGCGGGCAACAGGTTTTCAGGATCCGAATCACCGCCGAATGCACGCGGCCATACGTGGTCTAGCGTGAAGACGGTCGGAACGTCGGCTTCAAAGTCCAGATCCGTGCCACACAGGTAACACCATGACATGGAGCGGCGTGCTTCGCCCTCAAGCTGATTGCGCACCCCGTTGGAGATGTTCTGTCGGGCCGACCGCACCGCTGGCGTCAGCCGCTCGTAAATCTCATTAACGACGAAATAATCGATCGTCATCGTGTCGAGAATCATCTGCTTAATCTCGCGTTCAACCAGAAAGTCCCAGTCGGGCATGCGTGAGACGATGCTCACGGCTGCTGCAATCAGTCGGCGTGCTAGGTGTAACACAGCCATTTCATGGAGCGCGTCGGACCACTCGCTTCCTCGCCCGGTTGCAACAAGTGAGAGCGGTATCTGGCGAGATGACGGAACGCTGTCGATCTGGCTGCGAAAGAGGAAGTCGGCGAAGTACTCGCCGTTCGTCTCGTATACCCACGTTGTCATCGGTGCCCGGATGGTGACCGGGAAACTGATGCCGGCTCATGAAGGCAGCAGATGACGCCTGTTTGACGACAAATTCTCGACGAGATGAGATGGTCACCCCGTTCGGGGTCGATCTCAAGCGGCAATGTCGGATCGACCTCGTAGACCCACGATTCCTCTCCCGAGTAACCCGTGCCGATATTCAAAATCGGCGAGCCCGGAGCGAGCTCGTGGATATATACGCAGTCGGAGCGCCACTGCCCCCGGAAGCGTTCTTCGTGCACCCGCGCCTCGTGACCCGAGCCCCTCCGTTGATCGTCCGAAAGCTCGTCTCAAGGCACCAGCCACTCGCCAACGATCCGCGACTTTGCATAGTGCACGTACAGCGCTCGCTGACGCCCTTCGTCATAGTCGCTCCTCTCGTCGATTGCGTTCGCCAATGTGCTGTGGGCTTGCTCTACGGGTCTCCAGGCACCCGACCACATAGGAAGTACCTCAGTTCTTCAATTGCTCCGCCGTCACGGCGAATGAACTCCCGAGACACGCGCTCATGATTTGCCAACAGTCTCAAGACAGCCACATTAACATCAACTGGCAACGGCAGAGAGCACTGCCCGGATCAAGGATGCGGAACCCTTGCCGGCAGCGAAGTGGATTGGCCGCTCAGCCGGGCGCTCAGCCTCGATGAAGGTGGTCGCGGCGTGTTTGGCGCTACGCGTCGCCACAACGAACACGTCCGCCGCCCGCGCTAGCGCACGCAGACGATCAGAGGCAACGTGATCATGTGAAACCTCAACGTCCACATCATCGAAGCTGCGGAGGAGGAACTCTCTTGCGCGGACACCCGCTGGCTCTGTCAGTGTGTATATAGCCACGGTCTTCCCAGCTAGGATATCGCGCCGAGGCGCGGTCACAGACTCTCCATCGTCTTCCATAGGTGGGCGCAGAGCACGCACTGCCTCCTCTGCGCCCACCTCACCAGCGAGATCCTCAAGGAGCGCCCACTGATCGGGTCGTACACGGCGTCGCCAGCGCTGAAATGCTGCCAGCAGAAGGCTCAATAACGAGTCCAGCGCACTGGGATCGGGCGAGCCGAACGTGAGAAGCGTATCGAACATATCAATTGCGTTATCGAGTTGGGCCGGGGCATCGATCCTCGCCCATAGCCCGGTGAAGTCCTCAGCAATCTGGCGACAACGCTCCGGAGAGATACCCGCCTCTAGAAGCGTCCCTACAACGTCGACTAGCACCTGAACATCGACTACACCCAACTCTTCCTCTATGAGAAGCAGCGTCGATATGTTATCGAGGAGGTCACGGTGCCTGCTTAGATCCTGCGAACGATCGAGGAACTGGAGGAAGGATGGCAATGACTCCTTGATGAGACGAGCAGCGCTCTGGTTGAGATCTTGACTGAGTAGATTGGCGACCTCGCTGCTGTCGTCACCAGAGAAGCTCTCCGCCGCCCATTCAACGACAGCTCGCTCGGCAATCTGCTGCGCGTTGTCAAACTGTTCGCCGGAAACCACAAGCTGGAACCACTCAGGCCACGATGTGGGAACCTTAGCAGTCGATGCCTCCTCGCCACCGGCCAAGGTACTGACGATGTGCCCCCATGGTGCCTCATACCACCTGGATGTCGTGATCCCGGTTCGCTCGTCAATGGGGAGATCGGCAACGGCTCCTGCGGCAACCGACATCGCCTCCAACGAGTCGATCTCAACTGCGCAACGGATGAGAATCTCTGCGCGCTCGACGCCCGCTGGCTGCCCTCTGGCGATCAAGAGAGCGCCGTCGAAGTCCCCCGTACGCGCAGCGTCGGAGGCATCCGTCATGGTTAGCCTGGTGCGTGCAACGGGTGTCACCAGATCTGTCACCGTTTGCAAGAACTGTCGTTCTTCCAACCGGAGATCAGGGGCTGCGAGGAGTTGCTGTCGCGCTTCAACATCGCCCGGGCGAACCGCGACCGAATGAAGCACGAAGATCTTGATCGCTGCTGGGGTCTGTAGGCCGTGGCGGGACCGGAACAGTGCGGGATATCTCCGGAGCACTACATCGGTGAAACTTTTTAGTGCTCCGGAGGGATCTCCCTTGACTTCGAACTCCGCGATCTCGGTGGCATACACCGCCTCAAGAAGGCTTGCTGAGACACGAGCTGGCCTCCGAATCGCCAGGACTGTTGCCAACTCCGGTAACTGCAGGAGGTCAGCGAACCGTCGTAGCCCGCTTAGCCGGCGAATGCGTAAGAAGACCAGGTTCTGAGCCGACAGCTGACCCGACTCCTCGATCTCTCCTAGAAGGTCCAATGAGGCCTCGCCGGATGTAGCGAGCACGGCCATCTCGAATTCGCGCAGCAAACGACCGAGAGGACGGGATAGTGCAAGCTCTCGATGCGGCCGTTCCTGGTTGAGCGTGGAGAACAACTCCAACGCGCGGCGAACTTGTTGTTGCTGCCCGGCAAGAACCTCGACGACCAACGCATATCCAGCCGTGAACTCGAGAACCGCCGATTCCACAGGATCGGCAGAATTCAGTGTTGCTCGTCGATCGAGCCGAGCGTATGCCGGCACCATAAAGGCACCGAGCGCCTGGGTGAGTTCCCGCAGTTGGCGATTCGAGTGTGCGAGGCCGTACCACTTGATGACCCCGTGCACACGACGCGGCAGTACGTGGGCCTCAGTAGGGGAAGACCGCAGGGCCGCTGTTCGCTCATCAAGCCATGCGCTGAGCTCCGGAGAGGCTTCCGCGAGCGTCTCTGTCGAGAGTTCATTTCCTTCTCCGAAGAAGCCTTCCAGGAACATCTCAACCGATGCAGTCATGGCGACACCGTTGGCAGTTCGCCACCCCACCGCTCGTAGAAGACGAGTCTGGCTTCAGCCACGACGTCCTCCGCCGTGTCGAACTTCACGGTTTCCTCCAAGAGTTCGACACCTCCGTAAGTGAAATTCATCGAGCCACTGAGGTAGTAGTCATCTCCGACGAGGCCCTTCTCATGTAGAGCCTCCTCCTCGTTCAACAACAGCCCTATGGACGCTCCCGACTCGGCTGCCGTGACTTCGAGTTGCGTAAGGAATGGACGGTTGTGCGGCACAGGTCGTTTAGCCACGACTACGGTCGTGCCCACTTGCAAACAGTGACCGAGGACTTCGCCAAGTCGGATCACCCGCGGCCCCCCGGTGGAATCCATCGAATCAAACGCTCCAGCGCGATTGTCGATAATCGGAATGTCGCTGACCCATGGAGACACAAGCCACAGGCAGCGACTAGGAGCAAGCATTTCGCCGACGAATATTGCTTGAAGTAGCTCCTTGACTTCGTCCTGGCATCGCCAGGACGACTTGTGAATATGCCTGGTAGGACGGTTCATCACTGGAAGGCCTCGCGCAACTCAAAACGCACCCGAAGCTCGCCCTCTTCACGTTCGAAGCCAATAACGCGGGGATGGAGCATCAGGTAGCCAGCGTCTACCGGTATGCACTGGACCTCCACGATCGCGTTGCGCAACATCCGACCATTCTCCGGAGAGGCCGTGAGCACAGCTGAACCCCCATCAACCAACGCCGCCGCGAGCCGTTCGCGCCAGTCCAATTGGCCCAGCGCCACCAGCGGGGTTGTGTTCGGTAGGGCACTGAGCACCAAGGTCCGGTCCGTTGGCTGATGCTGGTGATAAGGGTTGTAAGACCTTAGAGAACTGGCCCGAACTGTCGATCCACGCGGCCACAGCAGTCCATAGATCGCTGCGAACCGCCGCTGGCGCGGGTCGCCGGGGCCCGCTGCCGCTGCTGGGACCGCGCGATCAACAGCATCGGATGCGCTCGCTACGAATGCGAGAACGCGCGCGTCAATCTCCACACCTAGGCGCTCTTCCTCGGATCTCCAGAGAGTAATTAGGTTTCTGAGCAGCAAGTCGGTCTGGCGCGAACTGCCTGGTCGCAACACGCGCGCATTAAGCGCCGCCACGACTGGATGTGATATTGCGACACCACGGGTTGCAAGAGCCGCGAACAAATCGCGCATTGCGGCCGTAGTGGCTGCTTGGGTACTTGCCGCACGGATGGTGGACAGTCGTAGTTCGAGGTCAGGATCGTTGAGTGCAAACTCAAGGATCCGAACAAGCTCGTCGTCTACGACCTCGAAGTCCGAGGGGGCGAGAGCGGACTCGACCAATCGAAAGAAGCGCCGCGGATCGTCGGCATACCGCTTGGCGAACTCCTCGACGATGCCGCCACCTCCAATCGATGGCTCGGAAAGCCATATGGTGCAGGTTCTCGTGTCGGCATCTACTTCAAGGTCAAGCACGAGGTTCTGCGCTCCCACTTCGCGACATAGTCGATCCGCACCCTCAAGAATGGCGGCTCCGAGGGTCGCCGCAAACCTTTGCGCCGCCCAGAGTTGCCACCCTCCGTCAGGATCTGCCCATAAGACCGAAACGAGGTGCGCAAGTCGCTCAGTCACAATCGGATCGTCCGTCAGAGCACCCAGAGCCTGGTGCAGACGTTGGCGTGGTGGTTCACCGCTCTCAGCATCGGAGGGCATATCCGGATCGGTCGCGGTAGGAAGCGCCTGAAATATGACGTCAAGGGCGCGCTGCAGTTCTGTGGAGACCGAACCAGCCGAAAGGGAAGCATGCGCGCCCTCCAGGTCCGCTTGGTCGCGCAGCGCTCTCTCAACGACGATCGACAGGTACAGCTGTGACAGCCATTGGAGCTGAAACGCGTTGGCGATGGCAGTGAGCGGCTCATCGGTCTCGACGAGGTGTTGGAAATACGCCGCTCGGAATGACCGGAGCGACTCGGCATAGGTCCGATATGGCGAGTCTGAGGCAAAGAACTGCGGTATCCCCGCTTGCAGCCGGATTCCGTCGACATCGAGTGTGAACCCCACCGCGCCTGGATGACCTTCGAGGCGGAAAGTCGCGTTGACCGTGGACTGTTGGCCGCGCTCAAAGGCCAGTGACGCGTGGGAGGCGACCGCAAGCCGAGTGACATCGATTCCTGATCGACGTGCATGGACGAAGACGGTGAGACTACGAGCCAATCCATCCCACACCGACGGCGATGGGACATCGACATTGTCGCCCTCGTCCACCGGTTCAAAGCGAGAGCGCCACTCGAGGGTGGCGTTAGTGGAATCGAGCAATTGTTTCGGGGGCCGTTCAGTGCGGATCGACCACGGGCGGAGGGCTCGAAACACCTCGGTTGCTGGACCCGATCCGAAGGTAAAGATCCCGAGATCTGCGCCGTCAACAAACTCAGCGAGGTCAAGTTCGACAGCGTGAGCATCGAGCGGGACTGGCACCCAGTGACGTACATAGCGGTGCTCGATGCCATATCGCCGGGATATTCGTCCTGGTGCGAACGTTCTGAGCGCTTGTAGAACCGGCGACTGCGTTTCCGTTTCTTCGCCGTCTCTCTGGGCTGATGGCAGAAGGATGCTGGTCTCGGGAAGATTCAGATCACTGAATAGATTGCTAGGGACGAAGTCCGGCATCGGTTGCCAGCGAACCTGATAGTCGGCGCCGTTCGAACCGTCTTTGCTCCAGCCCGACGCCAGTCGGCGACGTAATGTTGGAAGGACGTCGAGAATGAGGGATCGCGGGGGCTCCCAAGCGATCGTCTCAGCTTGCTCGCGGGTTATTCCAAGGGCTGCCCGAACGAAGTCGAGCAAGTCAACTCTAGCTGACTTGTCGGTTAGAGCCTGCTCGATGAGTTCCAGTTCACGGCGCTGTCGCTCGGCGGCGTGCTCGCTCTGTGGCTGGTGAACCGCAGGGGGTCCCGCGAGGTCGAGCCAGACCGTGCCTCTGAGATACTGCGGCAGCTTGGAGGCGAGCCAGTCCATTAGCGCAAACGCGGCCTGGATCCGGAGAACGTAGGTGTTCTGAACTGGAAGCGACTTCGCCTCGAGGGCAGGATCGAACAGAAGGTCGTAGCCCTGGTATGCGAGCCGGTCGCGCCCGTAGTCGGAGAGGACTACGACTGTCCACGGGCGCATTCCGCGGAGTCGACCGGCGCGGCCTTTGCGTTGAAGGAATTGAGCAGCGTCAAGGGGAGCTTTGTGCTGCAAAACCGCTCCGACAGTGGGGTCGTTGAAGCCAACGTCGAGCGAGGCGGTGGCGACGATGACGTCGCTATTGCTTGCGACGCCTGGATCCTGCGAACTCGTCCGCCCTATACGTAGTGCTCCCCCTGCATCGAGATGGTGGCCTATGGCTTCGCACATGTCCCAGGCCTGCCCAAGGATCTGTCGTTCAGCGTGATCCGCCCCAGTGCTCGCTCGCAGCGCTGCCAATGGACCGTTGCCGCGTGGGTTGGGGTGGCCCCAGCTGTCCCGACCTTCTGCGTCAAGTAGGTCAAAATACAGGCGGTTGGTCACATCGAGATCGTCTGTAAACACGAATAGGCGACTCCCGAACGGACCCGTCGCATCTGGGTCGAGCGCACGACGCAGGAGCATCGACGCCTGGATGGTTGTCGAGAGCAGGCTTGTTCCCGATACCGGATCGCCTCGGAGGGCGATGAGATACTCCATCCCCTCGGTGATCAAGTCCGTCGAACTCGGTGAGAGATTTGTGATGGCGTGGTCCGGGAGTCCCACTAGCTGCGAGAAAAAGCTCTGAGCTTCTCGCAAGGTGGCAGAGAGTCCCACGAATTGGACGGGACGGCTCAACGCATGTCGCCAACGACGTATGACATACGCTGCTTGCGCTCCTGTCGTGCCCTCATAGGTGTGTATCTCATCGAGCAGCATTAGTTCAGGCTTTCTCGTTGCGCGAGACCCGACGCCGAAGATGTGACCATTGGTCGTGTCGGACAGTTGCCTGTTAAGCATCTCGGTGGTGGTGAAGAGGACGTCAGGGGGGCTACGCCTCATTCGGGCTCGCGTCAGGACCACTTCGTCGTCGTGGATGACGGTGCCGCATCCCGGCTTGGCGCAGGCCAGACGTTCGGCGTCTGCTCGAACGTCTTCCTCGTTCCATAGGAGATCCCCGCCACATCTCGGACATCGAAGAAAGGGGCACAAGAAGCCGCTTCCCGATCGCGGCCAAGGGGGTCGCTGGCTCAGGAGAGCCTTTGCAGAATGGGGCGTTGGCCCGAAGAAGGCGCCCACCAAAAGCTTGCGGCGTGCCGACCCAGAAAGGGCGCCATCGAGTCGGCGCGTCTCCGTGAAGATTTCGGAGAACTGGTCTTTCAGCAGTTCGTTGCGAGGATAGACAGCGATGGCCTTTGTCCAGTGCTCCTGATCGATCTGCCGAGTGATATGTGCGAGGGCTGGTGCGTAGAAGGCGAGCGTCTTGCCGCTGCCGGTACCTGCTCCGATGATCGTGGCGCGTGATGTGCGGCCATCGAGATCTTCGAGGATTCGTTCCGCTGCTTGTTGTTGAAACCTTGAGAGCCGAAAGTCTTGGCCGCGCTCCAGTAGCGCGGATAGGGCGTCATGCACGACGGTCTCGCGATTACCGGCGATGGCAGCCGCGGCATCTGCGGGTTCGATCGCCCGTTCGGGATAGCTCCTGGGTCGCAAGGAGAACCGGAAGTCTGAGACGAGTGTGGGTGCATGGCACCATGAGCCGTTTGCGAGCTGCTGTGGGAAGAGTTGGCGCAGCCGAGCCAGCAACCGCACGGTCTCCGCTGATCGAGTGCGGAAGAGGACCCTCCGGCCAGCTCGCGTGCGGAATACAAGGTGGTGTTCGAGCAGGTCATCGACAACTTGCTCGGCTTCGATGTCGTCGAGTCCGAGCACGTCGCAGACGTGTGCATTCAGTTCACTCTCCGTGAAGCCACCATCCACGAAGCCCCACGTGAGCAGCGCCGCCTCGGCACGCTCAAGGTGGTCAAGAACCGTGAGGAGCGCAGGTGTGATCATCGCTCGCTCGGGCGGATGGCGTAATGGTCCTTCGCATCACGCTGGTCGAGCCAGTCCAACACGGTAGACGTTAGAAGTTCGAGATCTGCTCCGCGCTCGCTGTTGGCTGCACGGAGAAAGGCGACGATTTCCTCGTTCAGGCTGGCAACGTCGAGCGTGGACCATGCCTCTCGAAGTTCGGCCGTCGCATCGTCGAACTCGCGAATCTCATCGATGCTGGGAATTGCCTTCTCGCGGAGCCGTCGTGTGGTCTCGGCCAAACGCTTGATCTTGATCACTGTCACGCGCGCCCGTGGATCGTCGGCCAATGCGTCCAGGATTTCCTTTGAGGTCTCTGGGGTTGCCTGAGCGGCGTATGTTTGCCAGGCAGTCGTTGTGCGCCGCTCGATCTCTCGTACTGCTTTCTCGATCGCATCCTGAAAGGAACTGAAGATGTCGCCGCCGAGGGCGGATCCGAGGTCTTCATCGAGAGCTTGCCGCCATTCGGAGATCTTCATGAGGGCCGTCTCAAAGACTGGAGACCCCACATGGCGCTCTCCAAGCCGTTCCGAGAGCCCCGTGCCCGTTGCGCTCGCTAGCTGTGAGCGCGCAAGCAGCGCATCGACAAGTTGTGTCCGGTGAGCGATGGACTGCCCGTGTTGCTGCGAGCGGCGCAAGACGATGACTTCGCCAGCGAGACTCCCGAGTTCTGTAGCCTCATCGACAATCATTTCCCGGCTCCCTCTAGGGTGTCGGCGAGCGATTCGAGACTGGACTGAAGGGAGCGCAGTTGTTCTCTTGCACCGCCGCCCGACTGGAAAGTTGCGATGTGTTGTGTCGCACTCGCGCTGGATGCGTCCAAGATCTGACGCGATTGGCTCACAAACTGCTCAATTTCACTAGTTGCCTTCGATCGGTCCGTTGCGAGATCGCTAAGCAGTCTGCCGGTGGATTGTGAAGACGCCTGTGCCAGCAGGTCACCGATCTCTCGAATCACCGAGTATTTGGTCCTCCGGAAGACCCTGGCGGTCTCTTCAAACTCAGTCTGCAAGCGATGGGGCTCGAAAGCTCCGGCCTCCACGGCTGCTTGCGCTGCCCGCGTAACGAGGTCCGCTATCTCAAGCGGTTGGGCATCTGGGTCGAGGGACTCGGCCACCTGGTCGTACCACGACCGAAGTCTCTCGAGTTCGTCGCGAATCGCTTCGTCGACTCGACTTTGGATGTCGCTATGCAGTCGCCTGAACTCCGAAGGCGCTTCGTCTGGCGGCGGAGTGATGCTCCATGTCCGCTTGAAACCCGTGAGAGCGGGAACCAGCGCAGTGAAGTCGACCGCATACGCCGTTCGACCCCCGCCCTGGCGCGCGCCGATCCGTGTGAGGAGGGCGTCTCGCACCTTCCGACGATTGTCGCTTGCACACGCATCTGCGAGACGGTCCCAGGCACTGTTGTGTCGCACGACTGCTGTCGGCGGGTCTGTCAACAATGCGTTAACGAGTTCCGCGTTTGTCTGACTGTGCGCGCCGGACAAGTCCAGCACCCGTGCACTGAAGGTCAGGAGTTCGGTCGCCGCCGAAATCAAATCCCAGGAGCCATCTTGCACTCCCCCTGCTCGTACCGCAGCGATAACTACTTGCGCCCAATCCTCTAATCTCGCCTGAAGGCGACGCAGTCGCTCGTCGCCTCGATTGAATTCCCAGTGGTTATGGTGCTGGTGGAGCACGATGCTGCGTAGGAGCGCCGCGCTCTCGGCGCTAGCGGGGATGCCAATCGTTACTGCGGACGAAGTCCGAGTGCCGCCACCGCGTGCATTTTGAATTGTGAAAGATGATTGCCGGAAGAAAGTGCCCGCGCGACCGCCCACGGCATCGTCGGATGGACGGAGTAACTCGGCATCCCAGTCGACGTAAGCCACAACTGCGGCGTGCAGGTACCTCCGAAGGTCACCGGCAAGTGTCTGATCAAGCTCAACCGTTCCATCGCTCCACTGATCGATGCTCGCAAGTCGCCGCTGGACCGGCAATGGCAATTCCGGTTGAGTGCTCGGGATCGCACCGTCGGACGAGGGCGTCGTCGATTCGCGACGGCGAGGTCGTTCGAGGTCTACGTCCCTGAGTTCGGGTAGAGCGAAGGCCTCGTGGATCCCGTGTGGCAGATTGACAACCATTGACGGTCTTCCACCCCAGAACGTCAGAAGAACAACCCGACGATCAGCATCTACGGCGTCGAGCGCACGGATGTCTTCGACGAGTTCCGGGTCCAACGGTGGAAGGTGACTGGCTGCGAAGTGTTGCGCGAACGTGACCGAGGGAAACTCGCCTCGTCCGATGTCTCCTCGATGTTGGTCGAGGGTGTAGCGAAGGACCGTTCCGAGAATCCGTCGCGGGTCGAAGTTCTTGGGTGATCGTGATTCCACAGCCCTGTCGACGGCAAGGGCATTAAACGGGAAGAGGCCGAATCCGTCGCGAGAGGTTCCGAATGCTTCGTGGCATGTGTCCTGGTGTGGACACTCTTCACATGCATTCGGAACCCAACGACGGTGGGTCGATCGCTCTGAACCCGCCTCCTCCAGCGCCTCTTCAAGCCGTGCCTGGCCCAAACGTGATGCATTGAGATACCCAGCGACGAAGTCGGTCACGTCATCTCGTGCAACTCCTCGGCCTGTCTGTGACATGGGAACGTCGAGGCTGAACACATGTCCGGCAAACTCGGCGCGAGTGCTGAACGTTTGCGCCAAGGTCGCGAAGTAACCCGTCGTAACCGCCATCGCAACTCGGATTGAACAGAGCACGTGTACGCCGTCTCGAACCGGGGCCTCTGTTATCGCGTCGAGAAGTTCGCGCTGGATTCCTTGGAGGATCGTGAAGTCCTCAATGAGTAGGACCAATTCGACGCCTTGGGCCAGAAGTTCCCGCCGAACTGACAGCATCACGTCGAAAAGGCGAGTTCCGCCCATCCCAAAGAGCTTTCGAATGGCTGAGCCTAGATTTTCGTTCAGAAGTTCGACGGCAACATCGCGCAGTGTGGGCGAATCGATAAGTTGCGTGAAGAGCGCCTGAACGTCTCTATTTGCTCGTGCCGCATCAGCAACCGAAAGAGGCAGATCTTCGATCGTAAATGCAAACGGTTCTGATTTGTCATCGTCCTGCTTGCCCTTCAGGGACTCCCGAACGAGTCGGTCGATCACCCCCCCAGGTTCCAGCAGTTTCGAGCGAAATACGTTGTCAAATAGCAGCTTGGGGAGTTCGTTCTCGAGCCATTGCCGGTACTCGTCGTTCGGCCGAGGAGGTGCTGAGCGGGACTCGCGGGAACGGTCTTCGATCGTTGCCGCGAGTTCGTTGAGAAGTCGTGGCGGAGCGCCAGCCTCGTCGAGGGAATCGACGGCCTTGTCCAACTCGCCGCGCAACTCGTCAACAGCGTGACCAGTCATATTGCTCAGGATGAGTTCGATGACCTGACGCAAATTCGTCCCGTACTTGGGGATGTAGACCACCTTCCGTTGGTCATCGGCGGGCAGTCGCAAGTGAAGCCACCGAACAAGGTGGGACTTTCCGGTCCCCGACTCACCTACGACCGGGAGGAACAGCAGCCCCGGATTCGGAGCGAGGAACTCCACAAGTAGCTGCTCTTCGTCGATCAGTGTTCCGCCGGAGGTCGCCGCAAAGTCGCGGCGAAGCATCTGGCTCGGGCGGTGTGTCGCGAGGAAGACAGCCGCAGACGAGTTGACTGCGTCGACGACGATTGTCTCATTGACCCTTGCTGGCGACCAGCACACGTAGCCTTGGAACGATTCGGTCACCGCTTCGAACTCGACTTCTTTGACCCGAGTGATGCGTGGGTAATCGTGCGCTCAGGGCCGAATCCATCCGGCAGTCGTATCTTCAATGGTGCGTCGGCGAGGTCCTCCAAGACGATGGCGTGTGCGTCTCGTAGTCGTAGGAGTGCGTGGGTGAGCGACGGCGACAGCGACTCCGCCGAACTCTGCACCGCTTCTGGCCTCATTCGCGCCTCGACCTCCCGCCGATAAGATCCACCATCAAGGACCGGCATCCGTCGACCCAACTCTTCGATCACGCTGCCAATTTCCTGTCGCTCTTGCGAGAGCACAGATGGCATCACGTGTCGGAGCACTTCAGTGGGATCCGGGACCAGGACGACCTTGCTGTCGCGAGGAAGGTGACGCCCAAAGCCGAGGAATGTCATCCACCGGTCGAACGCTCCCCAGCGAGTGTCATTTGAGAAGACACGCTCGCCGGCGGCAAATTGACGCTCTTGGACGACGTCAACGCCAGTGGGCTCGTTCCAGGGTCCAGGGGGCCGGAGCGGGTTCTGTGCCATGTACCACGCAAGGGCTCTTGTCAGGTCACGCGCCCCTTCCGTTGAGTCCCAAAGCCCATAGTTGACCGACTCCCGCAGAACGAGATCCCGCATCAACACCTGAAGGTCGTTGTCTCGCCGTCGTCGGTCTCGCGCGCTCTCTGGGAGGTCGGGGTGCAGCCTGATCGCATCTCCATCGCGCTGTAGAAGTCCAATCGTCACACATGCACTGAGCGTGTCGTCGAAACCTTTGGATCCTTCACCGGGCGTGGCGCCCTCACCTCTCGGCAGTGCAGCTGGCGCAACAGCTTTTGCCAATTCCTCTCGGGACAACTCGAATCCCTCCGCGGCCTGAAGAGCGCGAAAGAGCACCCGAGCGACATTCGGGAGGATTTGGGGAGGGTTGAGCAGTGCCATCAGAGCATCGCCAGCAAAGTCTCAGCATCGAGATTCGGATGACGGGTCTCCGTGACAGCTCGGTCGGGGCGCTCAGGGTCACGGGCGTCAGGTGGAATCAGGATCACGCGGAGGAATGGAGCGCTTGGCTGGTGAAAGTAAGTCTCGGGCACTACTGGCCTCTCATCCAGCGGGTTGTGTACCACGACAGTTGGGACCTTTGGCGCGAATACATGTGCGGGGTTTCGTTCGAGGAACAGGTATCCGTCCCGGACAGAGCGGTGGGCAACGGCAACCGACGGAAGATCTAGCACGACCTGAGGCGCACTGAGAAGGCGCACGCCATGTCGTACGAGCGCAGACAGCAATTCCGCAAACTCCGGCCATCGATGGCGCCTCCGCATCGGCTGAGCATCGACGGTCACGATCAAGGATCCAGTGGCGCCACCAGCAACCTCGCTCAATACATCGCTCACGTGTGTTTCCGGCGCACCAACTGGCTCGGGGATGCCACCATGGCCGGCATATGGCGCCTTAACCTGGTTTCGGCAATGGGCGCAACCACCGCATCCGCGCTGTGGAATCGTTTCGCCTCGTGCACCCAGTGCGCACGTACGACCGATTGAGTAAGCATCTACGAAGACATCAGCGATATCTCGATGCGCCGTTAGCGATTCGAG
>JAJYQJ010000113.1 GCA_021794655.1 Actinomycetes bacterium | reverse complement strand
TGCCATCGGTACCACTCTACAACGAGGGTGTGTCACCAACGCTGACCTTGGTTCTGTGGCGGCTTTGCCGCCAGTGTCCCTCGACCCCAGGGCTGAAGCCAGGGGCTTGCGGGACGCGGTCTGGTCAACCGCGTAGGTCCATCGAAACGGCTTTGCGCTCTGGTCGTAGTCGGCAATGAACGAGGAGTTTGTCGAGCTTGTCCTGGCGCGAGGTGAGGCTGGCGTTGCGGACTACCTTGCGCTGGAGGATCGAGAAGTTCAATTCGACCTGGTTGACCCAACTCACGTGTAGCGGCGTGTAGTGTGCAACTAACGCGGAGGTGCACTAGCATCGACGCTTGTGTCTGCGACGATCAGAGTTAGAGCGATCCGCGGTGCTACGACCGCGGCTGAAGACACCGCAGAGGCAATCACAGACCGTGTCCAGGAGCTCTTAGCCGAGGTAATGGCGGCAAATCATCTGGTAGAAGACGACGTGATCAGCGTTATCTTCACGGCGACGCCCGACCTTGTCTCTACATTTCCCGCCACCGCAGCTCGTGCGAGTGGATTCGGTAGCGTTCCACTCATTTGTGCGAGCGAGATCGCAGTCCCCGGGGCTACCCCACGCTGCCTGCGGGTGATGCTCCACGTTCAGACCTCACTTGACACTGGCGATATTCGACATATCTACCTGCACGGAGCCAAGGGTCTGCGCGATGATCTTCCAGGATGATCGAGGCACCCAGGATAATCGAAGCACCCGGGATAATCGAAGCACCCGAGACGATCGAGGCACCCGGGATAATCGAAGCACCCGGGACGATCGAGGCACCCGGGACGATGAACTTGTAGCGTCGCCCATCGAGAGAGCGAGACGGCGCAGCGCACTCATCGTCGGTACCGGGCTGATCGGTGCCTCGGTAGGCAAAGCGCTCCGGTCAAAGGGTTGGTACGTCTTTGGTATGGACACCGATGAGCGCCACTCGGCTGAGGCACTCGCTAACGGAGCGTTGGATGAGATCGGAGAAGGACTCGAGGCCGAGCTTGCGGTGCTTGCGACCCCTTTTGGCGAGATACAGAGCCTGGCCGAAGGTCTTCTGGGTGACGAGCGTAGGCCCGAGAACCTTACGGTGACCGACGTGAGCGGGGTGAAGGGGCCTGTCGTCGCAGGGATCAAGAGCCCCCGGTTCATCGGTGGACATCCAATGGCTGGCTCCGAACAGGCTGGTGCGAGCGGTGCGGACGCGGAGCTGTTCGTGGGTGCGATCTGGGTCTTGACCCCGACGCCGGAGACGGATTTGAACTCTTTTTCGGCGTTGAGCGCGGTGATCACGTCTCTTGGTGCAGACGTCGTCACACTGCCGCCAGAGGAGCACGATCGCCTTGTCGCACTCGTCTCCCATGTCCCACACCTCGTCGCGGCTACCCTGATGAACGCGGCAGTCGATGAGTCGAACGAGAATCCGGCACTGTTGAGGTTGGCGGCGGGAGGATTCCGAGACATGACTCGCATCGCGGGCGGTGGTCCCGAGATCTGGCCCGGTCTTTGCATTGCGAATGCAAAAGAGATCGTCTCGGTAATAGATCGAATCGTGGGGGATCTGGTGACGATACGAAATCAGGTCGACGCGGGGTCAGGCGAGGCGTTACTCAGCCTGCTCGACCAGGCGAGTCGGGCTCGCCGGGCGTTACCGACGCGAGCTCTGCGCCCCGATCTGCTCTCGGAGCTTCGAATCGTCGTACCGGACCGTGAGGGCGTGCTGGCCGAGATTACGTCTCTAGCGAGTTCGCTTGGTATCAACATATACGACATCGAGATAGCACACTCGAGCGAGGGGGATAGAGGCGTATTGGTGCTACTGCTGGATCGAAAAGATGCGATAGATCTAGCGGAGGCACTGGCGGGGCGCGGGTACTCGCCGCACGCGAGGGATCTCAGTTGATCACCCTCAGAGAGGATCTGGTTCAAGGCGTTGAAAACGAATCGTCGTTGGAGGTCGTGAGTGGTGGTCCACTAAGGGGCACCCTCAGGGTGCCGGGTGACAAGTCGATATCTCACCGGGCGTTACTCTTGGCAGCGCGAGCGGGTGGAAGGTCACTGATCTCTGGATACTCCAAGGGCGCAGACGTCACGAGAACGATTAAAGCAGTAGAGGTGCTTGGGGCAGAGGTGGCGAGGATCGAGGGACCTGGTGGTAGCGCGGTACTCGAAGTCGAAGGAGGCCTCGGAAACTGGTCGGAGTCACCGAGGCGATCGTTGGATGCTGTCGAAGTCGACTGTGGGAACGCGGGTACGTTGATGCGCCTCCTCGCCGGAGCGGTCGCGGGCGTAGATGGGCTTGTTGTGAAGCTAACTGGTGACAGCTCGTTGTCGTCGCGTCCGATGGACCGCGTCGCGGAGCCGTTGCGGGCGATGGGGGCGAGTGTGACTGGAAGCGGTAACCGTTGCGTTCCCCCGATCACCGTTGTGGGCTCAAGACTCAATGGGATCGAGTGGGAGCCGCGGGTTGCGAGTGCGCAGGTGAAGTCAGCGATCCTACTGGCCGGGATAGTTGCCGATGGAGAGACCGTAGTCAAAGAACCTATAACGACGAGGACGAATACAGAAGACCTACTCCAGGCAGTTCGAGCCGATATCGAGATCGTCGACGACGGTGAGGGCAGGACGATCAGGGTTCGGCGTTCGAAGCTCAACGCGTTCAACGTTGCGATTCCCGGCGACCCGTCCCAAGCCGCGTTCTGGACGGTTGCCGGCTGCGTCGTTCCGGAAAGTGAGATCAAGATCGTAGACGTCTACGACGGAAAGGCGCGGATGGGTTTCTTGTCGGTCTTGGAACGAATGGGCGCCGACATTGAATTGGAGCGCCGTGACGTTGTCGAGTCCGGCTCTGAGATCGGTTTTGCGACTCTCGAGATATCGGTGCGTGCAGGACCGTTGAAGGGTACGGTCGTTGAGGCCGCGGAGATTCCGTCGTTGGACGAGGTTCCGATTCTCGCGGTAGCGGCGGCCGCGGCCACTGGAAACACTAGATTCAATCGCGTGGGAGAACTGAGGGTCAAAGAGAGCGATCGACTTGAAGGCGTCCTGGAGTTGGTTCGAGGCCTCGGGGCGACTGCGGTCACCGAAGGAGACGACTTGATCGTAGACGGCGTCGGGACAGAGCGACGATTGACGGGAACGCATGTTCACACTAGAGGGGACCACAGGATGGCGATGGCTGGGATCGTTGCGGCCCTCGCTACTAAAGCCGGCGAGACGAGCGTGATAGAGGACTATCACATGATTGGAACTAGCTACCCTGGGTTTATCGCCGACGTACGCTCTCTGGCAATAGTCTGATTTTATGAAACAGCAAACGAAGGTCGTCGTCGCGATCGACGGACCCGCTGGATCGGGTAAGTCAACCGTGTCGAGTGCACTCGCGAAGCGACTCGGAGTTGAAAGGCTCGATACCGGAGCGATGTACAGGGCGGTCACTTGGGAAGCGTTGTACAGCGATGTCGACCTATCCGACGGTGACGCGCTGGCCGCGATCGCAAGAGAGGCTGACATCGACGTTCGCCCCGAGATGGTAGTGATAAACGGGCACGACGTCACCACTGCGATCCGCTCTGCGGAGGTGAGCGAAGCCGTATCAAAGGTTGCAGCCAACGAGGCTGTGCGTGTCGTTCTAGTCGAGCGCCAGCGCCGTTGGATCGACGATCGTCAAGGAGGTGTAGTTGAAGGTAGAGATATTGGAAGTGTTGTAGCTCCAGATGCAGACGCGAAGATCTATCTGACCGCGTCACGAGAAGAACGGCAGCGACGCAGGAAAGAGGAGTCCGCGGACTGCCTCGCGAGCCGTGACCACATTGATTCGACGCGGGACGCGTCGCCACTGACCGTACCAGAGGGAGCGAAAGTGATCGATACGACCGACCAGAGCGTAGACGATGTCGTCGAGGAGATCCTGAGATGTCTGTGAGCGACCCGCGGGGGGACGCGAAGCGATCCCGGGCGCCGGGTAGGGGTGTCCCGTTCGTCGTAGAGGAGCGAAAGACCGTCGCGTACCGGCTCGCGCGACTGGCCGCGGGAACGGTTGTGAAACTCTACTGGAGGCCGTCGGTTACGGGAAGGGAGTCGATCGCAGAGTCCGGCGCGGTGATACTGACCCCGGTGCACCGATCGTTCGCCGACTTCATATTCACCGCTATTTTGACCGATCGCAAGATCTTCTTCATGGCGAAGGACTCGCTATGGAATTCGAAGATCTTGGGCAGGCTCCTCATCTCATGGGGAGCGTTCCCAGTGCATCGCGAGGCGGCGGACCGAGAGGCGCTCAGCCACGCTGAGGAGGTCCTGAACGCAGGACAGGTTCTCGTGCTTTTCCCTGAGGGAACGCGCAAAGAGGGTCGTGAGATCGGCGACCTGCTCGAAGGTGCGGCGTTCTTGTCCGCGCGGACCGGCGCTTCGATTGTCCCGATCGGAATCGGCGGTTCGGACCGATCGATGCCGAAGGGCAAGAAAGTTCCAAAACCGATAAAGATTGACATTGTCGTTGGCGAACCAGTTAGAGCACCAGAGAGGAGCGCCCGCGGCAGGGTGTCGAGAACACGTGTCCACGAAGTGACGCTCATGCTTCGCCGCTCCATACAGAGGGTTTACGACGAGGCACGAGATCGTCAGGCTTCGAGGAAGTAGTTCTAAATAGTGCGGTTCGCGCGCTATGGCTTCTTGTTGAGCAACTTGGGAGCAGGTGCTTGACCGTTCACGATCTTCTTGAAACTGGCGCCAACCGAGACTCGCGGCGCTTTGGATGCCTTAACCTTGATCGGTTCGCCAGTCTGAGGGTTGCGTGCCGTCCTCGCCTTGCGCTCGACGCGCTCGAAGCTCAAGAATCCCGTTAGCGCGACCTTCTCACCTTTTTTCACACTGTTAGTAACGACCGCCTCGAAGCCGTTCAGGACTGCTGCGACAGACTTTCCGTCGACTCCGGTGTGGCTCGATATTGCGGCTACTAGTTCCGGTTTATTCACGGATTAGGTTTCTCCTTGTATTGTGGGATCAGCTTCCTTGCTGGTCCTGGAGCCCTCTATCATGCCCGATTAGAGAGCGGAGGTGGTGGACTCTCGGATCGCTCAGCGTTCTCTCCACCAAGTTGAGATGACAACTCGGGCGTATCTGAATCCGTAGAGTAGGTTGTGTCCCTTCTTGGAGTGCCCACCTGTTCTCTCGTGCCAAACGGTAGGCCGTTGGACCACCCTCCATCCCCGATGGATCGCGACGGTCAAGAGTTCTGCGGTTTGATACTGGTCTTGTTCGAGGCGTGGTGTGACGTCGGTCAGCGTCGAAGAACGAAGGGCACGGTATCCATTTGACGTATCCGAGAGTTGGGCTCCATTCAAGATATTGAAGAGCCACGCAAAAAAGACGACTCCGAGCTTGCGAAAGCGGTCACCGGTCTTGTCTGTGCCGAGGCGGCGAGAGGCGACGACGAAGTCGGCGGTGTCGTCCAAGAGCGGCTGTAGCATCGACGCTATTTCACCTGGATCGTTTTGACCGTCAGCGTCGAGGGTGACGACGTACTGGGCCCCGTTGGCGCTGCACAGGTCGTATCCGACCCTTAGGGCGACGCCGTGTCCGAGGTTGACAGGGAAAACGAAGGTTATCGCGCCCAACTCAGTCGCGATCCTCGCGGTCCCGTCGCCTCCTCCGTCGACGACGACGACCGGCGTCACTTCTAATCCCAAGACCTCCTCGGGCACCGACTTCAGGACATCTCCGATGCTCTCTTCCTCCTCGAACGCACAGATCAAGACCGCGATCGGGGTCAGTTTCAAAGCGGGGTAACGCTTCGCAAAGTCACGACGTCCGACGTCGATTGCGACCCGCTGGAGATCACGCAGTCGAGAGCGTGCCCGTATGCTCGTCGCGCTCAACGAAACCACCCGGGTTGGGCCAGTGTGACGAGGCCGCCCTGTCTAACGGAGTAGCCGTGTTCGACGGGGTTGAGTTCGATGCGAGACGCGGGATGGATGTGGGTCAAAGTGATCGCGGCCGGGAAAAGATGTCCTGTACTAACGGCTCGAAGTGGTCCAAGGTCTCGTTTGGATAGTCGGGATCGAAGCTGACCTGGTCCCAGTCGTCGGCGAACTTTTCGGCGATCTCGTACCATGAGCACTCACTGTACTGGGCCCTGGCGTCGGGGTTCATCCCGAGATGGGAGTAGTAGTGCCGCCCCTGGAAGTCCTGATGCGCTTGAATCACGCAACGTAGGTCGTCACTCACGTAGGGCCGCAGGACCTCGCAGGCGATGCGAGGGTGGTTGAATACGGAGACGACTTTTCCGATGTCGTGACACAAAGAGGCGACGATAACCTCTTCGCCTGCGCCGTCGCGTTCTGCCCGTGTCGCGGTCTGGAGGGAGTGGGCGAGCTGGTCAATTGAGCGACCGCGGCCGCAACCCCCTTCTGTGAGGGAGGGGTCAGGGCCGACGGCGAAATGAGTGAGCACCGTTGCACGAATTGATACACCCGTGGTGTAGTATCGAACATATGATCGTAGTACCAGCCGGGACACCAACGAGCAGCGAGGTTCTACGCACAGCGGCTGTCCCTATCACTCTCTCAGGAGCGAACTACCGGCGAGCACACGATGCACATCACACTGCCGCTCTTCTCTGGGATCAGGCGGTCGATTGGGTGCACGCAGAGTGG
>JAJYQJ010000139.1 GCA_021794655.1 Actinomycetes bacterium | reverse complement strand
CGCCTTAGGGGTCAAGGACAAGCTTCCAAGGCACCACAGAGTGGTTGGTAGATTGTAGTGTCCAAAAAAAGAACATGCACACCCCCTACCAGGAGTGTTTCTCCTAAGAGCCGAAAGTTGGGCTGAGGCTAGCGTGGCTGTTTGCGGTCTCTCCGCTCCTGCTCGTCTACTCCTTGTTGAACTGGGACCTACTCGCGATCTCGTTCATGCTCCTGGCTTGGCACTTGTGGAGGAGGCAGAGGTGGGAGCTAGCGGGAGTTGTTTTTGCGTTCGGAGTCTTTTCGAAGTGGTTTCCGATAGTCGTGCTTGTCTACTGCCTGGTAGCTACTTGGAGTCGCGAGCGTAAAGGCACAGCGAGGAGAGCTGCGACGAGAATGGGAGTTGCCGCACTCGTCACCGGTTTCGTGATCAACGTGCCGTTCATGGTCGCGAATCTTCGCGGATGGGCCGACTTCTTCACGTTCAACGCGCAGCGGGCCTCCAACAGCGGCGTGTTCTACGAGATAGCGTTGTTGGGAAAGGTCGCCGTACCTGCCGTCTCTTATGTGGACCTGATAGAAGGTGGTGTAGTTTGCGCGATAGGTGTTGTACTCGCGAACCAGGTGAGAGTTGGCGCAATGACCCCGGAACTCGCCGCCTCGATTGGGTTCGCGGCGTTCTTGATCATCAACAAGGACTTCTCACCCCAGTACGTGCTCTGGCTACTGGTCTTGGCGCTGATATCGAACTGGCCGGCGTGGACGCTCGCTATCTTGGCGGTCGTCGGGGTGGTCGACTATGCGAACGCGATCATCTCGCTTGGCATGGGCGACGTCTCGTTGAAGGCGTATCGATGGTACAGAAGTACCGTAGATCCAATCGAAGGGCTCCTGCGAGACGCGTGCATATCGTTGACCGCCGTAGTCGCACTGGTCTGTGCGAAGAGAGCGACGGAGGGTTCAACTGGTCGTGATGGTGACTCGTCGAGTCTTAAGGCCCAAGTCGTGTTCTCAGCGGAAGAGATCGTCGGACGGTCGCCGGATGACTTGATCCGAAACTGATCCACTCCCCATCCACGACCGCGGGACTCCCCTAACTATCGCGACAGGTATGTTGCGGTCTTTTCCCATCACGATTTCGGCGGCCGACGCGATCTCGTCGACGACGCAGACTTGTGTCGCTGTGAGCGTGCGGCCTTGAGCGTCGTCGTGTCCGCGAAGGTCGAGTACGGCCGACACTCCCGCACAGCCGATCGCTACGTCTGTCACCCCGTTTCGCCAAGCCCTGCCAAACGTGTCCGAGATGACGACGCCGACGGTCACTCCCAATCGTCGTTTGAGCTCGGAGTTGAGGCGCCTCGCGGAGCGGTCGGGGTCGACTGGAAGCAACGCGGCGGTACCTGAGTCGACGTTGGAGAGGTCGACGCCGGCGTTAGCGCAGATGAATCCGTGTCTCGTTTCGGTAATGAGCAGATCACGACGTCGCCTGAGGACTCGGACGGACTCCGACTCGACGATCTTGGACTTCGCGAGCGGATCGGAGGTGTCGATAGTGACGATACGACCCTCTGCCTTGGAGACGATCTTTTGGGTGACGACGACGACGTCTCCGTCGCAGAGTTCGGGACCGCCCGGGTTGGCAGGCAAGAGGGCGGCACATATCAGATCTGAGAGGTCGGAACCTGGTTGGACCGGAGGAATAGCGGTCACAGGGATCACGCTCAAAGAGCCCGGTGGTGCGTCGCCGGCATCTCTCATCGGAGGACGGCGTCACCGTCTCGTGTGGCGGTTATCTGCGAGCAGACTCTGGCCGCGACGTCGACGTCGGTCATGACTGTGTCGGTGACGATGCAGGCGAGGCCTTCGTCTTCGATCTCGCTTCGAAGGTGCGCGTCGCGCTCGTCCACGACCAACGTCGCGACCCAGTCGGAGTAGAGACGGGCGACTCCAAGGGACGACGGTTGGTGTCCGAGTTCTGCCATCATGTGATCCGCCGGCCCCTTCAACGCCCTGCCGCCGACGATCGGTGAAACAGCGATGACGTCGTCTCTTCTCGCGATGAGGGCATCTTTAATACCTGGAACGGCAAGAATTGGTCCGATAGATACGAGGGGGTTCGACGGGCAGACGACGATCTGGTCCGCGGCGGCGATCGCGTCGAGTACTCCGGGGGCAGGTGACGCCGTTTCTGCGCCGTCAAATCGCAGAGCGGAGACGGTTGCGCGATGGGCGAGGCGTACGAAGTACTCCTGGAACTCTACCTCTTCTCCACCCGTTCCAAACCAACCGTCGCCGGAGGTAGTTCCAGAGACTGTGACCCGGGTACGCACGGGGGAGTCCGACATCGGCACTACCCGCGCTAAGACGTGGTGGCGCTCGAAGAGCTCAGCGGTCACCTCGCTCAGTGACGCGCCTTCGGTCATTCTTTGAGTTCGATAAAGGTGTGTCGCCAAGTCGACGTCGCCCAAGCGGAACCAGGTCTGGCCCCCGAGCTTTTCTAGTGAGTCCATCACCGACCAGGTTTCGTTTGCGACACCCCATCCGGTCTCGGCGTTGTTCAACCCGGCGAGGGTATAGAGCAACGTGTCGAGGTCCGGACTGATGTGGAGGCCGTGTAAGACCATGTCGTCACCCGTATTTGCGACGACGGTGAGAGTGGAGGGTTGAACGACGCGTACCATCCCAGCTAGCAGCTTCGCGGCTCCGACGCCGCCCGCCAACGCGAGTATCACGCTTACATCCTACGCGCTCTTCTGTGGGACAGATAAATAGACGAGCTGGGTTAGGCTGTGGATCGGATGGACGCGACCGAGACGCTAAAGGACTGGCCGGTTCACAGCGCGGGAGCGTTCGTCGTTGCCCGCCGTGACGGGACAGAGGGAGAAGTCGAGCTGGTCGGCTCGTCGGGGTCGATGGAGTTGGTGTTTGAGTGGGCGTCGGTGACGAAGCTCTGCACGGCGCTCGCGATTCTCGTATCGGTCGAAGAAGGGACGTTGCGCTTGGACGATCCTCTCGGCCCCCCTGGTTCTACGGTTGCGCACCTCTTGGCACACGCGTCGGGGATCGGGCCGGACGGCCGTGTCCTCGCTCCGCCGGGACGGCGCCGGATCTATTCGAACGCCGGTTTTTCGCTACTCGGGTCCTACCTCGAGGCGCGATCTCAGATCCGGTTTTCTGGCTACCTAAAGGAGGCGGTTCTGGACCCGCTCTGTATGGATCGAGTCGAGGCGCCGTCGAACTCGACAGCTGAGGCCGCCGCGTACGGTCTGCGAGGGAGTACGGCGGATCTCATGGCGCTCGGTCGGGAGCTACTCGAGCCGACGTTGATATCGCGCGAGACGCTCGCGGTGGCGACGACCGTCGCGTTTGGTGGATTAGACGGCGTACTGCCCGGTATCGGGCTGCTCAGGCCGTGTGACTGGGGGCTCGGGTTCGAGCTGAAGGATATGAAGGTCCCACACTGGACCGGAGCGACGAACAGCGCGGCGACTTTTGGTCACTTCGGCCAAGCGGGAGGTTTCTTGTGGGTCGACCCGGAGGCGGGGGTGTCGTGCGGCGCGTTGAGCGACCGCACGTTCGGGCCGTGGGCGCTCGCGGCGTGGCCGAGTTTCGCCGACGACGTGATCGACGCGATTCGCCGCAGGTCACCCGCTACCGGTGGGTAACGGTACGCTGGATCTCTTGGAGCACCTAGGTTAGTGGATCACCGACAAAGACGACTGGTCCAGACGTCTAATGAGGAGGGAGGCCGTTGAGTCGAACTACCCGCACCGATCCACGGCGTCTTTGCGTCGCGATCGACGCGACACCTCTGTTGGCCCCGCTGACCGGTATCGGGGTTATGTGTCGCGAGATCATCCGTGAGCTTTCGCAACGGGAGTCGTTGATCGTATCGGCGTTCGCGGTGAGCTGGAGGAGGCGCGCTTCGATCGCGGCGAGCCTTCCCGGATCGGTGTCGTCGAGACAGAGACCGATGCCTGCGAGGCCTCTGCACTGGTGCTGGAGCCGGTCGCAGTTTCCACCGGGAGAGTGGTTCTTGAAAGATCACGACGTCGTCCATGGGACCAACTTCGTCGTTCCCCCGATGCTCCGTTCGGCACGGGTCGTATCTGTCCACGACCTGACCCCACTTCACTTTCCAGAACTCTGCAACCCGGCGACGTTGATCTACCCGGAAGCAATTCGCAGGGCAGTTCGATCTGGAGCTTGGGTTCACACCGACTCTACGTTTATCGCAGAGGAGGTCGTCGAAGCGTTCGGAGCCGATCCGGAGAGAGTAAGGACGGTGTATCTCGGCGTCCCACCGTTTCCCCCGGCGGGCTCGGCCGGTTCCGCGGACTCGACGGACCCAGAGGCGAGGGGGCGGCTGAGGGTCGTCGACGAAGAGAGCGGGCGTGAGTTGGAGCCGGCGAGACGCTACATCGTTTCGGTCGGCACGGCCGAGCCGCGCAAGGATTTATGCGGGCTCGTAGAGGCGTTCTCCCTCATAGCAGAGGAGCGTGACGACGTCGATCTCGTCTTGGCGGGGCCGAGAGGGTGGGGGAGTGAGCAACTCGACTCGTCGATCCGGGCCTCTCGGTTCGCCTCTCGGATCTTTAGGACCGGGTGGGTCGACGACGAACTGCTCGCGGGGCTGATCGGCCGCGCGTCGCTACTCGCGTACCCGTCGCTGTACGAGGGATTTGGACTCCCCCCGCTCCAAGCGATGTCGGTCGGCGTTCCGGTCGTCGCGACGTCTTCGGGGTCGATCCCCGAGATTCTCGGTGACGCGGCGGTGTTGGTAGGGCCGCGCGATAAAGAGGCACTCGGTGAGGCGCTGGCGGGAGTCCTGGACTCAAAGGAGCGCCGCGACGACCTTGTGGGTAAAGGGTTTCGGCGTGCGGGCGAGTTCTCGTGGGAGAAGTGCGCCGAAGGACTCGACGCGCTCTACCACGACGCGGCGAAGAGTGTGGTGAGGCGATAGTGGAGAGGCCGGCGGACGCCGTCGCGGACGGTCGCAAGTCGCCGAGGGGAGCGTCTCAAGTGCTGCTCGTTGTAGAGCAGCTTCGACGACGTGTCCCCGGTGGGGTAGGCACCTATGCGAGAGGGCTCATAAAGGGCCTCTCGACGCTCGAGGGGCCGTCAGGTGTGGAAGTTGTTTTGCACGCGAGCAGGTTCGGGCGTCGCCTCGGTGGGACCGTCTCGGGCCGACGTTCAGATGCGCCGAGGAGCGGAGACCCGCTCGAGGAGTTCGGGATTACGACGGAGTTATCGAGGCTGCCGAGCCGCGTGCTCACGAGAGCGTGGGACCACGGTTGGGTGAGCGCACCGAAGGGTTTTCCCGTCGTCCACTCGGTCTCGACGGCGTTTCCCGGCGTTGTTGGGTCGTCGCTGGACGGCGGGGGCAGGGGCGCCGGCGGGGCCCAGGCGTTGGTCGTCTGCGTCCACGACGTCGCGTGGAGGCGATATCCGGAGTCGACGACGAAGCGGGGCCGTTCGTGGCACGAGAGTGCGCTGCGCCGAGCGATAGCTAGCGCGCAGGTACTCGTCGTTCCCTCGGCTGCGACCGCACGTGACGTGATCGACGCAGGGGCGCGAGAAGATCGGATAAGCGTGATGACAGAGGGGGCCGACCACCTTCCTCCGCCCGACGTCGACGCGGCGCGATCGCTTCTGGAACGTCGCGGTGTCAAAGGTGATTACCTCCTGAGCGTCGGGACGCTCGAGCCGAGGAAGAACGTCGCCGGACTCGTTCAAGCATATAGGGCCGCGTCGAGTGCGTTGGGCGGTGAGGTTCCCCTCGTCGTCGTCGGGCCAAGAGGCTGGGGAGGTCGCGAACCTGGGGCGGTCGACGTTGTGTACCTCGGTCCGGTATCTTTGAGCATCCTTGCCGGGCTTTACCGTCTCGCGAGGACGTTCGTTTACGTTCCCCTCGTCGAGGGTTACGGCCTGCCACCGCTCGAGGCGATGAGGTCTCGTGTGCCGGTGGTCGTCAGCTCCGAGGTACCAAGTGTCAGCTATCGAGCGGGGGACTTCTCTCGCGGCGACGAGGCGGAGCCGAGACGTCGTTTCGCGCTGAGCGTGGACGCGAGGGACGTAGACGAGATAGCCGACGCGATCGTAGTCGCGAGCACCGACGACTCGGTTCGTGCTGAGTTGATTGAAGCGGGGAGCGAGCTGGCCTCGAGTAGGACGTGGAGGCGCTGTGCCCTCGAGCACGTAGATATCTGGAAGACGCTTGGATGAGAGAGGACTTCGATGCGGTGTCGGTCGGAGATCTCAATCGTGGCCGGACGCGGGGCAGGCTGGATCTTTCGATTGACGTGAGTGCCGTTCCGACCGATCCGGCCGGAGCGGGGATCTACGTGCGCGAGCTGTCGAAGGCGCTTATGAAACGGGACGACGTCGACGTCACGTTGATCGCTCGTAAGAGCGACGCCGACCGCTGGCGCGAGCTCGCCTCCGAACGAGATGGCTGTGTGCGCGAAGTCTTGCCGATCGCTCCGACGAACAGAGCGTTGAGGCTTATGTGGGAGCAGGTGGAGCTTCCAAGAGTGCTCGGATCACCCGGGGGAGCTCCAAGAGTTCACCACAGCCCGCACTACACGATGCCACAGCGTGCGAGGGTTCCCGTCGTCGTGACGGTCCACGACTTGACGTTCTTTGACCACCCTGAGTTCCACGAGCGAAGCAAGGTGCTTCTATTTCGTCACGCGATAAGAGCGGCGAGCGAGCGGGCGAGCGCGATCGTATGTGTCAGCCGAGCGACCGCGGATCGCCTCGACGCCGTCTGTGACGTGAGGGCGGAAGTGGTCGTCGTTCCCCACGGGATCGACCACGAGCGGTTCTCGCCCGGAGCGGGCGACCTCGACGGCGACAGAGCTGAACTCAGGTCCCTCGGACTCGACGCGGATCGCGCGATGATCGTCTACGTCGGGACGCTCGAGCCGAGGAAGGGGATCGTCACGTTGGTCGAGGCGTTCGGCGCGCTGAGCGCGCGAGATCGCGAGGTGACCCTCGTGCTCGCCGGTCAAAAGGGGTGGGGGACCGCGGAGATCGAGAACGCGATCGCTCGATCGAGAAGCCGGGAGCGCATCGTGGTCACCGGTTACGTCCCCGACACCGCGGTGCCGGCCCTTCTTCGTGCCGCGAGTGCCGTCGTCTACGCGCCCGAGGAGGAGGGGTTTGGACTGCCGGCGGTCGAGGCGCTCGCGTGCGGTGCGCCGCTCGTGACGACGCAGGGTAGCGTCATGGCGGATCTAGCGGGTGGGGCCGCCCGACTCGTCGCTCCGGGTTCGACGAGGGATCTTATCTGCGCGTTGGAGGCGTTACTCTTTGGTAACGAGAGTTCCGACGTTCGAGGTTCCCGCCGGAAGTTGGGACTGAAGATCGCTGCTTCTTTGACGTGGGAGGCGAGCGCGCAGCGACACATCGAAGCCTACGAGAAGGCGTTGAAGTACGGGTAGCCTCCAGGTTCGCTAGGGTGCTTGTGTGCGCGCACTCGTAACGGGAGGCAAAGGTTTTGTCGGTAAGTGGCTGGTCGAGCATCTTCGCGACAGTGGAGACGAGGTCGTCGTTATCGACAAGGAGACCGACGTAGCGAACGCACAAGAGATCGGACCTGCGATCGTGAACGCGGCTCCAGACGTCGTCTACCACTTGGCGGCCCTATCACACGTCGGAGAGAGTTGGGACTCTCCAAGCGAGGTGCTTCGAGTGAACGTCTTGGGTACGGCCGAGGTGTTAGCTGCGACACGACGTAGCGGCGGCGACACGAAAGTGATCGTGATCAGCTCCGCCGAGGTCTACGGGTCGATAGCTCCCGAGATGCTCCCTGTCGATGAGACCGCTCCGGTCGCACCGGTGACCCCGTATGCGGCGAGCAAGGCGGCCGCCGAACAGGTCGCGTTACAAGCGTGGAGGGGGTACGGCCAACCGGTCGTGGTCGCGAGACCCTTCAACCACGTCGGTCCGGGCCAGGCGCCTAGTTTCGCGGTCTCCGCCCTCTCACGACGGATCGTCGAGGCGGCGCTCTCGGGCGCCCCAACGATCGCGGTCGGGACGCTCTCGACGAGGCGGGACTTCACCGACGTGCGCGACGTAGTCCGCGCCTACCGGGGGCTCGCCGAGGTGGGGGCGCCGGGCGAGATCTACAACGTCTGTTCCGGACGAGACGTAGCTATCCTCGACATAGCCGAGGCGCTACTCAAACTCTCGTCGGCCGATCTCAAACTCGTCACCGACGAGAGCCTCGTGCGCCCAGTCGACGTCCCCGTCTTGTGCGGGGATCCGACGCGGATCAGCGAACTCGCCGGCTGGAAGCCGGAGATTCCCCTCGAAGAGACGTTGCGCGACGTGATCTCGTATTGGAGAGACCACGTCGCCGGCCGCTAAAGGGTCGCCGGCCGCTAAAGGGTCGCCGGCCGCTAAAGGGTCTCCGGAGAGCGCTAAACGCCGTCGCCGGCCGCTCAGGCGGCGGGCAGGACGAGGTCGCGGATCTGAGACCGGAGATGGCGAGCCTGTTCGCGGGCCTTCTGCGAGAGCTCCTTAGCGCTCACCGGGAGCTGGTCCTCTAAGGGCTCTATCGTCGTCTCGAATAGGTTCACCGCAGACTCGACGATCGTGTCGACGTGGTGGGCTTGGTTGAACACGGCTTCACGCACTTCGTCGATACGGTCGCTCCACGAAGCGTCGTTTGCCAGCTTACGCTGGATCTCTACCCGTCGTACCTGGGCCTTTTGGACGCCGAGAACCCCGAGGCCGACGGTGACGTAGGCGAGATCGCGGACGAACTTCGAAGCGGTCTTCGTGACGTCGCTCAAGTTGATGTCGTTTAACTCTGGCATTTATTTCGTTCCTCTCATCTGGGGCCACGCAGGTTCGCGAACCGCCTCGGTTGGACGAGCCTCTGACCCGGGCTACTCTCTCTGCTCTTACAAGTGTATATGAAAACATAAACATTTGCAAGCACCCCCTTCTAAACTCGTTCTTCTCCCAGTCCAGACCGCTTCGGAGGCGTGCGACTCTGCTCCGGAAGCGTGTGGGGCCGCTGGGCGATACGACCCGCCTGGAGCCGGTAGCCTCGTTACCTTGTTGATACCTGCGCCAAATCTAGGAGGCTTCGCTCTTGTTGTCCCCGGTGTCCCCGGTGTCCCCGGTGTCCCCGGTGTCCCCGGTGCCCCCAATCGAGGTTTAAGAGATGAGTGACGTCCGGGCGCCGGCCGTCGTCGCCGTGATAGTGGCCCACGACCCCGGTCCGTGGTTCGACGAGGTCTTGGAGGCGTGGGCCCAACAGGACTACGAGGAGCTCTCGGTCCTCGTCCTCGTCTCCGGCGGCGAGGATCCCACCGAGACGATCGCCCGTCACCTGCCTGGAGCGTTCGTCAGGCGACTCGAAACGAACGCGGGATTTGGTGCGGCGATCAACGAGGCAATCGGGATGGTCGAAGGTGCGGCGTTTCTTGCGCTGTGTCACGACGACTGCGCTCCCGATCCCGACGCGGTCCATTTAATGGTGGAGGAGTCCTATCGCTCGAACGCCGGCATCGTTACGCCAAAGATAGTTCACTTCGACGATCCGTCTCGCCTGCTGCACGTCGGGATGAACGCAGACAAGACCGGTGCGGTAGTCGAACGCGTACGCCCCGACGAGGTGGACCACGGTCAGCACGACACCGTGCGAGACGTCTTTGTCGCACCAGGTGGGCTCAACCTCGTGAGGTCAGATCTACTTGTAGAGATCGGCGGTTACGACGACGGGATCGTCGCGATGGGCGAGGACCTCGACCTCAGCTGGCGCGCACAGATAACGGGCGCCCGTGTCGTCGTCGCGCCACAGGCGCGTGCTCGTCACCTCGAGGGAATTGCGAGCGGAACGCGCGACACAACCCCCCTTGTCGCAGGTGAGCTCGCTACGACGTTGCAGGCCCTTCAGAGGCGCCACGAGTTGCGCGCGGTGCTCAAGAACTACAAACGGGCCAAGCTGCTCTCGGTCCTGCCTCAGGCGTTCTTGCTCGCGCTCGGCGAGCTCGTCGTCTCGTTGGCCGTCGGTGACAGCGCTCGCGCAAAGGCGATCTCGTCGGCGTGGGTGTGGAACTTGACGCGACTCGCCGACGTCCGAGCACGCCGCAAGGCCGTCAAGGCATCTCGGGTAGTCTCGGACTCCGAGCTTCGTCGTCTCCAACTGCGTGGGAGCGCCCGCCTCAGCACGTACTTCTCGCGCGTCACTCACGAGGGCCTCGACGTCGCCCACGGTTGCTCACGCGCTGAGCGCGGAGGCGATAGGTCTAAGGAGTCCGGCAGGGTTCCAGACGAGCCGGTACTGACCGGTAGCGTCGGCTCGGCGTTCTCTGAAGACTCCGACTTTGACGAACTCGACGACCTCGGTCATCGATCGGGGTTGGATCGTTTCGGGAGGAAAAAGCGCGGGCAGCCTCTCTTGACCCACCGCTCCAGGCTCGTCGTTTGGGCGCTAGCGATCCTCGTCGCGATCGTCGGTTTTCGAGGGATCATCTCCGGGGGGCTCCCTGCGATAGGTCAGTTCGCGCACCTCGCAGCGCTTAGTACCACCTGGCACGAGTTCGTCGCCGGCTGGCAGCCGGCCGGCGTCGGTACGACGGCGCCCGCAACGCCGGGGTTTGCGGTCATCGCGTTGGTCGCGACGTTGATGTTCCAATCGATGGGGCTCGCTCACACAGCGATCGTCGTCGCGTGCTTGCCGCTCGGGGTACTCGGCATAGCCAGGCTGCTACGACCGTTGTGCTCGCCGCGAGCACGCTTGACCGCGTCTCTTTGCTACTTCGCACTCCCTCTTTATTTCAGCGCGCTCAACCGGGGCCGCCTCGACGACTTGGTCGCCTATGCGGCGGTCCCTTGGATCGTCTCGAAGCTGTTGAGTGCCGGCCGGATCGAACAGTCGACGGCCGCTTCTTCCAAGAGTCTCGTACTTGTCGCCGTTAAGTTGGGCGTCGTAGAGGCGATCGCGGTGGCGTTCGCACCAGCGGTCGCCCCCGTCGTCTTGGTCTGCGCCGTCGCGATCGTCGCCGGCTCCGTTCTCGTCGGGGACAAGAGCGGTTCAATACGGGTCGTCGCGGCAGCGTTGCTCGCGACGGTCGTCGCCGCGGTCTTGTGTGCGCCGTGGGTCGTTGGAGTCGTGCTCTCGGGGAGGCAAGCGGTTGGCGTATTTGGACTTCTCAGTGCGGCGGCGTCGACGCCGGGGTGGGCTGATCTCACGCGCTTCGCGTTGGGACCCGAAGGCGTTCCGTCGTCTCCGCTGATCTGGGGACTCGTCGCCGCGGCGTTGCTTCCGCTGTTGATCGCAAAGCACGAGCGGCTATCGTTGGCGGGGCGTCTGTGGTCGGTCGGTTGCTTCTCATGGGTCCTGGCGTTGGCTGTCTCCAAAGGATGGATGGGATCGTTTTCGCCGGCTATCGGGGTCGTCCTCGTTCCAGCCGCGGTCGCAGTCGCGTCCTGTGTAGGACTCGGAATCTCTGCGTTCGAAGAGGACCTTTCGGACTACCACTTCGGATGGCGCCAAGTTCTCTCCGTCCTCGCACTGGTAGCGATCGTGCTCGGGCTCCTGCCGGTGATCGCAGCGTCAGGCGGAGGTCGATGGGGACTCGCGTCGATCGGCTACAGCGATCAGGTGACCTCGATCCCCAACGTCGGAGCTCCGGGTCAGTTTCGAGTGCTCTGGCTGGGCGATCCAGCGGCAATGCCGGTCGCCGGCTGGGGGTTGGGCCGTGGTCTCTCGTATGCGACGACACAGAGTGGCTCGCCCGACTCGTACTCGATCTTCGCCCCAGCTTCCCCGGGCCCCGCGAGTGAGCTCGGCGACGCGGTCTTAATGGCGATGAGTGGGAGGACGATCCACATAGGTCGCCTCCTCGCGCCGGCAGGAGTTCGCTACGTCGTCGTCGTCGAATCGGTCGCACCTTCGATACCGGGCGTGCAAGCGTCACCACCGGTTCCACCGCCTCCCTCGCTACTCCCGTCGCTTAGAGAGCAGGTCGACCTCAAGGAGGTCTCTGCGGGCCAGGGGATCGATCTGTTTGTAAACACCGAGGCAGTCCCGGTACGAGCACAGAGACCACTCAACCCTGTTCCACATGGTTCAAGGAACAAAGAGTACTTTCCTGTCTCTAGTGATCTCGCCGGCTTTGGACCAGTCCTTCCCGCCGCCTTAAGCGGTCCCTCCTTTAGTGGCCACGTCGGCCCTGGGACCGTCGTCTCTGCGTACGCACCTTCGTCGAGATGGAACTTGTCGGTCAACGGAGCGATCGTGAAGAACACCCGCGCGTTTGGCTGGGGGTCACAGTATCAGGTACGTAACTCCGGTAGTGCAGTCCTTACCTTCAGTTCCAGCCCGTTGATGCAAGTCGGTATCGCGTTCGAGGTGCTCGCGTGGTTGGTCGTCGCGGGGGTGTTGCTCGAACGACGCCGCTGGCTCAACTGGTGGTGGGTTCCACTACGCCACTATTGGACCAAGAGGGCAGGGACCAAGAGGGCAGGGAAAAAAAGAGCCGGCAGTGTCGAGGGCGGGCAGTGAACGGCGCTCAGTCAGGCTCGACTTCAAGAAGGCCTCCTTCCCACAGGCCGACGGTAAAGAGGTTTCCGATCCTGTTCCTCGTCATCGTCGTACTTATCGGGGCTGGACTCGCCGACCGCATCGCCGGCGTGAGAAGCACTCCTGTGCCCGCGCCGACTTTGGCCGCGGTTGGCGCTCCTCTTTCGTCGGAGTCTTCGAGTTGGTACTGCGCCGGCGGCACGGGGAACTCCACCGGGATAGCAAATAGCACCGTCTACTTGACGAACACGTCGCGGGACCCACTCGTCGCTTCAGCCCACGTCGTGAACGATTCAGGGGTATCACAGTCCAAAAAGTTTGTGCTACCGGCCCTCGCCGAGGTCTCCTTCGTCCCAGACACAGTAGTTCAAGGGAACTGGGTCGCGACGAGGATTGAAGTGAACGGTGGCGGCGTCGTCGCAACTCAAGTTGTTTCTGGCCCAAACGGCTGGTCCGAGTCCCCTTGCTCGTCTACGATTGGTTCGACATGGTACTTCGCCGATGGGTCGACGGCGAGTGGGAGCAGGCTTCTTGTGTCGTTGTACAACCCGGCGGCGACCAACGCGGTCGTTGACTTGACGTGTGTCACCCAACAAGGAGCGATCCAACCACAGCCTTTTGAAGGCATCGTTGTCCCCGCCGGGCAACTCGTGGAAGAAGAGATTGGAACTTACGTTCAAAACGCCGCGTCTGTGGCCGTCGCGGCGTACGCACGCTCCGGCAGGATAGTCGCCAACGAGATCCAGCTAGCCAACGGCAACGGCATCCAGGGCGTCTCCTTGCAACTCGGCTCGCCCGCTACGACACAGCGTGCAACGTTGCCACTGTCACAAGACGTGCCAGGTGGGAGCAGCACGATCAGTGTGTTCAACCCCTCGTCGAGTGCGGAGAACGTGACGGTGTCGGTGAAGCTACCATCTGGGCCGGTCGCTCCGTTCAACGACACCGTGCCCGCCCAGTCCGCGTGGTCGCTCGTGACGAGTTCGCAGAGTCGAATACCGCTCAACGTCGCGTTTTCCGCGACCGTGACGGTGAGTGGTGGCCCAGGCGTCGTCGTCAGCCGCGCGATGTCTGCAGCGTTTGGCTCGTCGGTTCCCCAGTGGGGCTCGGCCGTCGCGTCGGTCCCGAGCTACCTAGCTGTATCTGGTTGGGTCATTCCATTTCCAGGGACACCGAGTTCCCCGGCGCTCCCCGGCGCGACTCCGTTGGATCTCGCGGTATACAACGCAGGGACGCGTCCCGTTACGTTTTCCATCTCTTCCATCACGTCGAGTGGGATCGTTCCCCTGAAGCCCCCGGTGGCCGTTCGCCTCACCCCCGGCGAGCTCACGGTGATCCCTCAAGCGGTGATGAGCGCCGCAGGACCTTACCCGCTCGTCATCAAAGCGTCGGGGCCGGTTGCGATGCTCGAAAACCTCATCCCGGCGGGAGCGGGTGGAGTGGTCACGATCTCCGGTGTGCCGTTGCGTTATTGACCGCCGACAACCGCGGTGGCTGTCGGGGCCGAGCGAGTCAGCGGGAGAACGGCCAGCGAGACGGGGACCAACTGCCGCCTGAGGCAGGGGGACCCTTTGGTGGGGCCCAAGGCCCTTGTGCCTGGCGGTCGGCTGCCGGCGTCTGATCCGAACCGTCCTCACCTGGATCGCTTCGGTCAACAGGTGTCCCGGGGACTTTGACCGACGCGTCTCGTGCTCCAGTCGCCGTGTCGGGGTCTGAGCCGTTCGTTCCATTACTATCGTTCACCGAGCGCGCCGAGCCGTTCGCGTTTTCGTTGAAGCGGGGTACTGACTTGGCCCCGGACTCGTGGACAGGGCGGCCGAACGCCTCGTCGACCAACCGCCCGACCTCCGCGCCGTCGATCGTCTCTTGCTCCAAGAGGGACTTTGCCACCGCATCCAACCCGGCCCGGTGTTGTGTCAGAACTCTCGTCGCTCGCTCCTCTTCGGATCTCAAGATTCGCTCGACCTCGTCGTCGATGACGCGACTCGTGTCTTCGGAGTAGTCACGGGTGTGCATGAGGTCTTCACCCAAGAAGACCTGTCCCTGGGACCCCCAGGCCATCGGTCCGATCTCGTCACTCATTCCCCATTCACGGACCATCTTCCGTGCGAGCTCGGTGTTGCCGACGAGGTCGTTCGCGGCACCGGTCGACAGGTCTCCGTAGACGAGAAGCTCGGCCACCCTTCCACCCATTCGAACGCACAGTGAGTCCTCGATGTGTTGGCGGGGATAGATGTGGCGTTCTTCCATCGGCAGTTGTTGAGTCACACCGAGCGCCAAACCGGTCGGAAGGATCGTCACCTTGTGAACTGGATCGGCAAACTCGAGTACGTAAGCGAGTACGGCGTGACCACCCTCGTGGTACGCAACCCGCTCCTTCTCGGCGCCCGACAGCACGAGGCTCTCTCGTCGTTGTCCCATCAACACCCGGTCTCTCGCGGTCTCAAAGTCCTCCATCTCAACGATCGCTCGTCCGCGTCTTACAGCATGGAGTGCGGCTTCGTTCACCAAGTTCGCCAGGTCCGCACCGCTCATCCCAGGGGTCCCACGAGCTACAACTTCTAAGTCAACGTCTGGGCCCATACGCTTGTCCTTGCAGTGGACTTGGAGGATTGGAAGACGCTCGTCGAGGTCGGGAAGCGGGACAACGATCTGTCGGTCGAAACGCCCGGGGCGCAAGAGGGCCGGATCCAAGATGTCGGGTCGGTTCGTCGCACCGATCATCACGACGCCCTCCGCGGGGTCGAAGCCGTCCATCTCCGAGAGCATCTGGTTCAACGTCTGCTCTCGCTCGTCGTGTCCGCCACCTAACCCCGCCCCACGTTTGCGGCCGATCGAGTCGATCTCGTCGACGAAGATGATCGCCGGAGCCTGTTTACGCGCCGTCTGGAACAGATCTCGAACCCGGCTCGCACCGACGCCGACGAACATCTCCATGAAGTCAGAGCCGCTCACCGAGAGAAACGGAACGCCCGCTTCTCCCGCCACCGCTCTCGCGAGTAGCGTCTTACCGGTTCCTGGGGGTCCAACTAGAAGCACGCCGCGCGGAATCTTCGCGCCGATATCTCGGAATCTCCCCGGAGTCTTGAGAAAGTCGACGACCTCGCTTATTTCCTGCTTCACGCCAGAGTATCCCGCGACGTCTTCAAATGTCGTCGAAGGGCGGTCTTCGCTGAAAAGCCGGGCCTTGGAGCGACCAATTGACATGATCCCCGACATCTGCCCTCTCGTCTGGCGGCTGATGAACCACAGCAAGAGGCCCATACCGCCAAAGAGGATGATGTAGGGAAGCAGACTCGCAAGGAAATTAGTCGGCGGGGTCGAGAAGTTGACTTGAACCCCGTCCTTGCGCATCTCGGTCACGTCCCCCGCGAGAGGTGGGTTTGGGCCCTGGGAGGTGTAAGAGGTTCCGTTCTTGAGCTTCCCGTTGATCACGCCTGAACTGTTGTCGATCGTCGCAGTCGAGACCGTCTTCGCCTTCACGTCGCTCAAGTAGGTCGAGTACGTGATCGTCTTGGCCGACGACTTGTTCAACAGCGACGGCAGGAACAGTACCGCCAAGACGGCGACGATGAGAACGGTCCAGACCCAACGCCAGTTCTGGGTGTTGCCTCCCTGGCCCATCGGGTTGCCACCGTCTGGTGCCGGCGAGCGTGGTGGCTGGCGGTCTGATCTTGGCGAACTCACCTTCCCATGCTACGTGCTCCAATAGCCCGATGGTTACCGGTGCGCTCTCGCCTAATACTGAGGGCGCGAGCGGGGTAGGGTTTTGGCGATGGTTCCCCAAGACGACCACAGTGAAGACTACAGGGACGACCCCGGGGACGACCCCAGAGCCGCCCAGCGCGAAGACAGTGAAGTCCCTGGTGGTGACGGAAATCCCCCGGTTGACCCCCCCGACTCGAACGCTGTCCGGCCGCCTCTAGCGCAAGGATCGTACCCGCCGATACCGCCACCTCCCTACGGGATGCCGCCTCCACCTCCTCCCTACGGGATGCCACCACCCCCTTATGGACCGGGAGCGTACTTTCCGGGCGCACCGCCCTACTGGTACCCTCCCCCCGGATATGGGCCCCCCGGATATGGGCCCCCCGGATATGGGCCCCCCGGATATGGCGCCCCGGGATATGGGCCCCCCGGATATTGGTTCGCGCCCTCACAGCTTCCTCCTCCCCGACAGTTCACCCCTCCGGACTACTCGGATTCGTTAGAAGGTGCGCAGCCTCCGAGGAGTAAGGGCGATGCCGGGTTCTGGTTCGCGATGGCTCTGGCCGGGTTCCTGGTTGGAAACGTTGCCGGGCTAATCCTGATCGACGCGATGGTGGCCCTTTTCGGGCACGGTCGCAGTGTTGCCCAGATAGCGGATATGTCGTCTCCACCCGAGTGGTACATCGTCTCGAGTCTCCTCGGTCTTTGGGTGGGATTCTTCGGAGGGCCGTGGATAGCGAGCCGGGTGAGGGGGACGAAGCGTTTGATCGCAGACTTTGGAGTCCGGTTCCAATGGATCGACTTGGTCGGCATCTTTATCGGCATCGGTGGGCAGTTCATGGTGGGTATCTTGTACGCGCCTTTCGCCCGCTACATCCACAACTTTAACGCTCCGGCGCAGAAGTTGACCGGTGGTTCGCAGGGTTGGGGGTTCTTGTTGATCGCGGTCTTGACGGTCTTTGGGGCGCCGTTTTTCGAGGAGCTGTTTTTCAGAGGGCTACTTTTCAAGTCTCTCACCAAGCTTTTCTCACCGGGCCCAGATAGCACCGCGGCCAAGAGAAAGTGGGCGCTGGCGGCCGCGGTGGTAGTCGACGGCCTCCTCTTCGGGCTCGCACACGGTGAGTTGGTGCAGCTCGCAGCGTTGGCCGGCTTTGGGATGGTGCTCGCATACGTCTCTTACCGGACGGGAAGGTTAGGTATGAACATGATCGCCCATGCGTCGTTCAACCTGACGGCCGTCGTAGGGATCCTTGCGACGAGAGGCGGTGTGATCCACTGAGTCAACGCAGGCCCGGGCACGCTCGTTTGAACGACGCTCCTTCTTCGCAGCGTTCGAATCCGTGGATTCCTCGCAACAGCGGTCTTTCCAGGTGGATTCCCGGAGTTGTGACGGCTGTAGTGGTCGCAAGCGTGATAGCGGTGACGCTCTGGCAGCTTCACCTCAACTTGTTGTTGACGAACACGACGACGACAGGAGGCGATACCGGCGCCCACTTCATAATGCCCGCGTACTTGTGGACGCTGATAACCCACGGGCAGCTCACCGGGTGGGACCCGGCCTGGTTCGCCGGGTTCCCGATCTACACCTTCTACTTCATACTCCCAGACCTCTTTGCAGCAGTTGGGTCTCAGATCGTTCCCTACGGCATAGCGTTCAAGTGGGTCACCGTCCTCGGCTCGATCACGTTGCCAATATCTGCATGGTTCTGCGGGAAGCAGTTTCGCCTGAAGCCGCCGATACCGGCGGTCCTCGCTGCCGCGACGCTGCCGTTCCTGTTCGACTACACCTTTACAATCTATGGGGGAAACCTCTTTTCAACCCTGGCCGGTGAGTACCCGTTCTCCTTCAGCCTCTCCCTCGCGGTGGTCTTCATCGGCATATTCGCGAGGGGCATTCGAACGGGCAAGTATCGAGGTTGGGCGGCACTCGTGCTCTGTGGTTCGATCTTGGCTCATATCGTCCCCGCTTGGTACGCGATGGCCGCTGCGGGCATCTTGACGCTGTTCGAACTACTCCCGAGTCGTTGGAGGCCCACCGACGACAACTGTTTCCGCCTCCCGATTGGATCACTTACACGTCAACTCCCACCGGAGAAGAGCGGAGGGATAACTCGTTTGCAAGCTCTGTGGTGGGGATGCTCGACCGTCGCACTTGGGGTCCTCTTGTCGGGGTGGTGGCTCGTTCCCTTCGCTTCAGACCTCGCGTACTCAAACTCGATGGGGTATCAGAACCTCACCGACTTCAAGACGCTTCTCTTCCCCGAAGCAGACTGGTGGGCGATAGTGATCGCGGGTCTCGCTATGCTTCTCGCTATCGCCGTACGCAGCAGGTTTGGCTTGATGATCGGGGTCTTGGCGGGTGGATGTGCCCTCGGGCTTATCTTTGATCCGTTGGGTGCTCTCTACAACGTCCGCCTCCTCCCGCTGTGGATCTTGAGCATCTACTTGGCCGCCGGTTGGGGATTTGGAGTTGTCGCGTCGATGGTTGCTCGGTGGTGGCGGAGGCTACGCCTCTCAAGATGGGCGGTCTTGATGAAGGCAAGTAAGGCGAAGTTACCCTTAGCGACGCACGGTCGCGTTCCAAGGCCTTCGTCGCCCAGGTGGCCGCCCGGTGCAGTTGGCGGGGCGCTCGTGGGACTGATAGGAGTCCTCGCGGTGGTCGTCACGCCGTTTGTGCTTCCAGCAAACGACCTCCCGACTCCAAAGGGAGCCAATCAGGTCAGCAACTGGGCACAGTACAACTACGTAGGTTACGAAGGCCAACGCGCCTATCCCGAGTATCGAGCGGTGATGAAGATGATGAAGAACGTCGGATCCCGTTACGGATGTGGCCGCGCGATGTGGGAGTACAACCCAAACGAAGGACGATTTGGTACGACGATGGCGTTGATGCTCCTGCCGTACTGGACTGGCGGATGTATCGACTCGATGGAAGGGTTGCTATTCGAGTCGTCGGCCACTACGCCGTATCACTTCTTGAACCAAGCCGAGCTCTCCGTCGTCCCCTCGGAGCCGATGGTCGGTCTCCCCTACGGGCCATTGAACGTTCAACTCGGCGTCGAGCACCTTCAGATGCTCGGCGTCAAGTACTTCATGGCTTTTAGCCCAGAGGTAGTCCAAGCCGCAAAGGCAGACCCTGCCTTGAAGCTCGTTGATCAAAGCGGCCCCTGGATCTCTTCGTTTTCGGGTCAGGAGCTGACGACTACCTGGTCTGTCTTTGAAGTGAAGAATTCCTCCCTCGTAGAGCCGTTGGCGAACGACCCAGCGGTGTTAAGAGGGGTTGGCCCCGGGCAACCAACATGGTTGGCGCCGTCGGTCGCGTGGTACGAAGACCCAGCTCGTTGGAGCGTCTACCTCGCATCGGGGGGTCCTCGGAGTTGGCCACGAGTTGGCAACTCTGGGATGCACGCACCGGTCGTTCCAGCGCGTAGCGCCGTTGTGAGTGGAGTCCGCTACGGCGATCAATCGATCAGCTTTGATACGTCGCGTACCGGCACCCCGATACTCGTAAAGATCTCGTACTTTCCAAACTGGCACGCACACGGAGCGAGGGGACCGTGGCGGGTGACACCCAACCTAATGGTAGTAGTCCCGACGAGTCACAGAGTAACGCTCACCTACGGCGCGACTCCAGCTAACTATCTAGGCATCGCATGCACCGCGTTTGCCGCACTCGCGCTCCTCGTCGCTAGCGCGTACAGGCGGCTGCGACACAAGCGGGTCGGAACTTAGTCATGCCGGTGAGAGGAGTTCATGGTGTCGGCTGCGGGCAAGGATTCGCGCCACACATTGGAGTCGCGGTGTTGAACGACGTTGAACTCGAAACAATCGCCCACGACGGGGTGCCTGGGGAAAGGTAGTAGGGGGGTGAGATATAGGAGAGCCTGTAGTCCCAACTGTAGTACTTCGTGTATCCAGTCGTGAAAGATCCATAGTTCACACCTACTGGCCCGCGGTAGTTCTGATCTATGGAGCCATAGACCTTAAGAGTCGTTTCCGATTGGCCGTTCCCGCTTGCACAGCTATAGACGTCGCACACGTACCAGTTGCTCACCACGAACGAGTGGTTGAGCGCTAGGATCGCAGCGTCGACGGTCACGTTGGGTCCGGGATCACACAGGGCTGCAGCTGGAGTTCCAAGTTGGGAGTTCGAACAGTAGGGCAGGCTGACGTCGTAGGAGTAGGACCCGTATCCGTAGCCGCCCTGTCCATAGTTGGTCCAATACCCGACTGGTGTGCAGTAGGCCTCGTTGTTGTAGTCGCCAGGCTGGCCGTAGCCACCGGCGTAGCAAGGATAGACCGGGTGGTTAACCACGACATACTGATTGGCAACCAATCCGAGAGCATCGTTTATCCCACCCGAATTGTACGTGCACGGTCCGGTGTTGGTGCTGTTGAATCCGGACCCACAGTCAGTGTACTCGAGGTTGCCTGTCACTATGACGTCGGTGGTCGCTGCGATCGTCAGTTGCCCAGACACGCCCGATCCACTACCTGTGCCGTCGCTCACGAAAGCGTCGGCCTCGCAGTTGGGATTGCTCGTTGCACCTGGCCAGTCGTAATATGGACTCCCGGTGGAGGAATACGAGGCTGGCATCCACTGAGCCATCGGTCCGTTTGGCTCGCTCGAGTTAACGTAGTTGTCGAATGGATTTGCTCCAGCGAGACATCCCAGCGACAAAGGCGAGGGAGTCGAGCTGGCAGTTTGGACATAGATCACCCCGTTGCCGTAGGTCCCATTTGGCACCTGCACTTGCTTGCCAGCTCCGCTGTAGCAGGTTGTCCCCGCTGCGTTCTTGGCTCCAACGGGGGTATCTGGGCTCCATACCGTCATCTGGTCGTTCGGGTCCAATGTGATTGTCGTCGGCCCAGAGTACGTGCATCCTCCACCGTTAACGTTGGACGCGGCCAGCGCTGCGAGCTGCGAGTCGCTTTGCGGGAGCGGCTCAATAGGGTGCCCCTTTGAACTGCTCGCTTGGTCAGCGCTGCTCTGGGTCACTTTACTGGTGGGGTAGTTATAACACGGCGTAGGTGGGTTTAGATTGCCAACGAACTGGCAGTTTGGGTCGGCTGTACGCACCGCCCCGAGCGTTGGATCGTTGAGCACGTATATAGAGTCATTCGAGTAGATCGGGCCATAGACCTGGTCGCCGCCTTGGAAGTAGACCGGTTGGCAGTACTGTCCTGGTCCGTTGTAGCCGTTCTGCCAGTTCAGTTGACAGGTCTTCCCGGCGTTTCCCAAAAGAGCAGGGTCTGTCGCCTCGAAGTTGGACCACCAGACGCGGGTTAGAAACCCGTTAACAGCCTTTAAGTTGATAGTGGACTGCACGTAGTCGATGTGTCCGGGATATCCAGCTGCTCCATAGACTGGGACCTGTGCCGACGTCAGATTGGAGCCAGGAGTAGGTGTCGGGTTGCCCCACATGTACCACTGTGGCACTACGCCCGCAGCGTTAATTGTCTGCGAAATTGGTATCCAGGTCTCGTAGTTGCCCGGGTTGCACTGGCCTCCAGGCTGCGAGCTAGAAGAGCAGTTTATGAGGTTGGGGTCTGCGTTGACCTGGCTTACGAACGCATTCATGCCTGCTTCAAGCGATCTGTAGGAAAAGTACTGCACTACATCGTTTTGAACTAGCGGATCGTGCTGGATCGCGTTGGTTGCGAGTATCCCAGCACCGGTGGCGAGCATGATCGTAATAGCCAGAACCAGCGATAGTGCAGCTTGGCCTCGGCTCTGTGCATACCTGGTTGTAGACATCTGACCTCCTCTCACCCGACCGCTGGTTGGTAGGCCTGGGAAGACGTGGAAAGTGCGTAAGTGGAGATATCTTGTTGTGCCGCAAGCCCGTTACTTGGAGCCACGTCTACGACCAAGTCAACGCCTACACTTTGGATCTCTCCAGCAGGGCAGTTCTCGTAAGGATATGCGCTTGTCCCCGGCGCACATGTTTGCGTTGTGCCGTTTGGTCCGAACTCACTTTGATCGGCCGACGCAGTGGTGTAGGAAGTGGTAGGCCCGCCGGTCTCTGGATCCACGGTGTAGCTAAAGATGTTCGTATTGACTACGTTGTCAACCGTGATCATTGGGCGTGGACTAGCCCAGCTGCACTGAGCTGTCGACGTATAGCTAGTCGGGCAGGTGGTGGCTACAGCCTGTGAAACGTACACTGTAAAAGTAGTTCCAACGAGCTCGGCCACCACCAAGGACGGCCCGTTGTTGTTTCCAGTGTTGGCGAAAAACGTGACCTGTGTAGGGGTGAGGTATGTGGCCTGGATAGGGTACTGGGTGTTTGGCCCAGGTGTGGTTGCTTGACCTCCCGAGTAGACCCCAAAAGCTGGAATCGGATCTTGGAGACTACCGGATATGTTTGGCGCCGGGGATACTGCAGAGCGGATCAGACTTTGCAGGTTTGTCGATATGGGTAAGAGTTGGTCCAGGTTGTTATACGAGTTGGTTACGTACGCATTCGTATTGAAAAACGTCGTGACAACGGGCAACGTAATGGCCAATAGAAGAGAGAACAACGCTAGAGCGATCATCAGCTCGATCAGCGTGTATCCGCGCTCACTCTTTGGAGTGTGAGGCCGGTTTCTTTTAGTCGTCGTCTTGTCGAACGTACTTCGGGGGAGTTTCAGCTTGATCATGACAAGACCACCCGGACTGGTTCAGGAAGAGGAACTCGCACCTTAGACGACCCTTGTTGGATCGTCGTGGCTAGCGGCGACACCGTGACGGTTGCCACCTGACTGCCGTTAACGGTGACACTATAGGTTTCATACATTGTGGCCATCGATGTGATCCCGTCCGGGTTGGTTGGCGAAAGAGCGTAGGTGGTGCCGTCGTTGCAACTGGCGCCCGTTGCTGAGGGATCGTTCACTTTCAACGTTACCGACGCGTTCACGACCGGAGCTCCAGACGACGAGACGACTTGAATAGGGACGACGCCGAGTGGAGGGACCGCTGTCGCGGCGCTCCCGCCGTTGGCTCCCGGCACGGTCGGGGCCTGTGACGCGTTGGTGCTTTCGGCTTGGCAGTTAGCAGCGCTCACTTCGTAGCCAGAGGCAAACGGAAACAGCGGACCGATTGACCCAGGACACGTACCAGGTCCACACGCCACGAAGAACGAAGGAAGCTCTGTGCTGTTCAGAGATATTGGAAGTCCTGATGCGTAAAGGCCCGTGAGGTTCCCAAGCGAGGCAGAGCTGTCCGACCAGCTATTGGATGCAACTGAGAGAGTTGGGTCGGAGAGGAGTAATGCACTGGTCTCTGAAGCACCAGGGGCCGCGCACGTAGTAGACCCTGACGACGAGGAGAAGCACCCAACTCCTGAGAAGTACATCGGTGACTGCGTCGCTGACGCGGTCGGCAGGCTGTCTTGGGCCCAAGTAGTAGAGGTAGTCGTGACACCCCCAGACACGATTGTGGCGCCACTCGATGTCGATCCAATAGCTAGACACGCTGTCGTGCCGGAGCAGGTGATCTGAGAGAGGCTCGCTACGTTGGAAGGAAGTGCGTCTTCAACCCAGGTCTGAGTAGTTGGCGATACGCTGCCCGCGACAACCGTTGCCAGAGAGGGAGTTCCAGTAGTCGATCCAATAGCTAGACACGCTGTCGTGCCGGAGCAGGTGATCTGAGAGAGGCTCGCTACGTTGGAAGGAAGTGCGTCTTCAACCCAGGTCTGAAACCCTGGTGTAGCGGAAGCAGAGATGACCACCGCTGTGTTACCCGTCGATCCAATAGCTAGACACGCTGTCGTGCCGGAGCAGGTGATCTGAGAGAGGCTCGCTACGTTGGAAGGAAGTGCGTCTTCAACCCACGAGAGTGAACTTCCTGCAACCGTTCCAGCCAGCACAACGGGTGCACCGTTGGAGCCAGATCCAATCGCGATGCAGGTTGTCGAGTTGGGACAGGTGACTTGACTGAGGTTTTCAACACCCGAGGGCAGCGGACTCGGGGCCCAAGATGTGGGTTGCGAGCTGGAAGCGTAGATAGCTGCACCTTGGTATCCGCCGCCCGATAGAGGTCCGTAGCCAACGCTTAGACACAGTGACGGTGTGCAATCGCTCGACTCTAGAGCGCTCATTGAGACAGGCATAGCCATGGAAGTCCACGTCCCCGATAGCACACTCAGAGTAGCGACTGGCGAGGTGTTGGGAGACGACGTCGATTCGGGCGCCTGTCCTGTCACGATGCATTGGAGCTTCGCGACGTTTGGACACGTGATCCCGCCCTCGGTGACCGTGCTGTTTGGAAATGCGATGTTGATATACGATCCTTCGTCGTACTGATAGGGACCGACGGCGGTGACTTCGTTAACGGACACGGTTACGGGATTAGACGGTGCACTGTAGCTCTGAAATGAAGCACTCAACCCGCCACTCGCCGTGAACGTCTCGGGCACCGGTGGGCTTCCAGCGGGTCCCACCTGTATGTCGTAGTTCCCCGGAGGAACTTCAGTGAACGCGCAGCCGTTGTTCTGTGGGTAAAAAGTATACGTCGTCGGCGGCGAAGTAATCGGCAAGAGCGTCGCTGTTACCGGCACAAATGTGACGCGCTTCGTCCACGGTATGCCAGAGACATCGTTTGGCTCGGGCGGAGGTGGGTTTACAGAGCCGATAGTTCCAGCTGGGTCGCCGACCAACTGCACACCCAAGAAACCGTTTTTTGGAAGGGCTGCGGGAGGGAAGTTGATCATCGTCGTATCGATCAGGCTGTGGGCATAGCCACCGGTGCCTCCGGGTCCCCAGCCGACGGTCACTTGGAGCAAGAGCAACTCCGGAGCGACGTGAGAGCTGCACAGGTCCGGGTTGGAGTTGTAAGTTGTCCAGTTAAACTCGGCAGATACGTGATAGGTGACGCCAGACTGAGTGACGGGACCTTCGTCGATTGAAGTAGCCGTCGTAGGTATTCCGCCTGGGGTTGGCGGCCCGGAGTTGTTCAGCTTCTCCAGCCACTGCTCTGCGATCCCAATAGCCGTCAACTTGTCTCTAGCGTCTGCCGTCTGGCCGATGACGTTTACCAACAAGTTTGCTGCAGGCACGAGCACAAGCAAGAGGACGGTGAACGAGATGATGACTTCGACGAGGCTGACGCCGCGGTCACGGTCTGTGGCCTTCGAAGCTCTTCGAGTCCGCGTCATCGCTACTTTCATTACTTCTATCTTGTGCTCTTGCACCTCTCGTTTCTATAGGTGATTTCACCTACATACAAAATGAGCAAAGCTACGCGTCTTGTGAACTTCTATTAGCGCAGGTGTGTCAACTCTTTCACAACGCGGTCTGTTTGCCAGTCAAACGTTCGTTAGTGAAGTAGTTAGTTTGTCGATCGGTGAAAGAGTGTTTGAAATGAGTTAGGAAACGAGTTCGCTGATCTAGATCGATAGTCGAGAGAGCCGAGTAGGTAGTGCGAGAGGTACTCGGGTAAGATGGCCGCTTCATGGGGGAAACTCACGAAGTCTTCAAGGCATACGACATCAGAGGGACGGTTCCCGACCAGCTCGACGCGGATATGTGTCGAGCTATCGGTAGTGCGTTTGCACGGTTCAGCGGAGCTCAAAAAGTCCTGGTAGCAAGGGATATGCGCCCCTCTGGAGTGGAGTTGAGCGCCGCGTTCTCAGACGGCGTTCGTGCAGAGGGCGTAACGGTGTGTGATCTCGGGTTGGCCTCGACCGACCTCTTGTACTTTGCGGCGGGCAAGCTCGACGCACCAGGTGCGATGTTCACCGCGTCACACAATCCAGCACAGTACAACGGCATAAAGCTCTGCCTCGCCGGGGCGCGTCCGATCGGCCGTGACACCGGGCTGACCAAGATCGAATCGATGACGGACGCTCAACTTAAAGACCCACGTTCTAGTACCGACGTCGGCGGTGCCGGCGAGGCGTCACCGTCAACGAACGCATCGATCGAGGAGATCGACATGTTGGACGACTACGCGGACCACGTGAGATCGTTCATAGACGTCTCAGTTCTCCGGCCTCTTGGAGTTGTCGCTGACACCGCAAACGGGATGGGTGGGTTAGTCGTACCCCGCGTGATGGACTCCTTGCCGTTTGACCTGACAGTTCTTTTTCCCGAAATCGACGGGACATTCCCCAACCATCCAGCAGACCCGATCCAGCCAGAGAATCTGGTCGACTTGAAGCGAGCAGTGCTCGATAGCCACGCGGACATAGGTCTCGCCTTTGACGGTGACGCTGATCGAGTCTTTCTCATCGACGAACGAGGTGAACCAGTTTCGGGGTCTCTGACAACAGCTCTCGTCGCGGCCTCGATGTTAAGGAAGCACCCCGGGGAGACGATACTGTACAACTTGATCTGCTCGCACTGCGTGCGAGAAGTGATTCAAGAAGGTGGCGGGAGTGGCATTAGGACAAGGGTCGGTCATTCGTTCATAAAAGATGAGATGGCAAGAACCGGTGCGGTGTTTGGCGGGGAACACTCCGGCCACTACTACTTTCGTGACAACTATCGAGCCGACTCTGGCCTGATCGCTGCCTTGATAGTGCTCGAGTTACTGAGCCTGAGCGACCAGCCTCTTTCGTCGTTGCTCGCACCATACGATAGGTACGCGGACTCCGGAGAGGTAAATACACAGGTCTTTGATCCCTCAGGTGTCGTCGACGCGGTCGCAGAGTTCGAGGCGGAACGAGGATCGATCGTCGACCTCCTGGACGGGTTGACCGTAGAGCACGACGGCTGGTGGTACAACCTTCGTCCTTCCAACACCGAACCGCTACTGCGTTTGAACGTCGAAGCGCGAACGAAGGCTGAGTGCGATTCCAGAGTTGAAGAGGTGTTGGAACTCGTATCGCGTTTTTCCTAGAGCGCCGTGTCGATATGGCACAATAGTCAAACCGTCGTAAAGCTTATCGGACAGGAGATGGAAAAGTGACCCTCGACCCGCTGTTGATAGAGGTTCTAGCGTGCCCGATCGACAAGGGGCCGTTGCTTTGGTTCGAAGATGAAGAGATTCTCTACAACCCTCGCCTGAAGCGCAGTTATGTCGTAAGAGACGGTATCCCGGTGATGCTGATCGACGAGTCGAGCGAAGTCGGAGACTCCGAGCACGATCGGCTGATAGCGAAGGCCAAATCAGAGAACGTGCCCGAGACGGGCTCGAACGCTCGAGGCGGGAAAGGCCCAACGGACGCGTCCCCTAGTTAAAGTCGCGTTCTCGTTGCTTGACACCTTGAACATGTGGGACGCGACGGCCTCTTTGCCTGAGCAGATTAGAGAAGCTGCACATGGCGCAGCGTCGTTGGAGACTGAGTCGCTACCCAGAGCGGCCGGGATCTCTGCGGTCGTCGTCTTGGGCGCCGGGGACGGCGCGTTCGCGAGCGAGGTCGTAAGAGCGGTCTCAGAGGCGTCCGCCCGGGTCCCAGTCGTAGTGGTAAGAGACCGTCACCTGCCGACGTGGGTCGGGCCTAGCACCCTCGTCCTTGCCATCTCGTGGTCGGGTGACTCACAAGATACCGTCGTCGCCGTGAAGCGCACGATCGAGCTTGGGGCCGCGGTCGTAGTGGTGTCAAGAGGTGGGGAGTTAGCTTCCATAGCCGTGGACGCCGCCTTGCCGATCCTCGTCGTACCGGGCGGCATCCCTCAGGCTAGAGCTGCTCTAGGGGCGCTCTGTGTTCCCCCTCTCGTCGTCTTGGAGCGGATCGGCGTTCTCGATGGGGTGAGCTCCGCGATCAAAGAGACCTGTTCGGGGTTGTTGGCGAGACGTGACGAACTCGCAAGCGACCACGGCAGCGCCGCACGTGTCGCCCGGTGTATCGGCAGGAGCATCCCTTTGATCTACGGCTCCTCGGGGGTCGCCTCGGTTGCCGCGATGCGTTGGAAGTATCAGGTTAACGAGAACGCGAAAACCCCCGCGTTCTATTCATCCCTACCCGACGCGTCTCTCCACGAGATCGCCGGTTGGGGACAGCTAGGAGACGTCACACGCCAGATCGTCACGCTCATCGCGCTTCGTCATCGAAGAGAGGACCCGGCCGCCGTTCGTCAATTCGAGTTCATCTCCGAAGCGCTCGATGAAGTCGTCGCCGGTACCGTCGAGCTCTGGTCACAAGCCGAAAGCGGTATCGCTATCCTGTTCGACCTCGTCTTGTCCGCAGACTTCGTCTCCCTCCATCTCGCGAGGGAAGCCGGCGTCGACCCCGGGCCCGTCCCGATCTTCACCGAGATGACCGATGCGATCAAAGAAGCGTGAACGCACGGCCTCGTAGCTCAGCCGATTCTCTCCACAACCATCGCCATTCCCTGTCCCCCACCAACGCACATCGACTCGACGCCGAAAGACTTTCCCGCGTCCTCGAGGCCGTTCAATAGAGTCGTCATTATGCGAGCGCCGGTCTGTCCAAAGGGGTGGCCCAGTGCGATCGCCCCTCCGTTCACGTTGAGCTTCTCCCAAGGAATTTCGAGGTGTCTCGCCGCGGGTATTACTTGAGCCGCGAACGCCTCGTTTATCTCGACGAGGTCGATATCCTCGACCGTCTTGTTTGCTCTCGCAAGGGCTCGACGCACAGCATCAACGGGTCCAAGACCCATGATCTCTGGATCGAGGGCAGATACCGCACTAGATACGATGCGAGCGAGCGGTTGAATTCCAAGCGACTTCGCCTTGGAGTCACTCATAACCACCACCGCCGCCGCCCCGTCGTTGAGCGGGCACGCGTTTCCCGCCGTGACCGTTCCCCCTTCGCGAAACACAGGCTTCAGCTGTGACAGACCTTCGAGCGTCGTGTTCGGACGCGGGCCGTCGTCTTTGGTGACGAGCGTCCCATCGGGCGTGACGACCGGGACGATCTCGCGTTCGAAGAAGCCGTTCTCCTGGGACCGCACCGCTCGACGTTGCGACAGCAACGCGAAAGAT
>JAJYQJ010000044.1 GCA_021794655.1 Actinomycetes bacterium | reverse complement strand
GATCTTCTGGATCTGGAGCGTCGTCGACTGAATTCAACCGAAGATCCCCCCCGATGACGGCTGGGTCGTCGTAGTGGTGGAGACGGTCTTGCCGGTGATCGCGACGATCCTGGCGACGGCGTCGTTCAATAGTTTGTTCGCGGCGGATCGATCGTTTGCGGACTGTTCGAGCAACGACTTGTTCGCGGCGCCGGCCGCGTAACACTTCGTTCCGGCGCTGCCCTCGAGCGCGTAGGCGCGTGAGAGGAGTCCGGTGAGCTTGGGGTCGGGGGTCGGGAGTTCGTCGTTCGCGGCGGACGCGTCGGTGACGAGAACGCTACAGTCGGTGCTGATCGCGCTACTCCCGTGGTGCTCGTTGATAACCGTTTCGATTCGAGTCGAATCGGCTCTGAGCGTTCCGACTGAGTTTGCGAATCCAGTACCGACGACCCACGTCTGGACGCGATGCGCTGGTGATCCTTGCTCGTCGGCGCCGGCGCACGACGTGAGGGTGAACGCGCCGAGGGCGATGCTGAGGACGATCACTATGAGGTGCGCTAAGCGACCCTCTCGAAACGCCCGCTTGTCCGTGTAGGTCATCACCGTGCGGCTACGACGTGATAGCTGCGCTTTCCCTTTCTCAGGATCAAGTACTTGCCATACATGAGGTCGAGCTGGGTTACGAGGGCGTCACTGCGATCTACCTTTTCTCCGTTGACCCTGAGGCCGCCTTGGTCGATAGCTCGTCTCGCATCGGCTTTCGAGCGGACGAGACCGCTTGAGGCGACGAGGTCGACGAGTGGGATCCCGACGGTCAACGAACTCTTGGATATGTCGCTCGACGGTGCGGTGCTGAGAGCGTCGAGTAGCTCGTCCTCGCTGAGCGTCGAGATGTCGCCTCCGAAGAGGACGTCCGAGATCCGTTGAGCTCGCGCGGTCTCGTCGTCGCCGTGGACGAGTGAACACACTTCGCGAGCGAGGGCCCTTGCGGCGCTCCGACGTTCGGGGTGGAGATCGGTCTCCGCGTCGAGCGATGCTATCTCTTCGTTGGGAAGAAAGGTGAAGTACCTCAGATACTTTCCGACGACGTCGTCGTCGCTGTTCAAGAAGAACTGGTAGAGACGGTAGGGAGTCGTCCTCGATGGGTCGAGCCAGACCGACCCGTCTTCGGTCTTGCCGAACTTGGTGCCGTCGGACTTCGTGACGAGAGGTGTAGTCAAGCCGAAGGCGTCTCCCGAGAACTTACGTATGAGGTCGACGCCGACGGTGATATTTCCCCACTGGTCGCTCCCGCCGATCTGGAGCTCGCAGCCGTGATCTTGGAAGAGACGCAAGAAGTCGTACGCCTGTAGAAGCATGTAGCTAAATTCGGTGTAGGAGATACCTTGGTCGAGACGTTCGAAGCGGGCCCTGACGGACTCTTTAGATACCATCTGGTTGACGGTGAAGTGCTTGCCGACGTCTCGGAGAAATTCTACGACGCACATCTCGCCGAGCCACTGTGCGTTGTTAAGAAGTACCGCCTTGGAGGGGCCGGCTCCGGCTGAGAAGTCGAGGAACTTTTCGAGCTGTGGAACGACGCGTTCGAGGTTGTCACCGACGTCGGCGCTCGACTGCAACGCGCGTTCGCCGGACTTTCCACCGGGGTCCCCTATGAGGGCGGTCGCGCCGCCTGCGACGATGATCGGTCGGTTCCCGTAGAGCTGGAGGCGCTTCATCGTACAGAGCTGCAAGAGGTTCCCGACGTGGAGGCTCGGCGCGGTCGGGTCGAATCCGGCGTAGAAGGTCACACCGCCTCGGTCGAGCCGTTCGAGCACACGTGGATCGGTCACTTGATGGAGGAGGCCTCGAAACTTAAGGTCTTCAGATAGTCGTTGCACGCCTTTACACTGCCATATACGAGTCGAGCCCTGGGACACGTCTTGGCGAGCCGACTGGTTAAGGAGCCGCCGACGATTTAGCGTCTCAATGTGGCTTACCGGCAACCGCTAATCCGTCGACCCGGCGACCTGGGGGATCGAAGACGCGAGATCCCTCCTGATCCGACCGAAGAGTCGCTTGTTTCGGGGTTGGGGGCGTTGATCTTTGAACCGCTCGGAGAAGAGCGGATCGTCGATGGACCCTTGGCGGTCGACGGAGCGATCCCAGACGAGCTCGTTGGGGTTCTCGTTAGAAACGGCCCGAATCCTGCGGAGCTCGACGCGGATGGTGGCCGGTGGCTCGCGGGCGACGGGATGGTCCACGCGATCGAGATACGCGGTGGCGTCGCGGTCTCCTACACGAACAGGTGGGTGAGAACCCGGCGTCTCTCGAAGACGTTTCGAACCCGTCGCGTCAAGGGGCCGAGACAGCCAATCGAGGGACCCGCGAACGCGAACGTCATATGGCACGCGGGACGGTTGCTCGCGCTTCACGAATCGGGACTCCCCTACCGTCTTGGAGCCGATCTTTCGACGATAGCGATAGAGGACTTCGACTCGATGTTGGCGTCGCCGTTCACGTCCCATCCAAAGATAGATCCGCAGACCGGGGGGTTGACCGCTTTTGGATACGACGTGTTCGGACCGCCTAACTTGCGTTATCACGAAGTCGACGCAGACGGCGTGCTCGTCCACTCGACCGAGATCGAGATCCCCGAAGTGACGATGCAGCACGACTTCGCGGTTACCGCGAAGAAGGTGGTGTTCTTTGACCTGCCCGTCGTGCTCGAGGACGGCGGCGCTCGAGGTCGGCCGAGATTCCAGTGGCTGCCCGAGCTCGGGGCGCAGGTCGGGGTGATGGATCGTGGGTCACGCGGGAAGACGGTTAGATGGTTAGAGATCGACCCGTGCTGGGTGTCCCACGTCGTGAACGCGTTCGACAGCCAAGACGGCGTGACGGTCGACGTCTGTTGCTACGAGAGTGCGTTCGACGCGCCGGGTGGTCGCTGGAGTCCACACGCTGGCGGGGTACTGAAACGATGGGTGATAAGCCCGGATGGGAGCCGAGTGGAGGTGACCCAATTGGACGACCGCTCGATCGAGCTGCCACGTGTCGACCCGCTCCTCGCCGGCCGCCCGTATCGCTACGGTTACTGTGTCGCAACGAACCCAGGACCGGTGTTTTCGCCCCCGAGAGCGCTCATCCGCTACGACCTTCAAAGCGGAACGTCAAAGAGTTACGATCCGGGCGACGCGATGTTTCCCGGTGAACCGATATTCGTTCGCTCACAAGAAGGGGACTCGGACAACGAAGGATGGATCCTGACTATTGTCTACGACGCGAACCGTGACTTAAGCGACTTGGTCGTCCTCGACGCGTCGTCGTTTGGTCCGCGCCCAGAAGCGGTCGTCCACCTACCCAACAGAGTGCCGTTCGGGTTGCACGGATCTTGGATCGAAGAAGCGAGCGTCTCGTAGCGCCGGCTCACAGTGCAGACTCGATGGCTCTTGAAACGAATCCGTTGATCCTCACGTGTAGCGACGCGTTCTCATCGACACTCGGGACGATCGCACGTATCACGGTTAGACGATCTTGATCTAGGGCCGCCGTTAACTCCGAGTCGAGTGCTCCAAGCGTGCGCACCTCGGATGCCGACACACCGAACCCGGACGCGACGTCGGTAACGCTTGGAGCCTGCGGCGTGGTGAAGAGCCGTTCAAAACGCACTTCGTCGACGGTGTCGACCTGGGGAAGGAACGAGAAGATCCCCCCACCGCGATTGTCGATGACGACGATCGCACAACTTGAAGACGCTGGGTTGACGGTCGCGGTGACGAGCGAGGATACGTCGTGGAAGAACGCGAGATCGCCGACAAGTGCGACAACTGGACCGGTGTTGGACGCTGCGACTCCTATCGCGGTCGAGCACACGCCGTCGATCCCGTTTGCACCGCGGTTGGAGATCACCTGGGGGGGCGACTCGAGCGCTGGGGTGTAGCACTCGAGATCTCGTATCGGCATCGAGGACGAGACGACGACCTTTGTCCCGGCCGGCACGGTCCCGAGGAGATGGCGCGCGACGCTTGGTTCGCTCAACGCGCCGTCCCTATCCATACCGTCTTGCGCCAACGCCGCGTCGAGCGCCTCTTGAGCGGCGAGGTCGACTCGCTTCCACGTATCGAGCCACTCTGTCGTGTTCAAACGAGCATCGTCGCGGGAGTCTCCGTCGCCCGAGAGTACGGCGAGAGCCGTCGCGAGCCACGCTCGGGGGTCGGATCTGTAAACGTCACTCACTATCCGGTCCGGGTCCACCCACCTCCACCACGGATCCACCGCGACGACCTGTGCACCCGCGGCGCCTGCCCGTTTCACATACTCCCCGATCGACCTCGACGCCCACGGAGCGCCGAGGGATAGGACTACTTCTGGTTCTAGTGCTTCGATCGCGATCTTGGAGCGAAAGATCGAGTCGGCGGACGCGACGACACTTCGATGGCGAACCCGGCAACGTGAGCGGGGGTCTGCGAGGACGGGCCAAGACAGGCGCTCTGCGAGAGCGAGAACGTCTCCGACGGGGCCGCACCCTGGGCCGGCGACGATCACGCCACGCCGACCCAACCAGTTCGACCTCGAGGAGACCTCCACATGTGATGGTATCGACGATGAGGCGTGCAACGCGGTCTTTGGGGCGCCTTTTGACTTCGATGCCTCAGGCAGTAGGCCCGGCTCGAAGGAGAGTGGCTCCCTGAACGAGAGGTTCAGATGCACGGGCCCCGGACCGATCGGACCAGACGTCGCTTCGTAGAAAGCGCGATCCGCGAGCGATCGCCAACTTCGCCGCGACGGATCGCAACCGTCGGGGATTCCCGGCTCTGAGTACCAGCGAACGACGTTTGAATAAAGCCGTGTCTGGTCGATCGACTGCGGAGCGCCGACGTCGTGGAGCTCAAAGGGTCGATCCGCTGTGCACACGATCACCGGCACCCTGGCGAAGTGTGCCTCGACGACCGACGGGTGGAGTTCCACCGCGGCGGTGCCACTGGTCGTGCAAACGATCGGCGCCCGGCTGCTACCGAGGGCGAGGCCGAGCGCATAAAAACCGGCGCTCCGCTCGTCGAGTCGCACGTGGACGCGGATCTCTGTCCTCGCCGATATTGCGAGTGCGAGCGGAGTCGAACGTGAACCCGGGCAGATCACGGCGTCGGTTACCCCGCAGCGAATCCACTCGTCGACCAACGTCGCGACGAACGTCGACTGAACCGAGGAATCTTGGGATACGCTCACGTATCGTGACCGCGCTTCACGCAGAGTTCAGTGACATCACACATCGCGAGCACTGCGACGACACGCCGCTTCTCGTGATGGCCCACGGCTTCACCCAGACGTGTCGCACCTGGGGGGAGTTCGCCGACCTCGTCAACGAGGACCGGGCGACGTTGCGTGTCGATCTCCCGGGCCACGGCGGATCGAGCTCGGTTGTCGCGACGTTCCACGAAGGCGCCGACGCGCTCGTCGAGGCGGCGCTCAACTACCCGCGGCTCCCTGCTGAGTCGCCGCCGAACTCCTTTGATCTTCTCGGATACTCGATGGGGTCTCGCTACAGCCTCCGCTCTGCGATCGATCGTCCCGGTAACGTGCGAAGTCTCGTGCTGTTGGGCGCGACGGGCGGCATCGATGACGAACGCGCGAGGACGGCGAGACGTGTAAACGACGAGGCTCTCGCTCGCGAGCTCGAAGCGAGTCGCGACGTGTCGTCGTTCATAGACCGCTGGGTGTCGCTCCCGATGTTCGCTCGCGTGCCAGCTGTAGCGTCGGGAGTCGCAGAACGCAAAAGCAACACTGCTGCGGGGCTCGCGTCGAGCCTTCGCAGCGCTGGAACCGGCGTCCAGCCGCCGCTGTGGAGTGAGATGCGTCGGCTCCAAATGCCGGTTCTCGTCGTCGCGGGAGCGAACGACCCTCGCTACGTTGCTCATGGAGTAAAGATAGCCCGTCTCGTTCCAAACGCAACCCTATCGTTGGTCCCGGGAGCGGGCCACGCCTGCCATCTCGAACAGCCGTCGATAACGGCTTCGATCGTGATCTCCTGGCTTCGCTCGCTGCAGCTCACAAGATGACGCCTACAGCGAGGAGCGTGCCGGCTAACAGTTGGAGCCTGCCGGTCGCCGCGAGGAGCGGCAGGAGATCTCTGCCGCCGGCGTTGCTCAAGGCGAGCTTCGACGGCTTGATCGCGAGTGGGGCGGCCACGAACGCGAGCAGCGCCCACGGTCGGACGAACGCGACGAGCAGCACTGCGACCGCAGTCACGAGCAGAGAGCCGACGTAGATCCGTCCAGCCGCCTTCCTCCCCACCCTCACCGCGAGCGTCTTTTTCTCATGGATCGCGTCGGTGCTCACGTCTCGCAGGTTGTTCGCTTGGAGCAGGGACGTCGCGAGCATCCCAACTGCGATCGATGCCCAGACGACGACGAGCGCCGCAAAGTAACCCGGCACGAACTCGCGACCTGTTGCGATCCCGAACGCGAAAGCTCGGGGGGATTGGACGTAGGCTGATCCGCCCGTCGCGACGAGGCCGAAGAAGACGAATACGAACAGCTCTCCAAGACCCGCGTAACCATAGGGCTTTGGTCCACCGGTGTAGAGCCACCCGGCGGCCACGCAAAGCAGCCCGACTGGGATGAGCCACCAAGTGGTCACAGCCGAGAGTCCTATCCCGGCGACGCCGGCGAGCCCAAACGAGATGATCGCGGCGGTCTTGACGGCCCGCGGAGTCGCCGACCTGGAGGCGACCAACCCCAACGGCCCCGCCCTTGCTTCGTCGGTACCACGTACGCCGTCTGAGTAGTCGTTCGCGTAGTTCGTACCGATCTCGATCGCGAGCGACACGATCAGGGCGAGTGCGAACCTCCACCACGAGAGAGC
>JAJYQJ010000026.1 GCA_021794655.1 Actinomycetes bacterium | reverse complement strand
ACTTCGGTTCCGCCGGCCGGTCCACGTGCCAAGTGATCTGCGACCTGGCTAAGTGGGAGAAAAGATCAGGGTGGTGACGTCGAACGAGACGCAGTTTCACAACTGAACGAGCCTCTCGTAGGGAGACAAGGCGGCTAGATTAACGGGCCAGTTTCACGGCTCCGTAGGCGGCTTCGATCGTTGGTCGGGGTGTTCTGTTCCGCGTTGACGGTCGTGATCTCGTTCTTGCCGGGATCTGTCGAACCCGCGCGAATCGATCGTGGTCAGATCCCGGGCTGTCTCGACTTGTCTCGCTGGGAGGTGTGCAAAAACGAGTACACCTTGTGGAGTAGTCCTGGTGGATAAGACTTCCACTAGAACGTTCTCCCGTCCTATCATATGCGACGCATCGTTTACCACCACCATGTCGCCATCGGGTAAGTAGCCGACCGCTTGGCGTGCCTGGTTTCCAGGCTTTATGAGATCAACTATCAACTTCTCACCTTGAGGGTAGTCGGGAGTGAGTTCTGAACCGATCTTGCGTAGATCGATAGCGTCGGTGCCGCGCCGCTTCGCGTTATCGAGCAGATGATTCGAGCATGTAGCAAGGCGCAACCCGAGTCGCCTTCCTATTTCTATGATGCGATCTTCCAGATTGTCGATCTCTGGGAGTTCGTTTTCAGCTATATGGACGGTGACTCCTATCTCGCGAAGCGCTTCGAGCGATTCGAGACCCCGGCGGGCTCGTCTGGACGCAACGGGGTCCGGGGAGTCGGCGAGCGTCTTTACTTGATCAATTACAAAGCGCGGGATGACGATACCGCCCATTAGGAGTCCTGCTCGCCCAAAGACCATAAGCGAGCGATCCATCACAGAAGAGGTGTCTACCAAAAGCGCGTAACCAGCAGGCGGGTCAGACGGTGGTGCGAGTATCCGTGAGAGACCAGCGGCGGCCACGACCTGCCTGCCCTTCGCTGCCCCTATCTTGAATCCAATCCACGCGAACACCCACGCAACCGACGTGGCAATTGGGTAGACAAGCGGGGAGCGCCAGATCGCTAGAAACGGAAGGCAGAGCGCGACGCCGAGAAGTATCCCCGCGGTGCCAGTGATCGTGCCCGCGAACAACTCCCCGGGAGCGACCTTTGAAAACGAGTCGACCGCGCGGTGCTCTTCACGGGCGATCAACCTCCCTATCACACCGCCCAGCACGTATCCGATCAACGCTCCGATTACGAGCCCTACTACCCCTCCGTGGGCGGGTGCCAGCGAGTGCCCGATCTCGACTCCTGCGAGGGCCGCGAGTAGCACCAAAATGAGCCGGAGAACCTCGACGAATATCACTGTCAACACAGGTTAGCGGCAGACGGAGAAGCTTGACGGACCACGGTGTCCAGGTCCAAATGCGAGGTGTTGTACCTCGGCTGTTTGGTGACCGGGTCGGAAAGGTCCGCTCAGCTGCCGCCCAGCCGCCGGTCGGGTAGTCGATTTATCGCCTCTTTCTGCAGTTATTCTTACGCCAGCCCTTGCCAACGGGCCCATTGTGCATAAGACTCTGTGCTCAAGCACCCAACGCCGGGGTGTCGCGGGTGAGTGTCGGACCGGTGGAGCAGTCCTTCATTCACAGGTGGCCCGGGCGCGGTCCAAACGGTCGGTGACCGTGAACAGCGGTAGTTGTGTTGGTCCGGGAGTGGACCGGATGACCGTAGTTCCTTCCGGGTGCTGGTTGCAGTTGTAGCTCTAGTTGCAAGGGAGAGGGTCCTACGCAGTCAACAGGTCGAAAGAGCCGAAAAGAACAAGGTACAGGGGTGTCCTTTCGCGCATCGGTTCACGACGTGTTGTTGCTCCATCCAGACAGTCTCGAACTTTACCCATGCCGGGTTGAGGTTGCGCGCGACGGTTTGAGGCTACGGAGGCCGAACGTTTTAGGAGCCAACCGTCTGGACTACCGCTCACATTCAAAGAGCTCCATGACGAAGGTTCCTTGGTGGAGCATAAGAGGATTCTCCGCCGACGAGACTGAGCAGGCTCCTGATGGAACAGTTCTGCAACTCGTCGAAGTTACAACCGATGCCGGGAGTCTCTATATGGCGGCGCCGGCCGGTCAAGTCTCGGAGATCTTCGCGGACGTCTCGCGGTACGCGAGTCGATGGGAAAGAGCGCGTGGAGTCCTACGTTCATTACTAGCTCGACGAGTTGCGTTGATATCCGCAACACTTTCACCGTCGTGGGAGATTGCGACGGGGCGCCTTCGCTCTACCCGCACTTACGGTGCACTCGAACGAGTGCTGACACCGGCGATTATCGCAGTTCTAACCGCGATCATCTGGGTACGCGCGCTCCTGTCGGCGGCAGCTACCGTTGTGGGAACGACCTTCGCTCGGGCCCGGGGAGCTGTCGGGGCGAGAGCGCGGCTGATATTTCGCTACCTTGCTCCTGGTATCCGTGTAGCACAGGAGTGGTCTATCGCGGCAGTCCGACTTGTTTGGATACCGACGAGCGCGCTGCTAGCTCCACTTTGTTCAGTACTGAAGAAGCTCGCAACCCCCGCGTTGAGTTGGGCGAGTAAGACCGTTATCGGGATGACGGTGCTCTCGGTTGCAGGATCGGCAGCTGACCGGTTATCTCGATGGAAAGAGTCCCACAGCGCTGAGTTTCCTCGGCGCAGGGCGGTATCTACTCTCGCGACAGCGATGTCGATAGTCATGATTGCCGGGTTAGCGACGGCGTTTGTCGCAGCGAGACCGGTTGCGTCCAAGAGGCCCCGTGCTGAAGCTGCAACTGTGAAGTCCAACAGTCTGTCAGGACTCAACGCGTCATCGTTGGCCAAGATGATCAGCCAGTTGGAGAGAGGGCATCATATCAACCTCCCTCCAGCTACGAAGCCCCCCGCGCCGGCCCCACCTTCCCTTGCCGACGCGCCTCCGTTGTCCGCTCACGAGGTATTTGGATTCGCTCCGTATTGGCTCCTGCCCTCTTCCGGCGGGTTTAACGTCAACGCGCTCACGACGCTCGCTTATTTCAGCGTCGGGGTAAACGCAAACGGGACCCTTAACGAGAGCGGTTCAGGGTGGAACGGATATCAGAGCCAGGCTCTCGCGGATTTGATTACGCGTGCCCATCAGGCGGGGGATCGAGTCGTGTTAACCGTCAACTGCTTCAGCCAATCAGCGCTGGATCAGCTGACGTCGAGTCCGACCGCGCCTGTTACCCTCGCTAACGCCTTGATAAGCGCGGTTCAGGCCAAGAACTTTGACGGGGTAAACATTGACTTTGAAGGTCAAGGCAGTGCCGACCAGAACGGTCTAACGAATCTCATAGCCCAGGTCTCCTCCGCTCTTCACAACGCGAATCCACATTGGCAGGTGACAATGGACACCTATGCAAGCTCAGCTGGTGATCCGAGTGGCTTCTACAACATCAGTGCTCTCACGCCGTACGTCGACGCGTTCTTCGTGATGGCTTACCAGCTCAACCTCCAAGCTACGCCCCAGTCGACGTCTCCGCTCACCAGTTCTATGTTCAGCGATCTCACGACGGCGTCTCAGTACGCAGCGGTCGTCCCCGCGAGCAAGGTCATATTTGGCGTTCCGTTCTACGGATACAGCTGGCCAACGACGAACGGGACTCTAAGCGCACAGGCGACCGGTCCTCCGACACCGGTCACTTACGGCCAGATTATGGCAAGTGGAAACCCGATCTACTGGGACCCGGTGACCGACACCGCTTGGACGTCGTATCAGACCAACGGGCAGTGGTACGAAGACTTTTTCGAAGATCCGAGCTCTTTGTACCTTGTGACCCAGCTCGCACAGTTCTTCCATTTCGGGGGGATGGGCGTCTGGACGCTTGGGATGGACGGTGGCGACCCTATGATGCTTGGTGCTGTAGATGGATTCGCGCCACCGGTCAAAACGACTAACCCTGGACCGACGAGTTCGACCTCGACGACTACAACGCCGACTACCACTATTTCGCCGGTAACCGGACCTACGTCGACTACGACCACGTCGAGAACGGGACCCACATCTACAACCGGACCTACGTCGACTACGACCACATCGACTACGACCACATCTTCGACTACTACAAGCGTCCCGGGATCCACGACGACGACGACGTCGTCCACTACTACGACGACGTCGGGTTCGGGAGGATCGGGCACGAGCGGTACCGGGGGATCTACCTCTTCTTCGACGGCTCGTGCTACCCGCTCGCATCGAAGCAGCCCCTTTGCCGACGTTACGTCGGTTGGCAGGTTCGATTCGACGAGTTTTCCATACTACGAAGGGACGGTTGGAGGATCTTCGGTTGCCGTGCCATCTTTTTCTTGTTCCAACCTCGCTCAAAGTTTCGAGGTATGGTCCATGTGTAGCGATAGTCCAAGCCAATTAGCACGGCGTCGAGGTGGGTGAACTGTCGAGCTGTTTGAACGCGTGCGTCGCCGTCAGGAACGGATTCCAAACCGTCGGGAACGGATTCCAAGGAGGTCGAAAGTGAGCGTCGGGAGAGCGGAGGTGTGGATTGACGTTCCACCCTCTGAGGTGTGGGAGTGGATCAAGGCGTTTGATGGCATCGACCGGTGGATGCCAGGTATCGACTCGTTGAGTATCGACGGTGACGATCGAACGATCGAGATGCTGGGAATGAAGATCAAGGAACACCTTGTCCAAATTAACGATACGCAGATGTCCACTACCTACTCAATCGTGGACGGCGTGCCTGTAGATAGCCACAAAGCGACGATCTCGGTGGAGGGGTCAGGGAAGGGGAGCAAAGTTGTCTGGGAAGTCTCCGTCTCCCCGGACGAGATGCTTCCGGTCTTTGAGTCCACGTACCAGGTCGCACTCGAGCACTTAGCCAAACTGTTCTCCGAACCCGCTTGAGGAGCGACGCTCGCCGACCAGGGGCACCAGGGAGACCGGGGTGGTCGTAGCTAAAGATACGACGAGGTGTCTGAACTGCCCGCGACCCGTGTTGACCAAAGAATCGAATAGCCTTCGGGTGTGAGTGGAGATCCAGCGGCAACGTTTTCGGCTTCACGAAGCGATTCAAGAGACGATCACTGGGGCGGCGATAGATCGAACGTCCCGCGGATACGACCTCGTCGGCTGCCGAGTCCTACAAAGCTTGAAAAGCTTCATCGGGGTACGCAGATGGGCATATCGAGTGCCAAGAGGTTCGGGCCGCTCTTCTTTCACCAGATCAGAAAAGCTCGACACGGTGTCGTGCCGGCTGAGATGGTGGCGCGTCCGTTACGCCAAGTATTTGAAGACTTGGGTGGTACGTTCATAAAATTCGGGCAGATCATAGCGTCGTCACCCGGGATGTTTGGAGACGAGGTATCAGAAGAGTTTCGATCCTGCCTCGACACCGGCCCCCCTGTTCCTTTCGCAGATGTCCGCGAACGCATCGAAGACGACCTCGGGATGTCGTTGGACGAAGCCTTTTTGGAGTTCGACCGAGAGCCGATAGGCCAGGCTTCCATCGCCGTCGTGTACAAGGCGCGTACACACGACGGCCGCCAAGTTGCCGTCAAGGTACTGCGGCCGGGAATCGAGCAGCTCGTCGCGATGGATCTGGACCTGATGCAGCCTCTTGTTGAGATGTTCGTCCGTCAGACCGGCGATCAGTTCGCAGGGTCAATACTGCAACTTCTCGACGGGTTCAGAGTCCAGATAGGCGAGGAGATGGACTTGAGGAACGAAGCGCGTTCGTTGTCTTGCTTCCGGCAGTTGAGTGCTGAGGTATCGCTTCCACTACTGGTCGTACCTATGCCATATCCCGAGCTGTCTGGTCCAAACGTGCTCACGATGGAGTACTTGGACGGGGTGCCGATTGACGACCTCGCCGAAGTAGAGAGGATGGGCATCGATCCGCTCCCGCTTGTAGAACAAGTTGTCCGGGGCTTTTTCCTTACCGCGGTACGTTGGGGAGCTTTTCACGGCGATATGCACGCTGGCAACATGCTTCTGCTAAGAGACGGCCGTATCGGGGTGATCGACTGGGGAATCGTCGGGCGCCTCGACCGGCAGACTCACTGGTTCTTCCTTCGACTGCTTTCGGCCATCCTCGGTGAGGAAGAAGCTTGGGGCGACGTCTCCAGGCACATCACCGAGACCTACGGGCCGGCAATTCAAGAAGCAGTTGGACTATCTGACGACGACTTGACAGCGTTCATCAGGAGCCTTGTGGAGCCCGCGTTCAACCTGCCGTTTGGGGAGGTAAGTCTGGCAACGATTATGCAGACGACCCAACTCCAAGTAGCCAGGGCCCAAGGGATTCAAGCGCGCAAGCGCTCCCCTGGTGCACTTCTGCATCGGCTTAGAGCACAACGGCGACTCCGGAAAATGGTGGATGAAGCAGGGGGGATCATGTCGGACTTCGATCGGGGGACTTTCCTGCTCGGAAAGCAGCTCATGTACTTCGAGCGATACGGAAAGATGTTTCTCGCCGATGTCCCAATACTAAACGACCGGGAGTTCTTCGAGCAGCTAATGGAGGGTCGCGACGCTCGAGATCACCGACCAGACGCTGTGCTCCGCGATGTCGCGCGGCACGACTAGATCGATTAGAAGCAAGTGAGAGTCGAGGCGAGAGCAGATCAAGTTGGCCGGTTGTGGATCTCGGAGGTATCTGCGGAAGTGGCTCGCGGTAGTTCACGATATCGGTGGCGGGAATTGGAGACCGGCGACAGTTATGCTGTTATCGTTGCGAAATGGCTGGACGAATAGAGCTTACTGGTCCGAGCAGAAATAGTAGGAGGGTGTCCCAGTGAAGGTCGTCGTAGACTTCGATGTCTGTGCGAGTAACGCAGTCTGTATGGGCATAGTCCCAGAGGTGTTCGAGGTGCGAGACGACGGGTTCTTGTACGTCCTGGACGAGCATCCTCGAGAAGAGTTGAGGGAACGACTTCGCCAGGCGGTCAACAGATC
>JAJYQJ010000039.1 GCA_021794655.1 Actinomycetes bacterium | reverse complement strand
ACCCGGACCGCTGGCTCCCCGTGTGGTGCGAGGGCTCCCGGGCCGCCTACGGCGACATGGAGGACTTCATCGATGCGCTCTCCGACGAGGACCGGGCGGATCGACTGTCGAACGCCATCTCGGGCCGGGGGGCCTTCCACCGCTTTAAGGATGTCCTCGAGCGATGGCCCGGTGAGCTCGATGCCTGGTACGCATTCTCCGACGAGCGGCGGCGAGGCCGCGCCAGAGCCTGGCTCGCTGCCGCAGGCTACTCGCCGCGTCCATAGGTCCTTCCCGTGTCCAACTGACCCGTACTGTACGGACTATACGATGGATGGGCCGCCGGTCGTAGCATGTCGAGATGGCCTCAGCATCCCCTCTGCCAGTAACCGCGGACCCTCAGACCCTCAGGCAGAACTCCCGACGTCGGCGGCGTCTCGCTCAGCATCAAGAGCGGTGATCGTGGGCGAACCAGGGCGATGGGAGTCAGCCGGAGTCGGGTAGACCCCTGCTTCTAACGCGGTGTCACGGCTCGCGACCTCTGCGAGGCTCTGGGTTGAAAGCGACTCTCTCAACGCCTCGGCCGCCATAACCCAAGTCTCGTGGAGCGGGCAGACGGAGTCCCAGCGGCACGGTCCCTCACCGATCGCACATCTCTCGGCGTGCAGGTGCCCCTCTCCGGCTTCGACGACCTCTAAGAGGCTGATATCTTCTGGCGGCCTAGTCAAGCGATATCCGCCGTCTCGCCCGCTCTTTGACGTCGCGAGATCCGCCCTCACGAGGTCGGCGAGGATCTGGGAGGCGAACGTCTGGGGGATGTCCATCTCGGCCACCACTTCACGAATCTTTCGACTCTCGCCGAGAGGGTAGGCCCTCGCGAGCGATATAGCTGAACGCACGACGTAGTCGCCACGGCGAGAGAGGGTCAGGTTCACCGCTCAAACTATAGCTCATGACTTCACAATGACCTCACCGCTGCTCGGGGCTGACCAGGGAACGATCAGAGCTGGATCCTGGTTTTCTTCCAACGGCTCCTCGCGGATAGTGTCGACTCGTACACCTGAACACCGAGACTGCCTCGATGGGGGCCGAGAAATGAACGTCGCGAGATGAACATCGTAGTGAGCAACGTAAAAGGTGGGGTCGGAAAGACGACTTCAGCGATCTATCTGGCTGCCGTCGCTGCGAGCGGTTCGAAGTGGAGGCCGGTCGCTCTCGTCGACGCGGACCGCCAGGCGTCGTCGGCCGAATGGCTGGAGCAGGATCCGATCGACGGCGTCGAGCTGATCGAGGCTCCGTCGGAGAGAACGGTCGTGCGAGCGCTAGACAAGTTCGACGGGACGGTAGTCGTGGACACGCCTCCGGGGGATGAGAGAATCGTGCGTGCGGCGATCCTGAGGGCGGACGCGGTTGTCATCCCGACCCGGGCGGGAGGGGTGGAACCGACTCGTGTGCTAGCGACGCTCCAGATGATCCCAAAGGACATCCCGTGTGGAGTCGTCGTGTGCGCGGCTCGCCTCGGGACCAACGACCTCGCGGTGACCGTCGAGGAGTGGGCGGAGGCACAAGTGCCGGTTTGGGGAGTCGTTCCAGAAAGGGTGGGGATAGCAGCAGGACCCGGCGCGCGCCTTCACCGAGAGGGTCTCGAGGAGTACGCACGAGTGTTCAAGCGGGCCCAGAAGCGCTAGTCGACGAGCGACGAGCGGACAACTGAACGACCACACACCTGAATAACCGCGCGTCTAGTCGCGTTATCGGTGAAGTTCGAAGTCGCGTGGTTTTCAGTTCATCTCTACGAGTTCGACGTTTCGCTCCCTCACTGCGGCCGCGACGTCTGGTCCACCTAGGTCGAGACCAACCGCGACAGCGAGACTGCGTAGACCGCGCTCGGTACACCGTGCTACGACCGCAACCGAGACTCTTGGCCACCTCGGCGACGCTGCGAGTTACGGGGCGAGAAGGTCTCGCGCCATCGCTAAGTCGTCATCGCTGATCGCCGGCTTGCGCCCCCCTCTGCGCCTTCTGCACGGGCGGCTGCGACTCCCGCCATCGTACGCTCGCGGATCAGGTCACGCTCGAATGCGGCGAGGGACATGAAGACACCGACGACGGAGTGGCCAGCGGCCAAGGTGGTGTCGAGACCCTCGGTGAGCCCCGGGCGGTCCGAGCGTGCGCCGGACGCCGTCTCGGTGAAGATCCGCTCGCAGCCAGCCTCGTTGAGCGCGTCGAGCTGGAGGCTCGGGTTCTGCGCGGTGCTCGAGTCCCGGGCATAGCCGAGGGGGGCATGTCGAGCAGTATCCCATAACGCGTCGGCGAGCCGCGAAGCGGGACTCTTTCATAGAGACGGGTTGCGGGACGGGGTCGGGGCACGGCGACCTACGTGTTCGCGACCATGCCCTTCGACTCTCCGAAGTCCTGCAAACGATCGTTTGCAGGACAGACTGATTGGCCCCTTCTTCACCGGTTGAGGGACGGTCCGGGGTGGGATGGACCGCGACGCTGTGGTGGGCGCGCCGCCTGCGACATGCCGCGCTGCGTCCCTCTCATCCGCTCTTGAAGCCGGCGGAGCTCAGGTAGGGCTTCTTTATCCTTGGAGCGATTGGCGCTCTCTTTGGCACGAACGATGTCGTCCAGGGCGGCAACGCGGATCGCGAACCCATCGCCCTGTACCACGGTCGCTCGCTCGGCTAGCTCTTCGTAGGGCACGAGCCGGCCATCGGGAGTCTCCAAGCCGGCGAGTACGTCGAAGGGGCCAGCGTCGGTCATCCACGTCGACATGCCTGCCATGTCCAAGGTGGCGGAGTCGATCTGGACCGGGAGCATACGGGCCTCAGCATCGGTCATCCCAGTGACGCGCAGCCGGGCCTGCATCTCTCGGAGGGCAGCGGCGAGGCGGTCGAGGTTGGCGCGTGCTCGTCGCACCACACAGTCGGCGTCCTGGGTCGGGCGCTCGGCGCCGTAGGCAAAGGCCGCGGCTCCCCCTACGACGAGGTACTCGACACCGTGGCGGTCGAGAACCTCGATCAGACGGGGTAGGTCGTGCGGCGGGCCATCAGGTTCGGACGTCAGCGTCAGCGGCCTCCTCGGCGCGCCTCGTCGCGACCTCAGCCAGCCACTCCATCACTGCCTCCCGCGAGTCGAGACGACGACCATCCCAAGTGATGGTCACATCATCTGCGGTCGGCGGCCGGGCATGGCGCATCCCATCGAACCACTCCTCCGCGGTCATCACGGGCTGCGCTACCATGGCCCCAGGGTACCAGCCTGACGATACCGTCGCCCCCTAATCGGCAGCGCCGCAAGTTCGGCTCTTGAACCCGCTATGTGCACGCTGCTCGGTTCGATGGACGCTCTTCGGACGCGACGGGAGCGTATTGGCGGTAGTGAACTTCCCCCCATAAACCGGACACCTAACACCAGCGAAAACTGGAGGAGGATATCGAGATCGAAGTTGGGAAAGCAAAGAAGCACTACACCCAGGAATTCACGAGGGGTGCAGTGGCACTGTTGCGGCCATCGACGCCGCGAGAACCATCGTTACGGACTCGACGGCCCTGCGGATCACAGCGCAGGCGCGTGGACTAGAACGGGGTGATCTGTCGTTCTCGGATGACATGAGGACTTTGAGCTGACAGCGGCCGCGTGTCCAGGTGCTAACTCCAACAAGCGACTCGCCGCGGGCAAAGGCGCCAGGGTGAGTGCAACGCGCTTGGACCCGCTCGAAGGGCCGGCGAGGCCCGCCCCGTACAGGCCCAGTGCTCGGGTCCGTGTCACCAGCCGCCGACTGGCGGAACGAGACGTTCTTGCCGTGTGCGTCGGCGTTGTCGACAACGACGTGGAAGGCGATCAAGAGTCTTCTGCCTTGTTGGGACCTCCAAATCGGCACCTGGCGTGAGCGCGTTGGCGCAGGTGGTCGAGATCGGCGAAGATGGACCGGCCAGTGGCGCTGCGAGCGATCCCATCAGCGTCGGGGAGATGTCGCGCTGTAGAGAGAGGAGTATCCGATGGTCCGAGCACCCACACCCGCGGAAAGTCTGCGCGGGGTCCGAGACTTCCTACTCGCAAACCGGGAAAACTACCGAGCAGCCTGCGACGGCTTCACCGCACCGAAGCTCGACGAGTTCAACTGGGCTCTCGACTGGTTCGACGTCGTGGCCGCTGGGAACGACCGCACGGCCCTGTGGGTGGTGGAGGAGGACGGATCGCAACAGAGGGTCTCCTACTCGCAGATGTCGGACCGCTCCAACCGGGCGGCCAACTGGTTGCGCTCCCACGGGGTACGGCGTGGTGACCGCGTGATCGTGATGCTCGCCAACCAGGTGGAGTTGTGGGAGACGATCCTCGCAGTGATGAAGCTCGGAGCCGTGGTGATCCCTGCTACTACCCTGCTCGCCGCGGCGGACCTGCGTGATCGGATCGAGCGGGGCAAGGCGCGCCATGTCGTGGTCGGAAGCAGCGAGGTGGGGAAGTTCGCGGACGTAGAGGGCAGCTACACCCGGATCAGCGTCGGGGAGCCCCGGGATTCCTGGCTCGACTTCGCGGACGCGGATTCGGCCGACGCCCGGTTCGTCCCCGAGGGGGTCACGCGCGCCGACGACACGTTCCTCCTGTACTTCACCTCGGGCACCACCGCCAAGCCGAAGCTCGTCGAGCATACCCACGCCTCCTATCCGGTGGGCCACCTCTCGACGATGTACTGGATCGGCCTGCAGCCCGGCGACGTCCATTTGAACATCTCCTCGCCGGGTTGGGCGAAGCACGCGTGGAGCAGCCTCTTCGCGCCTTGGGACGCCGAGGCGACCGTCCTTGTCTACAACTACGCGCGCTTCGACGCATCCGCTCTTTTGGAGCAGATGGACCGCTGCGCTGTGAACACCTTCTGCGCACCGCCGACGGTGTGGCGAATGCTCATCCAGGCCGAACTCGGGGCCAGGCCACCGGCTCTGCGCGAGCTGGCGAGCGCCGGCGAGCCGCTCAACCCCGAGATCATCACCCAGGTGCACGCCGCGTGGGGCCTCACTATCCGTGACGGCTACGGCCAGACCGAGACGACCGCCCAGATTGGCAACACCCCAGGACAGGAGTTGAAGCCCGGATCGATGGGACGGCAACTGCCCGGCTACGAGGTTACCCTGGTGGACCCCGTAACTGGCGAGCCGGGCAACGATGGCGAGATCTGCCTGGAGCTCGCGAGTCATCCAGTCGGGCTCATGGTCGGCTACCACGATGACGAGGGGCTGAGCACCGAGGCCATGCGAGGAGGGAGCTACCACACGGGGGACGTCGCATCGAGGGACGAGGACGGCTATATCACCTATATAGGCCGCACGGATGACGTGTTCAAAGCCTCGGACTATCGGATTTCTCCCTTCGAGCTCGAGAGCGTGCTCCTCGAGCACCCCGCTGTCGTGGAAGCGGCCGTGGTGCCCTCACCTGATCCCTTGCGCCTTGCGGTCCCGAAGGCTTATGTGGCGTTGGCGGCCGATGTCGAGCCCGACCGCGAGACCGCCTTGTCGATCCTGAGATATGCGCGCGAACACCTCGCGCCATACAAGAGGGTCAGACGCCTCGAGTTCGCGGAGCTACCCAAGACCATATCGGGCAAGATCCGCCGCGTCGACCTTCGAGGGCGTGAGCAGCAGCTGCGAGCCGACCCCGCCGCAGAGGTGAAGGGCGAATGGTGTGAAGAGGACTTCCCGGAGCTCAAGGCTTGAGCGCGAAGGACCCGTTTCCCTGGTCGACACGCGCATCCCCCGACCGTGTGGCCGAGCACGACGACGTAGCGCACGCCATCGTGTCGCTCGTTGCATCTGAACTAATTTGACGGGACGGTCGTCGTGGACACGCCTCCGGGGGATGAGAGGATCGTGCGTGCGGCGATCCTGAGGGCGGACGCGGTTGTCATCCCGACGCGGGCGGGAGGGGTGGAACCGACTCGTGTGCTCGCGACGCTCGAGATGATCCCAAAGGACATCCCGTGTGGAGTCGTCGTGTGCGCGGCTCGCCTCGGGACCAACGACCTCGCGGTGACTGTCGAGGAGTGGGCGGAGGCACAAGTGCCGGTTTGGGGAGTCGTCCCAGAAAGGGTGGGGATAGCAGCAGGCCCTGGCGCGCGCCTTCACCGAGAGGGCCTCGAGGAGTACGCACGAGTGTTCAAGCGGGCCCAGAAGCGCTAGCCGACGAGCGGACAACCGAATAACTGCGCGTCTCCTCGCGTTATCGGTGAAGTTCGAAGTCGTGTGGTTTTCAGTTCATCTCTACGAGTTCGACGTTTCGCTCCCTCGCGACGGCCGCGACGTCTGGTCCACCTAGGTCGAGACCAACCGCGACAGCGAGACTGCGTAGACCGCGCCGAGTAAACACGTCTGCTGACTCCGCGGCCCGTGTGATGTCGTCTACGTGTAACGTTGCCGACACCTCTGCCACAACGGTCACCCGCTCAGTCGAACCGGCACGACGCGCGTTCGCTATGAGGTCAGTACGCCTGAGGCGGCGGAGTTCTAAGCGGTCAAGAGCAGCGTTTTTATCGAGTGCCTCAACGAGATCGTCGAGTGACTCTTCGCTCACCACCCGAACGCGCTCGACGTAGTCGTCTAAGTAGCGGGAAGGGTGCTCACGAAGCCTTTGTTCAAGGTCGGAGCCCTTCAGGCTGGAGACGTCGGTCTTTAGGACAGAGACGTCGGTCTTTAGGACAGATACGTCGGTCTCCAAGCTGGACAGTCTGGCTTCCGTGGACGCCATGAACTCTTGCAGGGTCGCCTGGGTCCGCTCCAGTGCGGCTTGGGTCCTCGCTAACGCGTCTTCCAGCCTGCGTTGGCCCTCCGCGAGTTCGGCGAGGAGCTGCGGCATCGCCAAGAACTCGTCGCCGAGTAGGACGGCCCTGAGCTGTGCTCGCAGGCCGGGGTCCGCTTCAATCTGGCGAATGATCCCGATCGTGTCCACTT
>JAJYQJ010000149.1 GCA_021794655.1 Actinomycetes bacterium | reverse complement strand
GGGCACCCGCCTGCGAACGGGAAGGTTCACGATCACGACGGAGGTGCGAGAGGCCGCAGAAGGGCTGGTAGTGGCCGAATTGGTGCTGGCAGACGGCACGAGAGTGTCGGTCGGAAGCGATCCGGTTGTAATCGGGCGGCTCCCTGAGTGTGATCTCGTCGTAGCCGACTCCAACGTGAGCAGGCGCCACGCGGAGCTCAAACGAGTTGGGGACGGCGTCACCATCGTCGACCTCGGTTCCACGAACGGAACGAGGGTAAACGGACAGCCGATACAAGAACATCGTTTGACGGACGGAGACACGATCACGATGGGTTCGACATCCATCGTATTCGAGATGGCGTGACCGGATCGATCGCTTTGGTGCCGTTACTGGCTACCCAGAACTTCACTTCTATCCTGCGCGTCATGCAGTGGTTCGTCGTTGCGCTCATATTCGTGTTCTTCTTACGGGTCATAAGGGCGGTATGGGTTGAAGTCCGTCCGGTCGGGCCCCGTCAGACGCGATCTGAACGCCGCAAGGAAAAGAGGATCGAAGAAGCACCCGAGCCGACTCGACGGCGCGGCAAGCAGTTGTTGTTAGAGGTCATAGAACCATCCGACCACCGGGGGCAGACGTTCGAACTCGGAGATGAACTGACGATCGGCAGATCGCCGGGGTGCGGGATTCCAACCACGTACGACACATATAGCTCGACGCTTCACGCGCGAGTTTTCAGGCAGGGTGGACAGATCCTCATCGAGGATCTTGGATCTACGAACGGGACGTTCGTCAACTCCGAGCGGATATCTCGACCGACGAAACTCGCCAAACGTGACCTCGTCCAGGTCGGCGGGACTGTGTTTCAGGTGACCAGGTGAGTAGGTGAGTAGGTGACCGCGTGACGGTGCTTCGCTCGGGCTCTGCGACCGACATCGGTAAGGTTAGAAGTGTCAACCAGGACCTAGTGCTCGAGTCGTCAACCCTGTTTGCGGTCGCAGACGGGATGGGCGGCCACGTAGGTGGCGAGGTCGCCTCCAAGGTCGCCCTCGAGGCGCTCGAGGCGTCCTTCGCCCGCCAACCCTCTATTGCGGGGTTGGAGAGTGCGATCCGTGACGCGAACAGCACGGTCTGGGGGGAAGGCCAGTCCCATAGCGAACTCCACGGCATGGGAACGACGATCACCGCTGCGGCACTCGTCGCGGGTCCCGACGGGCGCGACGTGCTGGCTCTCGCGAACGTCGGGGACTCCCGGGCGTACGTATTCTCGGACTCGACGCTGACTCAAGTCACGGTCGACCACAGCCTCGCGGAGGAAAAAGTTCGCTTGGGTGAGCTTTCGGAAGCAGAAGCTGCCGTCCACCCCCACCGCCACATCCTCACCCGTGCACTCGGCGTCGCCTCTGAGGTCGACGTCGACCTGTGGGAGCTACGCCTGCACGCCGGTGATCGGCTCTTACTCTGTAGCGACGGTCTCACCAACGAAGTGCATCTTGACGAGATCAAAGAGGTTCTCGCGACGATTCTTGATCCAGCGAAGGCTGCTGCTTCACTTGTTGAGGCTGCTAACGACCACGGCGGAAACGACAACATAACCGTGTTGGTCATCGACGTCCTCGTAGGCGACGACGAAACCGCTGTGGCGCCCGTCGCCGTCCCGGCGCCTCCCGACGACGGTGGGGCTGCTCTGGCGGGTGGGGCTGCTCTGGCGGGTGGGGCTGCTCTGGCGGGTGGACCCTTGCCGGCTGAGTCCTTACAGCCGGGACCGACTCGACGACCGACGTTTGCGCCCGAGGCCCGCGACGGACACCAAGTCTCACAAAGTCCTCACGTCCCAGAGGGAGCCCATAACTTCGAAGACACGATGTTCTTGGGAGGGAAGCGCCGAAGCACACGCGGAGATCCTCGCCATCCTCTAGCGAGGGCAACCTACTCTCAAGCACCAAGCGGGATCGATGACCACTCGGCTGCAGGCGGGGGTTTCAGCCGAGGATCTCTCGTCGACCAGGACCTGGCCGGCGGTCCGCCTCAAAAAGAGAGCCGCTCGGCTCGCCGTCGCAGGTTGGGCGTTCCAAGAATGATCACCTTTCGCGTCGTCGGCTTTTTTCTATTGATCGTTGCGTTCGTCGGGCTCGCATACGCGGTCGTGCGCTGGTACGCGACCGAGAACTGGTACGTGACCGTCGACAGGGGCCAACTCGTCGTATACCAAGGACGCCCGGGAGGCCTGTTCGGCTTCGAACCGAAGATCGTAGACAGGACCGGCGTGTCGACCCGCCATGTCCTGCCCGACAGGATCCCCGCGCTTCAAAGTGACGTCGATGAGCCGTCGCTCGCGGCCGCCCGCCGATACGTCGACAATCTTCGTGCGGAGTACAACGCTCAACAACAGCTCAATAACGCGACGACGACCACTACCAGGTCTAATAAGTCACCGTCGTCGACCGGCGGCTCCACGACGACCGGCGGCTCCACGACGACGACGGCCTTTAGTAGCGTGACGAGTTCCCTCCCGGCCACGGCGTATCGGGTGTCGCCTAGTGCGTACACGGCCTCGGCCGTATCTGTGAACCCTCCGACCTCTGAGACTCCCGATCCTCACGAGGTCTTGGCAAGCATGTCGACGATCTCTGTGACGCTTGTCACCAACCGACCCGATAAAGCGCCTAGGCTCTGAGCCGCATGGAACCCGTCGACACGCCGCGCGTTTTCTCGAACCGATACGAACTGACCCACCTCATCGCGAGGGGCGGGATGGCTCAGGTGTACAGGGCTCGGGATCGCCTGCTTGACCGTCCGGTCGCGCTAAAGGTTCTATTCCCCGAGTTGTCGGTGGACCGTGCGTTCGTCGAGCGGTTCCGGCGCGAAGCCCAGGCGGCGGCGAACCTCTCTCACCCGAACATCGTGCCGGTGTTCGACTGGGGCGAAGACGGAGGCACCTACTTCATCGTCATGGAGTTCGTCGACGGCAATCCACTTTCCGCGCTCCTTCGCAACGCGGGATCACTTCCACCGGACAAGGCGGCCGATATCGCTTCTCACGTCGCTTCTGCGCTCGCGTACGCACACCGTCACGGAGTTGTGCACCGAGACGTTAAACCCGGCAACGTACTGATCACGAGTGACGGACTCGTAAAGGTTACCGACTTTGGGATCGCACGCGCGATCAACACCGAGGAGAGCCTGACGCAGACCGGCGCGGTGATGGGAACTGCGGCTTACTTCTCCCCCGAACAGGCTGAAGGAATCGGGGTCGACTTCAAGAGCGACATCTACTCACTTGGCGTCGTTCTCTTCGAGATGGTGACTGGAAGGCCACCGTACCTCGGTGATACACCGGTTGCGGTCGCGTCGAAACACGTCCGCGACCACCCACCGATGCCGAGGGATCTCAACCCCGCCGTTCCCGTTGCCCTCCAGTCCGTGATCTTGAAGGCGATGGAGAAGTCTCCGGATATGCGCTACTCGACGGCCGAGGAGATGCGCTCGGACCTCTTGCGGTTCCTGGAGGGTCGCCCAGTGATCGCTGAGGATACGGCGGCGACCCAGACACTGGCCGCTCTCGGGGCTACACAGGCGATACGCCAGGTAGATCAGACACAAGCGATGCCGCAGAGTAGCGAAAAGGAGACCGCGAACGGCGATAGCGCCGACGAGGACCAGAGCAAGAAGCGCACGAAACGCCTGGTGATAGCCCTGTTGGTGCTGCTCCTCGCGTTGGTCGTCGTCGCGTTCTTTCTCCTGCGCTCTCTGGGGTATCTCGGCGGGGGTGAGTTCAGCCTCCCGAACGTGATTGGAGAGTCGGCGTCGGCTGCTACTTCGAAGCTCTCTGCCGAAGGCCTCAACGTAGTTACACGATCCGTCCCCAGCGCCAACCGATCGGGAACCGTCGTGTCGACGAGACCCGCACCGGGAAAGAAGGTCTCAAAGGGCGATACTGTCACCTTGGACGTGAGTTCCAGCACGACGGCCCAGCAGATCACTGTGCCACAGGTAGTCGGTCAGTCGTTCGCGAACGCGGTAGCGACACTCCAAGGCCTCGGACTCAACTATAAAGAGCGCCTCAGACAGAGCAACCAGCCGGGCGGAACGGTACTTTCGCAGAACCCTTCCCAGGGGTCATCCGTCCCCGCCGGTACGACGATCGTGCTAACCGTCTCGACTCAGAGCTCTACTCAGGTTCCAAACGTCGTCGGCCTCACTCAAGCCGCGGCGGGGAGCGCTCTGCGAGGAGCCAACCTGCAGGTTGGAAACGTAACCCAGCAGTGTTCCGCGAGCGGCACCCCTAACGGATCGGTGATCTCTTCGAATCCTTCTTCAGGCACGACCGTCGCCCCGGGGACGCCGGTCGATCTCTCCGTATCTTCTGGCCCTTGCCAGGTAACGGTCCTCAACGTCATAGGGATGTCACAGAGTGCGGCGACGACCGCTCTTAGCAACCAGCAGCTCACCCCTACCGTCGTCAACACGACGAGTTGCAGTTCGAGTCAGGTTGGAACCGTCGTGAACCAGAACCCAACCGGTGGGACACAAGTTCCGGCGAACTCGGCAGTAACTATCACCGTCTGCAGTACAACTCCCCCGTCAACGACGACTACGTCGCCGCCGGTTACGACTACGACCTGATCCAAGCCCATCAAGACGCCAACCCATCTGACGCCAGCCCGCCTGAGGTCAGCCCACCTGAGGGCGACGCCGTTTTGGTCATTCTCCGACTTGGTTGAGAAAGTTAGCGAGCAGGTCTTTCCCGGAGTCGGTGAGAATCGACTCAGGGTGGAACTGGACTCCCTCAACTCTCAACGACGTGTGCCTGAGGCCCATGATCACCCCGTCGTCGGTCCACGCGGTCACCTCTAGGACGTCAGGCACCGACTCTGGATCGACGACGAGCGAATGATAACGCGTCGCTATCATTGGATTGGGCAGGCCCGAGAATATGCCGGTGCCGACGTGTCTAACCTCTGAGGTCTTACCGTGCATGAGTGTCGGCGCTAAGACGATTGATCCACCAAAGACCTGCCCAATGCACTGGTGACCCAGACACACGCCGAGAATTGGGATCTCGCCGGCGAGGCCGGAGATGACGTCGACGCTGACACCTGCGTCCTCCGGCCGTCCCGGGCCTGGAGATATCAGTACCGCATCAGGTTCGATCTCACGAATTGCCGCTACGTCTGTCGCGTCGTTTCGAAAGACCACTGGGTCTGCGCCGAGTTCTCCCAGCTCTTGGACGAGGTTGTAGACGAACGAGTCGTAGTTGTCTACGACTAATACACGAGGTGGGGCCACGACCTTTAATGCTACAGGCTTCAACGGTGGGTTCGCGAGCAAAGGAGTGCGACACCTGGACTAGTCTCGTCTCCAATGTCTGCAAAGTCGAAAACTGGCCCCGGAAGCGCACAGAGGAAGGGCAAGTCCAAAGAGGGTAGAGCGACGGCGGCGGGGGGTGGGTCCAAGAGGGGGGCGTCGAAGGTCGGGCGGTACAAGTCCCCTGAAGAGACCGGGAGGTATACCCCTCCAATCCCAAAGAGCGTGCGCAAGAGCCCTCGCTGGTACGGACCCGTGATGCTCGCGGTGCTCATCCTCGGGGTACTGATGATCCTTTCGAACTACCTCGTTGGCCTGCCCGGAGCACCACATGGATCACCGTGGTACCTCGTCTCAGGACTCGGAATACTCTTCGTCGGATCGATCATGGCGACCCGCTACCATTAGATCTGTGGACTTCTCCGAGAAACTCGCTAGACGGTGCGCATAGAGATGCCCAACTACGCGCAGTTGGAACGAGCGGACCTGTGTGACTTGCTGCTCGAAGTTGGACCAGATGCGCCAACGTTATGTGACGGATGGCAAACTGCTGACTTGGCGGCCCACCTCGTGATCAGGGAGAGGCGCCCAGATGCCGGCCCGGGGCTGTTGATCGCGGCACTCGCTGGTTACACGAACGCTGTGCAGCGCAAGGTTCGTGAGAAGAACTCGTGGGCTGAACTCGTGAACCTCGTCAGGAGCGGACCGCCGTTTCCACTCAGCATCGCGTCCATCGACGAGCGAATGAACACGGGTGAGTACTTCATTCATCACGAAGACGTTCGCCGCGCACAACCAGGATGGCAACCGAGGACTCTACCCCCCGCGCTCGAAGAGTCGTTGTGGTCCGGCATGTCGTTCATGACGCGGCTTCTGCTCAAGTCGGCCCAATCCGGTGTCGTCCTGGACGCGGGCGACTACGGCCACTACGAAGTAAAAAAAGGGGAACCAGAGGTAAAAGTCGTGGGGCTCCCGAGCGAGCTTTTGCTCTTTTCCTTCGGCCGCTTGGAGGCTGCACGGGTCAGCTTCGAGGGAGACCCTGGGGCAGTCTCCCAGCTCAAAGAGGCGCGCTTTGGACTTTGAACACCCGGGCGACACGTGTAATAATCGCCAAGACGGGTTCGTGACGCAATAGACGTTTGACCGACGATAGAGGGGGACCGACGTGAACCGAAGTTCAACGACGGAAACCAACAAACACTACGACCAGGACCCAGCGCTCTTCGCGTCGTTCCTGGATCCAACGCTGAAGTACAGTTCGGCTCTGTACCTCACGGGCGACGAGGACTTGGCGACGGCGCAACAGAACAAGCTGGAGTTCATTGCGGACGCGATGCACGCTCACGAAGGTGGGCGCTACCTCGACGTCGGATGTGGCTGGGGCAGCCTCATGCTCTACCTAGCGGCTAGTCGTGGCGCGAAGGTCGTTGGGATAACTCCGTCGGCTCGCCAGGCGGAGTTCGTCCTCTCACGGGCCGAGGCAGGAGGGTTGTCGTCGCTGGTCGAAGTGCGCGTCACGACAATTGAATCAGCGACGTTGGAAAGTTCTTCCTTTGACGGTGCGAGTTTCGCCGGGTCCATCGTCCACATGGAGGACCGTGTCGGTGCGTTACAAACCGTCGCGGACGCGCTCTGCCGAGATGGTCGGGTCTACATCTCCGAGAGCTGCTATCGAAGCCAGTCTCACTACGATCGCTTCAGCAACTCCGCGGGGGCGAGTTTCGTGCGAGAAGAGGTGTTTGGGAACGGAGACATGGTCCCACCGTCGGTGCTGCTCAAAGCGACCGAAGATGCCGGTTTCACACTGGAGTCCGCGACTGACCTCACTCCTCACTATCTCAAGACGATCGAGGCGTGGGTCGAGAATATAGACGCTTCTCGTGAGTCGATGGACGCTCTATCACCGGGGGCGGCTGACCTGCTGAGGAGATACCTCGTGATAGGCCAGACTGGATTTGTCGTCGCTACCCGGCAGATCGCGTTCGTGCTCGCAAGAGGTCGCTAACACGACCGTCAGCCGAGCCGCTCGATCACCGTCGCGTTCGCCATTCCCCCGCCTTCGCACATCGTGAGCAACCCGTAGCGCCCGCCGGTCCGCTCGAGCTCGTTCAGTAGCGTCGACATCAACTTGGCGCCCGAAGCCCCGAGTGGGTGACCGAGCGCGATCGCGCCGCCGTTGACGTTGACCTTGGCCATGTCTGGATGAAGATCCTTTTCCCATGCGAGGACGACCGACGCGAACGCCTCGTTGATCTCGATGAGGTCGATCTCGTCGAGCGTCAGCTTGGCGCGTTCGAGTACCGCCTTGGTTGCTGGGATCGGACCGGTCAGCATTGTCACTGGGTCTACTCCGACGACGGCGAAGGCGTGAAAGCGCGCTCTTGGTGTCATGCCCAGTGAAGCCGCCTTCTCCTCGCTCATTATCAACACCGCGGACGCTCCGTCGGTGATCTGCGAGGAGTTACCGGCGGTCACCTTCCCACCGTCTGGCTTGTACGCGGGCTTCAAGTTAGCGAGCACCTCTACCGTCGTGTCGGGTCGGATCCCTTCGTCCGCACTTAAGATCTCGTCTGTCGCGTTGCCGTCGTCGTCTCTCACCGCGAGTGGCACGATCTCGTTCTCGAAGCGTCCCTCTCTCGTGGCCTGCGCCGCGAGACGCTGGCTCCGTGCGGAGAACTCGTCGAGCGCGTCACGAGAGAGTCCCCACTGATCGGCGATCATCTCCGCACTAATCCCTTGGTTTACGAGCCCTCCACGTTCCGCGTAACGGGCCATCATCGCCGGTCCGAACGGGTATCCGAGCTCTTTGACTATCGACGCACCCATCGGTGTGCGAGTCATGCCCTCAACGCCGCTCGCCACGACGACGTCGTAGGCTCCAGCGATCACTCCCTGGGCGGCGAAGTGCATCGCCTGTTGGGAAGACCCGCACTGGCGATCGAGCGTCGTCGACGGTACGGACTCGGGCCAACCTGCGGCGAGCACCGCGTTTCTCCCGACGTTAAGAGACTGCTCGCCGACCTGCATCACACATCCGGTGATTACGTCGTCAACTATCGCTGGATCCAAGTCGTTGCGGGACTGCAAGGCTTTTAGCGGTTCGGCAGCGAGATCGACCGCGTGCCAGTTGCGCAACCTCCCATTTCGCTTTCCGCCGGCCGTACGAACTGCATCGACGATCACCGCATTGGTCATATCGGGTCCTCCTCCCAATCCGACGGCACCCGCCTGTCGGTCGTGAACGCTTCGAGTCTAGCCCACACGGTTCCGGTTCAGCGAGGCGTGCCCGGTGACCGAGGGATCTTCGAGAGAACTGAGGCGATGACCGTTTCGGCTGCGGAATCAATGTCGTAGCCGGGTGGTGGCTTCGTAACGAACGGGTCGAGGTCGTGGCGGAACTCGTCGTCCAAGAGCTTCTCGCGCAGATTGGTCTCCGCAGTCTTCGCGGTGAGCGACGTCGGGTGGTACGGCTCGAACGCTGCCAGCAGGTCCTCGCCGGACAGGCCTAACTCGGTGAGTGCCAGCCACATGTCGAAGAGGTCACGACTCTTCTTCCGCTCGTAAAGGGCACGGATCTTGGTGGCGACGAGCTCACGGGTCGAAAAGGTCTGCACCCGGGCGTGCCCGCTCCACCACGGGGACTGCACTTGGTAGGGGAGCAACTGTATCGGATCTACCGGAGACCGCTCCCGAGTGTTGACTTCTACCTTAATGCGGATTCGAAGGCCCTCGGCTGATTCAGCTAACAAGAACACGGATGGGTTCGCGCTGACCTTGGTTCTGACGGCGAGGCCGAGCGATTGGCCGATGTTGGTCATGGCCTGTGTGAAGTCCTTGATTCCTCCCGCGGTGGAACGCACGTAGTCGAGGTCTTCGCTGTATCGCCGGGCGGGATGGATGTGGAGCTTGTGGAAGCACGTGCCGCCGCGGAACACGAGCTCTCTTCCGAGGTACGGGTCGTCGGCAATCTCGCAGATCACTCTGCTGAGGAGGAGATCTTGTTCCACTTGGGTCCGGGTTGGCCATGGAGCATTAGCGGCCCAGTTGGTCACGGCAGCGTCGGGGATCACAGGTCTGGCTCCACAGTGGTGTTGATGCGTAGGCGCCACCGGCTGTCCACGTCGCCGTGGTCACCGCTGCCGGGGGAGAGGAGGTCGGGTGGGAAGTTGCGCCGCTGCTCTGAGATCTCGCGTAGAGGCTCGGCGAGGTTGGGCCGCTCTATGCGCTCGAGGAGGTATCCGAGCCGACGGGTCGAAGGGAGAGAGAAGTGGTTTGCTGCCTTTCCAAGACGAGAGTCGTCCAGTCGGTTGTCGTCGGTGAGTTCGATCAGCACCGTGGCAACGTTGTTTACGCCGCCGCCTCGCCGCGGGTCAGCGGCGAGGTCGAGCGCCGTTACCTCTGGGGAGGAAACCCAGATCTGTCCGGTTGACACGTTCTGGCGAACGCGGGGTAACTCAGCGAGATGGCGTCGCTCGGTGAAGCGGAGCCGTACGCGTTCGATGTCTCGGTCAAGGACGTGGCGGTCAACGGCGACTTGAAGGACCTGCGGCCGCTGGTGGGCGGCGCCGTACAACTCCGCCGCGGACAGCCAACCGACGTAGTAGTCGCGCCCGAGGTGGGTCATCATCAAGTCAATGAACTCCACACCGGGGATCACGCGCCAGGTCCGGTATTGGGGAGGTATAGCGACCCAGAGGCTACGGGCCGGGGAGAACACCCACCCGTCACGTACCATCCTGTGCATCCTGACCCGGACCTGCTCGGCCGGCACTTCGAGCAGCTTGGACGCCTGATCGGTGGTCACTGCGCTCTGTCCGTGGGCGAGCAACGAGTCGATGGCGTCGGCCGTCTGTGTTCGAGGCATTCCAGTTGTTCCTTTAGTAACGTAATGTTTAGCGATGCGTTATAGCAAGATACACTGTATCAGATATCGAGTCCAGACATTGTTAACGTTACGTGTATCGCTACGTTACCCAGCCTAATCCAGACAACCCCAGGAAACGTACAGTCACCCGGCGACGAGGCGTGCGAGTTCGACGGTCGCCTCCATCTGCTCGATGAAGTGCGTCCGTGATTCGTGACGAAATCGCAAGCTGAACCCGGTCGCGCCGATCGAGCGGTAGGCGCGGAGCAACTCGAGTGTCTCCTCGCGGCGAGCGAGCGGATCGATCGGCGGTTCGGGGGCGAGAATCAAGTCGAGCGGCTCCCCGCGCTCCTCGCGCTCGTCGAGGAGCGCGACGACGTTCGGGCGGGCGAGCATCGACCCGAGCTCTTCGAGGGTGAGCCGGAACGGCATCCACGCCTGCCCGAGTTCGATCGCTCGGCGCAACGACCGCAGGCTACGCCCACCGACCCAGATCGCGAGGTTGCGAGCGAGCCCGGACGGTTCGACGACGAATCCACTGAACTGGTAGTGAGTACCCGAGTAGTTCGGAACGCGAACACCCCACGCGGAGCGGATCGCTCGAATCGCGTCATCCGAGCGGTCACCGCGCCCTTCGAAGCGGTGACCGAGCACGTTGAACTCGGGCTCGAGCGAGCCGACGCCGACGCCGAGGACGACCCGCCCGCTGCTCACGACGTCGAGAGTGCCCATCCGCTTAACGAGCTCCAAAGGGTGGTGGTATGGGAGGACCGCCATGTGGGTGAGCAGCCTGATCCGCTCGGTCGCTTGCGAGATGACGGCGAGGGTCGTGATCGGATCCCAGTAACGCCCTCCTCGAACACTCGTTGCCTCGAGTGGAACCGCGATGTGCTCCGACGCGGACACCCAGTCGTATCCCGCGCGTTCGGCGGCGCGTGCGACGGTCAGTATGTCCTCGACCGATCCGGTCTCCTCCCACCCGGGTGGTTCGAACCGCGGGTTCATGTGGATAATCGGTGTGACGATTCCGAGTTTCAGTCCCATGGGGCAGATCCTAGGCCCGGGGTCCACCTACCGCAGCTTGGTGAACATGTCGAGGACTGAGTTGGGCCGCAAGAGCGTGAAAGTCGAGTGGGTCTATCTCGTCGGAACTTTTTCGAGAGCACCGAACCTACAGCTGAGGAGCGTGCGGCGCGACGATCGCTTACGTAACGTCCGACACGTCTTGTCGGTGCCGGAGGAGACTTCGGCGGCGAGGGTTGGGGTGATTGAACCTTCTGCGTAAACCGCTTGCTCCAATACGCCGGCCAGCCCTTTGGCATCTTCTAGCGCGTCTCTAAGCTCTGGACCGCTTGGCTTCGCCGATCTCGGGATGTGGCGGTGAAGTTGGTCGAGATGGGAGGCGGGCGACTGTGATACCGGTCGTGGAACACCGGCACGTCGCAGCGACCGTTCAACGTCGCGCCATCGTGCGTAGAGGTACAGAGTCGGACTGTTCAAGAGGAGCCGGCGCCTTCGCAGCAAACGCAGTACTACCCAGACGAAGGTGGAGAGACCAGCTATTAGAAGCGCGATAGCGCCCAGCAGTACGCCGGTCGTCACCTCTGGCGGCGGGAAACTACGACGATGAGAACGACTCGGTCTGGTCCGTGCGGTCGGACTGGGAGGCTTCGTCGTCGGGGTCGTGGAGACGGGAGTCGTGGTCGGTGTCGTTGGGACTGTCGTCGTGTTTCCGCCTGGAAGATGTGTTGGCAAAGTGATCCCGGTGGGTCCAATGACATTCGAGGGTGCGAGTTGGCCGCTCGGGAGCGACGGGGTGGGTTCGAATGAGACCCAGCCGTCTTGGGGTCCGAGAAAGACCTGTGGCCATTCGTGAGCGTCGGCGCCGGTAATCGCGACCTCGCCGTTGTGAAGAAGTTGGCCGGCAGTAAAGCCGACGGCCAACCTCGTCGGCAGTCCGAGCGACCTCGCCAATACTGCGAACGCGGAGGCGAAATCGACGCACGATCCAACTCTGTGAGTGGTGAGGAAGGAGAGAAGCGGCGCGTAGCCGACCCCCGAGGAGGTCGGTGCGTTGACGGAGTACCGGAACCGTCCTGAATGAAACCAGTTGACCAACTCTTCGGCCTTTGCCAAGGGGGAGCTTCCCGGCAGGGTTATCGCTCTTGCGAGCGTAGAGATCCGAGCCGGCAGCGACGGTACCGCCAAGAGCGGCAAGAGTTGATTCAACGGGAGGACATTAGGAAACTTAGGAGCGGTGATGTCACTCGCTGGAGGAACGCGCATCACTTCAGCTCTATACTGTTCACCGCGCTTCATCGTCTCGTCTCCGACCGCGCCGACGTCGGTCACGACGGCTCCGCCGGGCGCTTCAACGGCGATCGTGTTCAACGGGACGGGGAGCAAGGGGCCATAAAGCGAGCTAACCGTCACCGTCGCGTAGTACACCCCCTGGCTACGTGTCGGTAAGTAAGCGTACGAGCGCGGGAGCTGCGCACCACGAAGGGCAGCTTGGGTCGCTCGATCAGGTTTCCACTGTCCGTTGACCAAGTCGGTGAGTGTCGCGACCTGCCAGTAGGTCGCAAAGGGGGTCCGGGCGGTAAACAAAGTCTGGTTCGCATCGTTTCGTTGGACCTCGGTGAGAGCGTTAGTCAACGAGAGTTCACGCGGCGTGACTCCCGTGCCGGTACCGCGCCCCGGCGACGCAGCGCCGGAACCCAAAGTCGTAAGCGTCGGTACTCCGACGACGACACCGATCGCGATCGCAGCGATAGAGATCACGGTTGCAGAAGATCCACTGAAGGAACTGAAGGAACTGCGCTGATCGGAAACGATTCCGGCTTGGCTGGACGAACTCAGCGAGAAGGCGCTGAGCGCACCGAAAGCTGCGACCACTAGCAGGTCGGCGGGACCGGGTCGTAGCACGCACGAGAGTGTGACCAGACTCAGCGTCGGCAGTAGAGCGAGTGCGATCCGACGGCGAGGTCCGCTCTCGCCAACGCTCGGAGCGACCCCGAGCAGTAGTCTGGACGCCGCAGCGAACAGACCGCACAAGAGTGCGCCTAGAAGGACGACACCGGGTGTCGCAGAGAGTGGAGTGCTGAACCGACGAAGCTCAAGACGTGCCCCGCCGAGATCTGCGCGAACCGCCCGCAGTTGCGTGCCCGCCAGCCACCCGTGAAGAGTTGAACCCGGGATCGTCGTCAACACCGCAGTTGAGACGAGCACTACTACAACCAAGAGAGGTGCAAGTGAAGCGAGCACGCTCAAGTGGCGAGTTCGGAGTAGTAACGCGACGACGACCGTCGTCACCGCGGTCGTCGCTACCAAAGGAACGAAAGAAGGACCGCCAACACCGCCGACGAAGACGAGACTGAGAGCAGTCGCACCGATAACTGCGACGCCGAGGGAGACCGCCTCGGCGACAACCCACGTCCACGCGGCGGGCCTCACGGTCTTCACGCGACTATCACCTCGGCGCCACGGCGTATCGCGTCGCTGAGGGTCGCCACGCCGCTCGGAGAAGTGACCAACGTGAACCACGGAGAGTGAGGCCCCGGAGAGTGAGGCCCCGGAGAGTGAGGCCCCCCAACATCGGCGTTCAACGAGAAGAGTTCGCTGTGCGGGCCGATGTGCGTGCCAATTCGGTGCGGCGTCGCGTTGGCGAGCATCCAGAGAAGTCGGGCGTGGGTGTCTTCGTCCCCCGCGAGCACGACTCTCGATCCCGACAAGGTTGAGAATTCGACAGCTCGTCCCCTGTCGGCGACCTCTTCGATCATCGCGAGAGTGGTCTGGACCATCACCTCGAACTCCGCGCGACGATGCGCTCTCGCGCGGTCGTCGAGGACGATCGTGAACGGTGAACTCTCCTCTTGTTCGAAACGACGTACGAGCGGCGTGCCGTAGCGGGCGAGGGACGGCCAATGGATGAGATGCAACCGGTCGCCGGGAATGTACGGCCGTAGATCGGCGAAGTCACCAGTGCCGTCACTTGGGATCGGAAGTGTTGCGCTCGCTACGCCGAGATCCGGGAGTCCCCGCACTAAGAGATCTCTTCGCTGTGGTGAACTAACGCGTTTCGCGACTGGGTAGACCACCACGACTCCTCTCGGGATCAGTGCGACCGGCGCACCCCACAGCCCGAATGGGTCGTGAGTCCAGAGCGCGAACGGTGGAAGCGAGAACACGCCACGACGGCCCGTCGGCACCGGGATGCGCACGGTCAATACCTGGCCCGGCGAGAATGCGCCTACTCGACCGCTTCGATCAGGGATCGGGGCCGTACGAGGTTTCTTGGACTTGGTAGCAGCCCCCAGTCCCGTCGCGCCCGTCTCCTCGGGCAAAGGAGGGAAGTTCAGAGCTCGCTCCGGGCGCCATTTCAACTCGGAGGGAGAGTAGGAGAGCGGAGCGAGCCGGTGCGTCGATCGATTCACGATGACGATTCGAAAATCAGACTCGCCGCCTACAGGTACCATCGCCGGGACGACCGAAGCGTGTACAGCGATAAGAGCCGCGTTCGTGGTCTCGTCGTGAGAGTCGTCTCTACTGCTGTATCGGTTGCGCTCGTGCCACACGGACGCGCCGGCGAGCAGCCACGCGACTGCGAGCATCGCGACAAGAGGGGCGGTCGCCGATGAACTCGTGAGAGTTCCAAAGAGCGCGAGTCCCCCACAAGCAACCGCGACGCCGAGTCCCCGTACGGTCGGCCGTGGTCGACCCGGCACGTTCATCTCGGAGGTGGTATCGGAGGTGGTAAAGGAGTTTCCGGGTGTTGAACTACTGGTTCTGCGACGGGGACCGGGACAACGTGGAGGATCTCTTCAACGACCGCCTCGGCGGCTCTTTCGCTTGGCCCGCTCGCCTCGTAGAGCAAGAGACGGTGACAGAGTGCCGGGACAGCGACCATCTGGATGTCTTCTGGAATGACATAGGACCGGCCTGCAGCCACCGCCATCGCGCGTGCCGCGCCGAGCACCGACATCGAGGCCCGCGGTGACGCACCGACCCGTACGGACTGGTGCGAGCGAGTTGCGGCGATCAAGTCGAGTAGATAGGAACGAGCCGCCGGCGCAACGTGGACCGACGCGACCGCTTGTAGGATGATCGATAACTCTTGCTCGGTTATCGCCGGTGCCATCGCGCGCACTGTGTCCGATGGATCGACACCCGCTAGTAGTGCGTTCTCAGCGTCGCGATCGGGATACCCAACTGACAGGCGCAAGAGGAATCGGTCGCGCTGGCCGTGGGGGAGTGGAGAGGTTCCCGCCGCGTCGTGGGGGTTTTGGGTAGCTATCACCAAGAACGGGCGTGGCAGTGCCATCGTCGTGCCGTCCACCGTCACCTGGCGTTCCTCCATCGCTTCGAGGAGGGCTGACTGAGCTCGCGGCGAAGCACGGTTCAGCTCGTCGGCCATGACGACGTTCGTGAAGATAGGTCCGGGACGAAACGTCGGCTCTCCCCGTCCGGTTTCGAGAACCATCGCACCTGTGATGTCAGACGGCAGCAGGTCGGCGGTGAACTGGATCCGCCGGAAACCGATACCGAGGGAGCGTGCGAGCGCCTTTGCCAACGTCGTCTTACCCAACCCCGGGAAGTCCTCTACCAAGAGGTGGCCGTTTGCCATTAGGCAGCCAACCGCTAGGCGGATCGTCCTTCGATCCGCGTAGACCACCTCGCGTACCGAATCGACGACGGCGCCAAAGACCGCCGCTGCGCTCCGACCGGTGGAACTGGCCTTCCCCTCGGGCGCCCCCGGGGCTCTCTCCGAAGTGCTCGGGGACGAGACAGCGGGAAAGGGGAACGAAGAGCTCATTCCTGGAATCCTAAACCTCAGCAGAGTGACCTCGCAGGCATGCCGTTCGAACCGTTCGAAGCAGCCGCCCGACGCAGACGCAGACGCAGACGCAGACGCAGACGCAGACGCAAGTTAGATCTTCAAGAGATCCGTGTAACCTCTCTTGAGGGAGTGCGGGTATCCACGACGAAGGGCCCGAGTAAGGGACAGTGCTGATGCCGGGAGCTGGCGCCGGGACGAGATAGCGAGGTGGAGGAGGGAGCGAGTGGCCCGTTCGAGATTCAGGTCGGTCTCCTATGACCTTGACTCTTGCATCGCGCTGGCCCGTGTCGTCGCCGAGGCCGGCGGAGAGATCACGGCTGACGTTCTCGCACCGTCTCTTGGTTACACCAGCGCGAACAACGGTGCGTTCTTGACGAGGCTCGCGAACGCCCGTCTCTTTGGCCTCGTCGCCGGGCGCTCCGGGACCGTTACCCTCAGCGAACGGGGCCGCGCGGTGACGAACCCCGAAGCTACGCGCTTGGGTTCTCTCGGCGCCGAGCTGTTCGATGCAGTCCCGCTGTTCAGGGTGGTGCGCAACGAACTCTTGAAAGAGCCACTCCCCGCGGCCCGAGATCTGGCCGAAATACTCTGTGATCGCTTCGGAGAGGTCGCATCCAAAGCCCCGTCGGTGGCCGTCAAACTCATCGATTCAGCCGGTCAAGGAGGCTTGTTGAAACGGAATTCTGACGGAACAGTCCAGTTTACAGAGCCAGTTACGGATTTTACGGATGATGCTACCTCCACTAGTAATTTGGTAGTACCTCAGGTACTATCGACAAAGGGACTCTGGAACGGTGATCGCTTCAGACGAAGAGGCAGCGCTGAGTTGAGAGGGGTGAAGACGATGGGGAAAAGGGAGATAGGCCATCGGGCAACTGGAGCGGCGGCCGACGTGCCGGGAGACAACGACGGACTCTGGCTTGACGATCCGGATCAGTCAGGACCCTCTGGAAAAGCTGGTGTCGGTAGGCGCCACGTGTTAGTCGTAGCGACGGCGTTGATCGCTCTGGCATTAGTGGCGGTTCCCGTCGGGATCGCGCTTTCCTCGGGCAACTCCAACCAGGCAGCACAGCGCCGCAGCTCCCACCTCGGGAACGGTCCAGCTGAGCACCAGGTCCTAAATGCGCTGAGTGCGACTACCGATTCAGGCAGCTTCAATATGAAATACGCGTTTGTCAGTACACCCGGGAAACCGACAACCACGTCCACCACCAACCCTTGCTCTGGGACATATGGAAGTCCTACCACCCGACGGAGCTTGCCCTCAGGCGTGCAGATGACGGGTGGCCCAGGGGTTCCGTATCCGCCTCGCTCGCCGATATCGCCCGCTTGCAACCAATACATGGCCAACCAGGCTCAACGTCAACCGAGCGTTAACGTTTCAGGCGCCGGCATCATCGACACGAATCCTCTGGCTATGGTGGCCTCCGCACGGGTTGGAAACACCAGCAACTACGGGGGTCTCCAGGTAACCATTCGGCTCAACTCGAATGACGTGTGGGAACTCGGTGGCGGAAACTACGGCACGTCGCCTAACACCCTACCGACGGGTTCGCCCAACCAGCCCAACCAGCCCTACCAGTACAAAGGCCAGCAAGTTCCAACGCTTGGGGGCCAGCCTCTGCCGGGATTTGCCAATCTCGTCGAAAGCACGATAGGCCCACGTGCCGGAGCGGTCGCAATGATGGGGATGGCCAGTCCGACGGGATATCTGGATCTCACCCAGTCCGAAGTGACCGGGGCCGGAGAAACTGGGACCGGCACCGTCAACGGCGTGTCGGTCACGAACTACCAAGTCTCACTCAATCTGCAACAACTCGTGAACGCGCCAGGCACTTCGGCGTCGGAGAACAAGGCCATCATTGAAGCGCTCGGGGTGCTCCACAAGAATGGCTACGTCAGCACCACCGCCACTGTCTCGATCGACGGCGCCGGGTTCATCCGCAAGACGGTCGCGGTGACTACGTTTAACGACGGCGGAACGGTCTCGTTGACAGCGACGTTTTGGAACTTTGGATGTGCGGGGACTGTACTGATGCCGGGCCAACAGGGCTCGTCTGCTCCGCCGACCAACTGTGTATCACCAGATTCTCATCCGACTGGAGTAGCTCCTACCACAGTCCCGAGCACAGTCCCGAGCACAGTTCCGAGCACAGTTCCGTCCGGAGGTGTTCGCCCAACTAATACCACGAGTACGTCCAACCCGGGCGGGGCCAACACTCCGACAACCTCGCTTTATCCTCCGACGACGGTGCGGTCTGGAACGCCGACTTCCACAACGCCATCTTCCACAACGTCGACTTCCACATCTCAGCACCCCTGACCGGGCCGTCCCGACGGCGTCAGGATCCATCCGCCTGGACAGACCAGAGCAGTAGCGAGGGCGTGCCGGTAACACAGGTGACGTTGAAGCTGACGCGCAGTTGAAGGCTGTAACCGAGAGGCACTGCACCACCCGATGGGTAGCTGCGAAGGTGGTCAATCGTGGCGCTACCGTTTCCAACTACCTTGGTTGCGAGTTCGAACCCAGTCGGCAGTTGCCGAACCGTGACGACCGGCGACGTCCATTTTGAGGTCCCGGTCCGGGTAATAGGAATGCTCACACCGTTCCAACTCGCGAGCGTGTTTGGAGAGGTCGGCGCGGGGGCAGGTACCGACGTATCGCGTGAAGCACCGGGGCATGCGGCTACTTTGGATGACGCCGCGCTAAGGGTTGCCGCTCTATGGGATACCGCGCTATCAGTTGCTGCGCCAGGGGGCGCTGCGCTCGAAAGAGCGAAGGTCAGACCCGTGGTCGAGCCGGCCCCGTGGTCGAGCCAGCACCGTGGACGAGCCGGCCCCGTGGTCGAGCCGGCACCGTTAGCGAGGCGGCACCGTGGTCGAGCCGGCACCGTTAGCGAGGCGGTATCGTGGTCGGGGTGGGCGAGGCGAAGAGGAGCATGGAGAGGTGGCTGGGTGACGGTGGGATGGCGCTCGTGGGCGATCTCGGTGCGGAGTTGACGACGTACGGCGTCGACGGCGAGGACCTCGGGTGGGTCGAAGGGGTGTTCGTCCCAGAGGGTCTCGCGGCGAACCCCCACGGGGTGGTCCAGGCGGGCGTTCACTCGGTGCTGCTCGACGCGTGTATGAACTTCGCGATCAACGCGGCGCTGTCCGGCAGGGATCGAACCCGGGCGACCCTCGAGCTGAAGACGGAGACGATGCGGCCGGCGTTGGTGGGAGTCACGTACCGGCTGAGAGGAGAGGTGGTGAGGCTGACGAGGCAGGTGGCCTATAGCGAGGCGGTCGTTCGCGGCGACGATGGGAGCCTGATTAGCCGGGCGACGGGGACGTTCCTGCTTCACCGAGAGGCGGCGAGTTCCAGTGTGGTCAACGAGGCGGAACGAAGGCGTAGCTGACGCCGGTGAGCTCCTCGGAGGCACTCCAGAGCTTTTTTGCGTAGTCGACCCTGTGGGACTGCCGGGATGAGTTGACGTTGACGGGAGGACCGACCAAACCGCCGAGGCCGCGGGGCCCGTAGAACTCTCCGCCCTGGACGTCCCGTGAGCTACAGGCGTAGAGAGTTGGTAGGGCGCCGGCGGCACTCGCCTGGCCGAAGTGGCGGCCGGCGATCTCCCCGAGTCTTCGAACCGGTCCCGAGCGATCCATTGTCGGTCCGCTGACGGCGAGACTGCTCTTGGCCCATCCGGGGTGGACGGCGACGGCGATGGACGACGACTGGATCTCTTTGAGACGCCGGTCGAGCTCGTAGGTGAAGAGCAAGCCGGCGAGCTTAGACCTTCCGTACGCGATTGCCCTGTTGTAGTTGGCGGTTCCCGCGATGTCGTTGAAGTCGATGCGCCCGATCAAGTGGGCCTTGGAGCTCACGGTTACGACGCGTGACGAGGGCGTGGTGAGGAGGTGGCCGAGGAGCAGACCGGTGAGGGCGAAATGACCGAGGAAGTTGGTAGCGATCTGGAGTTCGAATCCGTCGTCGGTCACCTTGAGGGGAGTCGCCATCACCCCGGCGTTGTTGACGAGGAGGTCGAGACGCGCGTGTGCGCCGGCGAAGTCGCGTGCGGCGCTCCTGACGGAGGCGAGTTTCGCGAGGTCCAACGAGAGTGTCTCGACGGAAGAGTTGTCGGCGAGGCCGTGAATCCGCTCCGCCGCCCGCTGTGCGTTGTCGAGGTTACGACAGGCGAGGACGACGTGTGCGCCGTGGGCGGCCAACTCCAACGCGGCCTCGAACCCGATACCGCTGTTTGCCCCGGTGATCAAAGCGGTCTTTCCGGTGAGGTCGCCGATGTCGTCTGGACCCCAGGCACGTCGAGGGCTACCCAAGTTGGTCACCTGCGGGTGTCGCCTGCGGGCGAGGTGGCGAGCGTGCCCGCTCTGTAGTCCTCAAAGGCCTGAGCGAGTTCTTCCCTCGTGTTCATGACGAAGGGACCGTAGGCGGCGATCGGCTCCCTGATCGGTCGCCCTCCTAGAACGACGACGTCGAGTCCGTCGCCGTTCGGCGCGACACGGGCGGATCTAGGCCGCGTCGTGGCGCCGACCTCGATTGCGTCCCCGGGCCCGAAGACGCCGAGTTGGCCTGCGTTCAACGGCCGGCGTAGCGGCCCGATCGTGCCGTCGCCGCTGAGGGCGTAGACGAGGGCGTTGAAACCCGGATCCCATGGGAGGAGGAGCCGTGACCCGGGAGCGAGGGTCGCGTGGACGAACGTGATCGGCGTGTGGGTGAGGCCCGGCCCGCGGCGCCCGCCGAGTTGGCCTGCGATCAACCGAACGAGGGCGCCGCCGTCTGGGGAACTGAGGAGGACCGCGGCGTCTGCTCCGATGTCTTGATAGCGCGGATCGGCCCACTTGTCGCTCGCGGGCAGGTTGACCCAGAGCTGGATCCCGTGGAAGAGGCCACCGGAGACGACGAGGGACTCCGGCGGGCGCTCGATGTGGAGTATCCCCGCTCCGGCGGTCATCCACTGGGTGGCGCCGTCTCGGATGACACCGCCACCGCCGATCGAGTCGGCGTGCTCGAAGACTCCGTCGATCATGTACGTGACGGTCTCGAATCCCCTGTGGGGATGCCAGGGAGTTCCTCGTGGTTCGCCGGGGCCGTAGTCGACCTCACCCATCTGATCCATGTGGACGAACGGGTCGAGGTCTTGGAGCGCGACGCCGGCGAAGGCCCGCTTCACGGGAAAGCCGTCACCTTCGAGCCCACTCGGTGCGGTCGTGACGCTTTGGACCGGACGGACGATCGCGGTCGAATCGAGCTCGGGAAGTCGATCCAGTGTGAGCAAACTGTCTACGGTAACTGCTGGCACGATAGCTCTCCTTCGTTGCGACGGCGACGTTTCGCGTTGGTGATCACCGACATCGGTTACAACGACGAATGGGGAGGCCCGATTCCCGACCGAGCCACCCGTTACAGGCGGCCTTCAAACGTCGTCTCTCCCGGAGAGTCCGACGAAGTTTTCGATATCGACGGCGATGAAGAGTCCTTCGGCCTCTGCGAGGAGGGTGTCGCCGCAACGCAGCTCGGCGCCGACGGTCACCTTTCGTCCGCTACGGCCAATCAGCCGAGCCCTCGCTTCGAGGAACTCACCGAGGGGGGTCGGGCTCCGATAGGTGATCGAGAGCCGTCCGGTGAACGCGGGAGTCGACGAGATAGCGAGGACGAGCCCCATCGTCTCGTCGATTAGCGAGGCGACGACTCCACCGTGTGTACGACCAGGTGCGCCTTCGAAAGCCGGACCGAGGACTACGTTGAGGACCGCTTCGTCACCGTCCCTCCACAACCTCGCGTCGAGTCCCATCGGGTTCGCACGTCCCGAGACGATGCAGTCGGGAAAGGCGTCACTGCGCTCGGCGGACGCGCCGTCTGGAATCGGAGTGGAGAAGAGACCTTCCCCGCCGAGGTGGAAGGCGTGTCCGCGGTCGGGAGATCTCTCGACGAGCGGAATGAGCTCGTCGATCGCTGCGAGTACTCTTGCCAACTCGTCGTCGTCGGGTTGGTGCGATACGAGTGAGTTTCCGAGCCTGCGCAACGATCGAGCGAGGTTCAGACGTAGCGGCGAGGTGTAGGGAAGCCCGTCACGAGATAGCGTCTCTGACTCGTCGGTCTCGGGCGTCTCGCGATCGTCGATTAACTCTTCTGACACGACTTCATCCGTTGTCCAAGAGCGAGAGTTCCTCGCTCGAGAGGTCGATCTCGGCGGCTGCGGCGGATGCGATCGCAGTCTCCGGGCGACTCGAACCCGGTATCGGGATGACTTGCTCTCCCTTTGCGAGGATCCACGCGAGGGTCACCTGTGCGACGGAGCAACCCCGCGCATTGGCAACTTGGGCGAATGCCGCATATTTCGCGCCAATCTTGGAGGTGTTGCCGATCCCGCCGAGGGGACTCCACGCCAAGAACGTAACTCCGAGCTCACGACAGTGAACCAACTCGTCTTTGGAAGAGCGAAAAAATGGCGAGAACTGATTTTGGACGCTTACGAGACGGCCCCCGAGGATCTCGTTGGCTTCGTCGATCTGCTCGACGGTCGCGTTCGATACCCCGGCCATCTTGATCTTTCCGGCGTCGAGTAGCTCGGCGAGGACTCCGACTGAGTCTGCGTAGGCGACGTTTGGATCGGGCCGGTGGAACTGATAGAGCCCAATCGCGTCGACTCCCAACGCACGCAGCGAGTTCTCACACGCGTTGACCAAGTACTCTGGTCGACCGTCGACTTTCCAACTCCCGTCTCCTGGTCGCAGGTGACCGCCTTTGGTCGCGACGATCACGCGGCTTGTGTCGGATCCGTACGTTGAGAGGGCTTTTGCGACGAGGCGTTCCCCGTGGCCGTGCTCGGCTGTGCTGAGCGAGTAGGCGTCGGCGGTGTCGATCAAAGTCACCCCGGCGTCGAGCGAGGCGTGAATCGTGCGTAGCGCTTCGCTTTCGCTCGGTCGCCCTTCGACCGATAGGGGCATCTCGCCGAGGCCGACCGCGCTCACTTCTACGTCTCCCAACCTTCTATAGCGCATCTCGCTCCTTCCGATTCGAGGAACCCTCTGGTCCAGGGATTCCTCTTCTTACGATGACTGCGTGGATCGACCGCGGAGACGATGCGACGTCCCGGTAGTCTCGCCGATTTGGATTTGGATATACCATACCGGGTCGACCGATACTGACTTGGCGTCACGAGTTTCGCACTGTAGGGTCTGCGCAGAGGTGATGGAGTTCACCTTGAACCGATCGTCTTTCGATCTGATGGCTCCTACGGTCAGTACTAACGCGCTGGAGGAGTAATTGAAGAGATCTGAGGAAGACGAGAGCCTGGTTCGCGCCGCGAATGGAGTCGACCGCCGAGAACGCGTCGGAGAGCACATCTTGTCTCTCCTCGGGGTCACGAGCGACCTACCGATCGACCCTGAGCTCGATCCCGACGACCCCGGAGAGCCGTCGAGAGATCACCGGAGATCGAGTGGACACGTTCACAGAGCGAAGCCGGGAATCGTAGCTGCGATCGCGTGTGGTGGGTTCGTTGGAACGCTGGGACGTTACGAGGTCCTGACGGCGCTCCCCGCAAGAGCCGGGCATTTTCCGATCGGGACGTTCTTGATCAACACGTCGGGGTCTTTGTTGATCGGGTTTGTCCTGACCCTCCTCGTCGAGAGATTCCGCTCGAGGCGGCACTTGCGGGAGTTCTGCTGTGTCGGAGTGCTCGGCGGTTGGACGACGATGTCGACGCTTGCGGTAGAGGCAGACACTCTGGTCAAGTCGGGATTCATCTCGATGGCGTTTGGTTACATGACGACGACGCTCGTTGCTGGAGTATGTGCGGTCGCGCTCGGGATCGCAGTTGCGAGATCGTCGTTGTTTCACCGCGAGCTGCGAGGCGTGGTCACTTGATACTCGCGATCGTCGTTGGATCAGCGGGGTCGGTAGGGGCGGTAACTCGCTATCTGCTTGACGGGATGATCCAAGATCGTACCTCGAAGACGTTTCCTTACGGGATCCTCGTGATCAACGTCGTCGGTTCGTTCATTCTAGGAGCGGTTACTGAGATGGCGCTGAAATTTGGACTACCTGGGTCTGTTAGCGCCGTTGTAGGCGCGGGATTCTGTGGCGCGTTGACGACGTGGTCGACGGCTTCATGGGAGACCGTCCGCCTCGCGGAGGAAGGGTTCGCCGCCCAGGCGCTGATGGCCGGCGTAGGGGGACTTGTCACGAGCATGATCGCCGCGGGGGTCGCTATGGCGCTCGTCGCCGCGGTGTCCTTCGCGTTCTAATCCACGCCGAGCGTCTCGGCAAGGCAACTGCGCGTCGGAAACCCTGGCACATGCCCAGCGGCGTCGCGACAGCACGGGTACTGGCGGCACGAGAGCCCCGCGGGTTCAGGCGGCGCCGGGAAAGGGTCGTGCCCGTCGACGAGGATCGTCGGCGACCCATGGAATTGAAGGCGCCTTGCTTCGTCGTCGCTGCGGACGAGCTTCGCTGTGACGGCGGCGTCGCTGCGCTCGTCGAGCAGGTCGTGCAACTCGGCGATCAGCGGCTCCAGGTTCGGACAGTCCTCGGTGTACAACACGGTCACGTTCATAACAACTCCTCCTACACTGAGGATAAACCTTCTATCCCACTAGAAGGTCAAGGAGGAATCGTCATGAAGATCGGTGAACTCGCCGACGAGAGCGGCTACGCAACGAGGACGATCCGTTTCTACGAAAGGATCGGACTGCTGCCACCGCCGGAGCGGGAGCCGAACGGATATCGCTCCTACAACTCCGACGCACTGCGGCGGCTACGCTTCATACGGCAGGCTCAGGCGGCAGGTCTGACACTCCGAGAGATCGGCGAGGTGCTCGCGATCCGTTCGCAGGGTCGTGCGCCTTGTGTGCACGTCCGCGATCTTATCCAGCACCACCTCGCCCAGGTCGACGCCCGTCTCGCCGAGCTACGAACGACGAAGCGAGAGCTGGAAGACCTCGCTGAGTATGCGCAGTCTGTCGATCCCGCAGACTGTCCAAGAGACGCGATCTGTGCGATCCTTGTTCGCGAACGTTGAAGTGACGACCACGCTCACGGAGTGCTGCCGGGAGGAACGACCCACTGGCAGCGCTGTCCGGTGACCGAGCCAATGAGATCGAAGTCGGCGTCATAGTGGAGGACGGTTGCCTCGAGCTCCTCGGCGGCAGCTGCAATCAAGAGGTCCGGAATCTTGCGGCCCCGCTGGCTAGGCGCGGCCGGCAAGCGCTGGACCTGGAGCGCACGGCGCAGATGCGCAGCAGTGATCTCTACGGCCTGGAACGCGTCGAGCGCTGCGGACTTCGAGAAACTGGCGTCGCTTCACTACGCTGGTATCCAGCAGGAACCTCAGCGCCACGCGTTAGCTCGGTCGTCGAGGTGAGCACGAGCGAGCACGTCCAACGCGGTAGCGACACCGTGCTCCCGGCGGGTCGTCGCTCGGCGCAGGGCTTCGTTGACCGTGTCCTCGATGGTCGCCGTACCAAGCTCGGCTGGTGCTCGCGAACTCTCGAGAGCTACCGTGTCGTGGCTATCCGAATGGCTGCGAAGTAGAAGATCGACTTGGCGAGCCGATCCCGGTGTTTATGAACTTGCTAGCATATTCAATCAGGTGCTATCATCACTGCCGTGAAGCAGATAATCACTCGGGTGGAAGACGAGTTGGCTGACGCGCTCAAGCGTCAAGCCAGACGAACAGGCGAGTCCGTTAACTCCTACGTCAATCGTCTCCTGCGGGTTGCGGTTGCTGGCCCCGGATCGCAACGTCAGATGTGGAAGGCGGCGGCCGTCGCCGATGGACGGCTCGCATCACGGGGAGCGTCGTCCGCTAGCCGGGTTGACCGCTGGGATCTGAAGCTCACTACGGCGGTTGAGACGCAAGCTGGCTACGCCGCTGAGCTGGTGAGCGACGAACGCGACGGACGGTGATCGTCTTTGCCGATACGAGTGCGATCGGGAGCGCCTATCTGGGCGATGAAGCCGACGGACGGTGGATTACAGAGGTTATCTTCAACGGCAAAGACCCCGTCGTAGTCTGCGATCTCACCGACGTCGAGTTCGCGAGCCTGCTGGCACGGGCTAGGCGAGACGGCCGCATCGACAAGCACGGCGTCGATGAGCGCCTCAATGCGTACGCGGACCATACCGCTGACGACGGGCCGATCGGCGTCGTGCCTGTTTCGACCGAGATCATCGCTCGGGCACGGTCGATCGTCCTACACGCTGCGGTCCGGACGCTAGATGCGATCCACCTGGCGGCAGCGCAACTCCTCGCCGAGACTAACGACGAGCCCGTCGGACTCTTGACCCGGGACGCTCGCCAGGCCAGCGCGGCGTTGGATCTCAGAATCACGCTGTACGAGACACCATTGGACTGAGGCGGGTTAGCTTTGCGTGACCGCCTGCCGCGGTCCCGCCCTGACGAGCCGCGCAGTCTCTTGATCAATTCGTCCCAGTTTGAGGCCGTGTTATGGCTCGATGGGTGGCTCGTCGGCACGGGTATGCAACTGAGAGCGGTAGATGCTCTCGTCGGAGCGGCCGACGATGAACCAGGCGACCGCGACCGCGATCATGGCTGGACCGAGCAGCGCGATGCTCCCTGTCATCTGAGCGACCATCAACATGACCGCGACGGGTGCCCGGGAGATCCCGCCGAAGACGGCCATCATCCCGACGATGACGAACGGGGCCGGATCGTGGCCGACGCCGGGCGCGAACGGTTCGAGTACCCTCCACACAGCGAGACCGGTGAACGCGCCGATCACCATGCCCGGCCCGAAGACTCCACCAGAGCCTCCCGTGCCGATCGAGAGGCCGGTCGCGAGGATCCGTGCCAACGGCAGGGCGAGGATGATCAACACTGGGGTGTGGAGCATCTCGTTGCCGAGCCCTTTTTGCACCCACCCGTAGCCGGTGCCGAGCACCTCGGGGAGCCCGAGGGCCATAAGCCCGACGAGTAGCCCGCCGACGGCCGGTCGCAGCTTCTTGGAGAACGGCAGCCGTTTGGAAAGCCCGACGATCCCGTAGAAGGAGTTGGAGTACAACAGCCCGAGGCCTCCTGCCAGAACTCCGATCACGGCGAACCAGACGAGCTGGATCGGCTGGTGAAAGTGGTATCCGCCGGGGATAGCAAACAGCGGCTGGTAGCCGAAGACCGCTCCAAAGACCGCAAATGCGACGATCGAGGCGAACATACCAGGTAGGAGTGCCTCGTACTCGAAGTCGTCGCGGTAGATGATGTCGGCGGCGAGGACCGCGCCGCCGAGAGGGGCGCTGAAGATCGCGCCGATCCCCGATCCGATCCCGACCGACACCGCTATCCGTCCGTCCTCGGGCGACAGATCGAGCACCCGGGCGAGTAGCGATCCGAATCCGGCGCTTATCTGAGCGGTCGGCCCCTCCCGTCCACCGGAGCCGCCTGATCCGATCGTCAGCGCGGAGGCGACGATCTTGACCACGACGGCGCGCAGGCGGATGCCTCGGGGGTTGTGATGCACCGCGTCGATCGCCGCGTCGGTCCCGTGGCCCTCGGCTTCGGGCGCCAAGGTGTAGACGAGGAATCCCGAGCCGAGCGCGCCCAACACGACGACGAGCGGTATCGCCCACGGTCTCGCATAGTGCGCGGAACCAGCCGCGTTTCCCTCTCCTGCTGGGGTCGGCACGTGGTATCCCGCGAGAACCCCGAGAAACAGATGCGTTGAGACTCTGAGCGCCTCGTAGAAAACGACCGCGCCCACTCCGGCGATGACGCCGATCACCGAGGCGAGGATCAGCCACTTCGGCAGGTACGACATAGCGTTGATCCGAGCGCCGATCGCTCGGGTCCGCCGACGCCACGCTGCCTTGGAGACGGCGAGTCCGATCCTTCGGCGACGCGGCGGTCGGGGCGGGTCGGGCGTCGGGTCGAGACCGCCGGGGTAGCCCGTCATCGAGACGGATCCGTTGTGCGAGTAGCTGTCCCCGAGCCGTGATCGGGTCCACCGCTTACACCAAGGGAGACTGCCTCAAGCAGGTAGCCCAAGCCCTCCGCGAACTGCTCGGGAGTCGTATAAGCGGCCAACTGCCTAGCGAGATCGTCCCCGTAGTGTTTGGCACGAGGCTCGCGGGTACGTGACGCCTCGAGCGCGGCGAATCCGATCGTGTAGGTGTGGATAGCCGCATATGCCTTTTGAACGGCGGCTTCGCTCAAACCGGCGCCACCTAAGACCCGCATCATCGCCTCCATCCGGGCGACGGCCGACGGCGAGACGACCGGATGAGCGAGGTAGACGTGCAAGGCGGCCGGCTGGCTTACGAGGAACCGCCGAAGCCTGTCCGCGGCCTCCGCTATCCAGGCGCGCCACTCGTCCTCTCGAGCCAAAGGACGCCACTCCTCGCTCAACAACGTGTCGACCACCTCGTCGAGGAGGTCGTCTTTGTCCGCCACGTGGCGGTAGAGCGACATCGGCGACACTCCGATCTCCTCCGCGAGGCTGCGGATCGTCATCTGCTCGTAACCGCCTCCTCTCACCATCGTGGTGGCCGCGTCGACGACCTGTTGGCGCGAGATAGTCCCCCACCGGGCTCGCCGTCGTGGCGCGTTCTCGTTCGTCCTTGCTCTGGGTCCTCTTGCTCTGGGTCCTCTTGCTCTGGGTCCTCTTGCTCTGGGTCCTCTCGGTTCCTCCACTTCACCACGCACATCAGAAGCATACACGTACTTGTACGCAACTACGTTTGCTCGTGTCGGATGTCATGGCCATATGCCCGTGCTCGTTCGCGAGGTCTTCCAAGCCGGTAACGACGGCACGTCAGACAAGCACTCGGAACCTGATTGCTCTGGATTCCCGGCGGAACGCTTTGAACACACGCTTCGTTGCAAAAATAGGCGGCCACGCCACTGAGAGGTGCCATAGGTGGTACTATATGTTTGTGAACAAGACCACCGTATATCTTCCAGAGGATCTGAAGCAGTCGCTACGACGGATGGCTGCGGTGTCAGGCCGCTCGGAAGCCGAACTCATTCGTGAAGCGCTCACAGCTCATCTCCGCACTTCGGACTGCCCTCGCCCACGCGGCAGCCTCTTCGCGAGCGGCGATCCCTCACTTGCAGAGCACGCCGAAGAAGCCCTCGCTGGTTTTGGTGAGCGCTAAGAATGCTCGTATGCGATACCAGCGGTCTTCTCGCCTACTTCGACGCGAGCGACGCGTACTGCGCCCGAGTTAGCTCTGTCATCGAAGCCGATCCAGGCCCATTCGTCGTATCACCCTACGTCGTCGCGGAACTGGACTACCTCTTGGCCACCCGTCGCGGCAAGCGTGCCGAAGTGATCGCTATGACAGAGCTGTCCGGAGGAGCTTGGGAGCTACCATCGTTCGGGCTAAGCGACCTTCGACACGCCTGTAGCGTGATCGAGCGATACCAGGACCAAGGGATCGGTGTCGCGGACGCCTCGTTGGTGATCCTCGCCAAACGTTATAGAACAGACCGCTTGCTCACCCTGGACCATCGTCACTTTCGGATGATCCGCACCGTGGAAGGAGGGCCGTTCACGCTACTGCCTCAGACGTCGTGAGAGCGGAGTTGCTAATATGTATGCACATCGGCTGATGTCGCAGCGTACTGACGTGGGCCAACCGATGACACAAGTGACGGACTAACCCCACCACTCGACGACGAAGTCTTCGAGGTGAAACCTGCCCGCGACAACGCATGGTCGTAGTGACCACGCTCACGTAACCCTCCTCAGACCTGCTCATCGAAATTCCCCACCGGTGAACCTATTGGTTTGGTGAAGTGTAAGCATTCGGTCAACCCGTTCCACTAGAAAGGTGTTTCTGGCTTTCAAGCAGGCGAGGTGAGGATAGCCCGGTAGTTGCGGTGCAAAGGGTAAAGGTAGATGTCCTTCACAGGGAGTGCGTGGCG
>JAJYQJ010000064.1 GCA_021794655.1 Actinomycetes bacterium | reverse complement strand
CTCGATGGGTGGCAAAGCTCTCAACAAGCCGATTGTTGGGATCGCGGCTGTCCCAGGCGGGAACGGCTACTACGAGGTCGCATCCGACGGCGGGATCTTTTCCTTCGGACCCGGTGCGACGTTCTACGGCTCGATGGGCGGACAACCTCTCAACAAGCCGATTGTTGGGATCGCGGCGTCGCCTAGCGCTGGTGGTTAACGGAGGTGCGCGAGGTTATTCGTTGTTCTCGCGAGATATCTTTCGCACCGCTTCGTTGAACACGGTTGGGTCTGAAGGGGGTCGCGCGTTGTTCGTGTCGTCGTAGCCGGGGTCGCCGGGAAGGACGATTCGTACGCCGTTGCCGTCGAGGAGGACTCTTGGCTCGACGACGGGGACGCTGCCCTCGGCGGCCGCGGCGGCGCCCATCAGCTCGTCGCACGACTTGAATCGACTGATCGCCTGGAGGTTGCGAATGGTTGGAAATATGAGCTCCATCTGTCCCTCGTTGTGGCGACGGAGGGCGTCGGAGGGAGCGATCCAGACCTCGTCGATCGTCTCGCCGGCGTCGTTTGCGGGACTCTGACCGGCTGGTGCGCGGGCGACGAAGAATCGTGTGTCGTAGCGCCGGGGCGCCCCTTCGGGGGTGATCCAGTGGGCGAAGTAGAAGACACGCTCGACGGCGAGGGACAGCCGCTCGTCGACGCAGAGTTGCAAGAAGCTCTTCTCTTTGGAGTTGAGGGCGGCGCGTAACTGCTGAAAGTGCGCGTGCCGCTTTGGATCCGCGAAAGAGATCAACGAACGATCGTCGAAGGAGCGGATAGCTCCGTCACGATCCTGCGTCGCCTGCGTCGTCGTGTTGACGAACGAGTCGGAGCTGTACGCGAGGAGAACGCCCGCCTCCTCGAAACACTCGCGAAGGACGGCGACCCAGTACGCGAGTCCGCCCGCGTCGATTCCGAGAAGCGAGCTCGCGTCGCGGTCACGCCGTCCGGGGCAGACGTCGGCGAGCGACTCTGAGTAGTCGCTCGGATCGAGACCCCCACCGGGGAAGACGTACGCTCCGCCGACGAAGTCCGAGCGCAGGTTTCGCCGAACCATCAGCACCTCGAGACCGTCCGGTCTCGCTCCAGGGTTGTCCCCGGGGGCGTCGCGGACGACCATGATCGTCGCGGCGGGACGCGGCGGGACGACGTCGGGATCGTCTCTCGTTGACCTGGATATGTCCACGCCGTGAGGTTAGCGCCACCTTGAGGAGGCACCGTTGGTCTACGATAACCGAGGTCTCTCAGGTTCGACTCAGGCCTCGGCGTGGGCGAGACGGCTCGAACGTTCATAACGACTAATAGGAGTAACATGCGGTGGCACTTTTCAAGTCGAGGAATGGATAGATATGCCAGGTGACACGAACGAAAACCCGACCGGCTCCGCTCGGGATAAGGATAAGAACCGTGCCCGCGCTGAGAGCCGCCCGGTCGCGGGCGGAAAGAAAGGAGCGACGGGGACTCAGGGTAAAGCTGGAACGAAACCGCAAGGCAACCAAGCGCGTCGTGAAGCCCAACGCCGGGGTCAGTCGAGCTCATCTACCCCCGCGCCCCGAAGGTCTCCTGCGACCCTTCTCGCTTGGGGGACGGTCGCGTTGGTCGTCGTGATCGTCGTCGTACTCGTGGTCGTGAAACTCACGAGTAGCTCGACTACCCCTGGGCAGCCGAGCAAGTTCATACCGGCGTCCCCTGTGGTCGTGAAGGAAGTGACAAATATTCCGCCTTCTGTCTACAACGAGGTCGGGATCAACTCGCCGGCGGCGCCGATTACACCCCCTACCGTCTCGAACGGTCACCCGGCGCTCGTCTTCAGCAACTTGCCGGGCGCGTTCTACTTCGGAGCGGAGTTCTGCCCGTACTGTGCGGCCGAACGATGGGCGATCGTCGCGGCACTGTCGAGATTCGGCAAGTTCTCGTCGCTCGGCGACATGCAGTCGTCGTCGACCGACGTATATCCGAGCACTCCGACGTTCACGTTCGTTCGAGCCACCTACACGAGTCCGTACCTCGCACTCGTTACGAGAGAGTACGAGAGCAACGTGCCTGCTCCCGGAGGCGGCTACACGTTGCTCCAACGGCTCAACAAGGAAGAGACGAACCTCGTCAACTCCTACGACGGACCCAAGCTCTTCCCCGCCGAGACTCAGAGTGGCTCGTTTCCGTTCGTCGACATCGGTAACAAGGTCTTCGTTTCGGGCGCGAGCTACCCGCCGAGCGTGCTCTCAGGGCTGACCCGGGAAGAGATCGCGTCGGGGTTGAGCGATCCGAAGAGCGTACCGACCCAGGCGATCATCGCTGCCGCGAACTACTTGAGCGCGGGGATATGCTCGGTGACGTCGGAGAAGCCGGCGTCGGTGTGCAACAGCCCGGGCGTCAAAGCGGCGACGAACGCTCTTAAGCTCTAGGGACGAGACGCACGGTGACGACGGATGTTGACGAAGTAGACGGCACCCCAGCACAGCAGACCCCATCGCAGAACGGCGCGGCGGGGCGCGCCGAGGTAGTACCGCCGCCACGATGGAGTGCGGTGGCCGCTTTTGTGCTTTCACTCGCCGGGCTCGGCGTGTCGATCTACCTGACGATCGACCACTTTGCGAAGATCCCACCGGTCTGTGTTGCAAACAGCGTCTTTAACTGCGAGAAAGTGACGACGAGTGCGCAGTCCTATTTCTTGGGGATACCTGTCGCGATGCTCGGGCTCGGGTTCTACGTCGTGATGACCGCGATCAACCTTCCAATGCTCCAGAGGGCGGCCGACCGTCGCATTCACGTCGCTCGCCTCGTTCTTGCGGGAGTTGGAATGATCTTCGTCCTCTACCTGATATCTGCCGAGTTACTGATAATCGGGAATATCTGCATCTGGTGCACGTCGGTCCACGTGATCACGTTCCTCATCTTCGCTCTGACGGTGACGACGGTTCCAAAGATGCTCGGGTGGGGCACGCTGGAGGCGGACGAGTAGCGCGAGAACTTCGGTTATCGCGCGGAGTGACGTTTTTCGAGCAACACCATGCGCTCTGTCTCGTTCAGCCCACCCCAGATGCCGTGTTGCTCACGAATCTTGATCGCGTACTCGAGGCAGTCCGAGGAGACGCGGCACGCGTGACAGATCGACTTCGCGAGCGACTCTCGTCTCGAGCGGTCCTCTTTTCGCTCCCCCACCGACGGTGGAAAGAACGCGGAAGCTTGAGGGCCCCTGCAAGCCGCCCTCTCTTGCCAGTCCTCCAGATCGTGTCGAACCGCCACCGAAACTCACCCCCTCCTACTTCGCCAGGGTACCCGTCCTGTCCCCCCGTGACAAGACCTCTGACCAGGTAATATAAGAAAGGCGATCCAAACGTGTTCGCTCGGGGTACTACGCTGAGCGGCGAATGGATCTCGCCGCCTTCTGTGACCAGAGCCGCGTCGTGGTGGTAGCGGGCAAGGGAGGTGTCGGAAAGAGCACGGTTGCCGCCTCTTTGGCCCTCCTCGCGTCCGAGGCGGGACGCTCCGTACTCATCGTCGAGCTCGAGGGTAAGTCCGCGATAAGCGCCGCGTTCGCGGCGGCGTCTCCACTCGCCTACGAAGAGACCGAACTGCGTCCTGGAAGCGTCTCAAGCGCGGGCGACGTGTTAGGGGCTATCCGGGCACGACGCCTCACGCCGGACGACGCGTTGCTCGAATACCTCGGGGACCACGGACTCCAGAGGGTCTCCAAGCGTCTCATGTCGTCGGGAGTGATCGACGTCGTCGCGACGGCGATCCCGGGGATCAAAGACGTCCTTCTTCTCGGCAAGGTGAAGCAGCTCGAACGCGAGAGGTCGGCCGATCTGATCATCGTCGACGCCCCCGCGACCGGCCACGCGGTGACGTTCTTGACGTCCGCGTCGGGGTTGCTCGACGTCGCGAGGAGCGGTCCGGTGCGAACCCAGGCGGCAGACGTCGTCGAGTTCTTGAGCGATCCGTCACGGTGTCGGATCACGCTGGTGACGTTGCCCGAGGAGATGCCGATCAAAGAGACGGTTGAGTCGGCGTATCTCTTGGAGGATCGAGCTGGGGTCACGCTCGGTCCCGTCGTCGTGAACGGCTGTCTCGCAGTCGACGCCGGACTTTTCGGCGAGACTCGGACGGCCGCACGGGCGGCGGGCGTCTCCGTCGACGAAGCGACGGAGTTAGCCCTCGAGTCCGCGCGTAAGTTCAGCGTCGCTCGCCACGAGCTCCAAGCGCGCCAGATCGAAAACCTATCCTCGGAGTTGCCGTTGCCGGAACTGACGTTGCCGTTGCTCGCCGCCGACTCGATCGGCCCAGACGAGCTTCGCCGGCTGACCGACGCGTTGATCGACGGGGTTGCTCGACTGCGAGACGAGGTGGCCCCGAGGTGAGCGTGCGTGGCGGTGAGACTCGTTACGTAGAGCCAGACGACTGCGAAGAGCTCTCACTCCACGATCTCGTCGCAGAGAGTCCCGTCATCGTCTGCTGCGGGCCGGGCGGGGTGGGAAAGACGACGATCTCGGCCGTCCTCGCGCTCCAGGCAGCACGTGAGGGTAGGCGTGCGTGCGTCGTGACCGTCGACCCCGCGCGGCGCCTCGCGGACTCCCTCGGTATCGACGTGCTCGAGAACGCGCCGACGGTCATCGACGGCGACTGGCCCGGCACGCTGAGTGCTTTGATGCTCGACACGAAGAGGACGTTCGACGACCTAGTCGATCGTTACTCGAGGAGTAGCGATCAGGCCGAGACGATCCGTCAAAATCGTCTCTACCAGAACCTCGTCGGCGCACTTTCGGGGACCCAGGAGTACATGGCGATGGAGAAGCTTTACGAACTCGCGGAGAACTCGGACTTCGACGTCGTCGTCGTCGACACTCCCCCGACTCGAAACGCGCTCGACCTATTGGACGCGCCGAGACGGTTGACGCACTTTCTCGAGAACCGTCTCTTTCGGGCCCTTCTCCTTCCGACGCGCGCCTACCTTAGGGCGGTCAGCTTCGCGACCCAGGCGGTGCTGAGGACGATCGCGAAAGTCGCCGGTGCAGAGATCGTCCAGGACGCGGTCGCGTTCTTCCAAGCGTTCCAGGGTATGGAAGAAGGATTCCACGCGAGGGCGTCGGCGGTGAGGGCCCTCTTGGCCGACCCGAGCACCTCTTACGTCATCGTCACTTCTCCTCGAACCGACGCGGTAGGCGAGGCGTCGTTCTTCGCCGACAAGCTCTCCGACACCGGAGTCGTCGCGTCGGGCCTCGTCGTCAATCGAGTCCATCCCCGCTTCGGGGGACCCGGAGTGAGGATTCCACCGGCCAAAGAGGGGTCGGACCTGGAACAGATCGTCGCGAACTTCGAGAGCCTCCAGGCCGTCCACGACCAAGAAGAGCGGATCTTCGCCGATCTCGTCGACCGCGTCGCTCCGGCGCCGGTCGGCCGGGTCCCGCTGCTCTCGTCAGACGTCCACGACTTGGCCGGTCTCACGGCCGTCGCCGACGAGCTCTTCGGCGACTCGTTGGACACTCGTCGGTTCTAGTAGTCTCTAGAGGGTGCCTACCGTAATAGTCGCGAGCGACGCACCGAGCTTGAGGAAGGAACTCGTCGCGCAGATCTCCGATCCCGACACGACCGTCGTTCAAGCAGCGTCTGGACCCGATGCGATAGCCGCGGTCCGAGACGACGTCGACTTGCTCGTTGTTGATATGCAGATGGGGAACATGGGGGCGATCGCGGTCTGTCTCGAGCTTCGTCTGGAGGAGAGCTACAACGACATCGACCACGTCCCGGTCCTCATACTCCTCGACCGCCGCCCGGACGTATTCCTGGCGCGGCGCGCGGGCGCGGAGGGCTGGTTGGTGAAGCCGTTGGACCCGCTAGCTCTCAGGCGGGCGGTCGCCGCGCTCCTCGCCGGTGGAACGTACCGCGACGAGTCGTACAAGCCCGTTCCCGTACTCGTAGGTAGCCCCACTCTCGCCACTGGGTCCTGAGCCCAGGTGGACGACGGAATCGACCGCCCGGGGAGCGGAGCGTGAGTTCACGGACCTCGTCACGATCTCGAGATCCGGGTGATCTTAAATCACGCCCTCGAGTCGAGTCACGCGCCGAGGAGCAAGAACGCCTCATAGTCGAGGCCCTCTCGACGTTGCGCGATATGGAGGTGAAAGAGGTGATGACGCCGCGGCCGGCCGTCGTCTCGCTTAAGATTCCACTCAACCGTGAAGACGTCGCGCGGGCCGTCAGGGAGTCCGGGCACAGCTGTTTCCCCGTCGTCCACGGAGAGCTCGACGACCTCGTCGGACTGCTCTTCGTCAACGACCTCTTCCGTACGGGACGCAGTAGCAGCGGCCAGTCTCTCGGTGACCCCGACCCGATGGACATCTCGCGGCGACTTCGACAGGTCTTCGTCCTCCCCGAGACGACCGGAGTTCTCGACGCGCTCGCCGAGATGCGTCGCCAGCATCGCACGTTCGCGGTCGTCGTCGACGAGTACGGAAGCGTCGCGGGAGTCTTGACTGTTAAAGATCTTCTCGAACCACTCGTCGGTGAGCTCCACGACGAGTTCGACGCACACGTCGAACCCGAGATCGTCCGGGTCGACTCGAATCGCTGGTTGGTCGACGGACGGACGAACGTCGACGAAGTGCGCGATCGACTCGGGATCGATCTCCCGGACGGCGACTACGTGACGATCGGAGGGTATCTCCTCGACGGACTCGGGCACATACCCGAAGAAGGTGAGTCACTCCAACTCGGACGTTGGGAGTTTCTCGTCGCGGAGATGGACAAACGCCGGATCGCTCGGGTGATCGCTCGCGACTCGCCGCCGGGATCCCCCGCGACTCCGGGGTCAAACGACGAGTGACGACGAGTGACGAGTGACGACGGGTGACGAGTGACGACGACCGTCGGTCCGATCTCATTGAGCGGATCGCGGCCGCAACCCCCGTCTGTGAGGGAGGGGTCAAGGCCGACGGCGAAATGAGTGAGCACCGTTGCACGAATTGATACACCCGTGGTGTAGTATCGAACATATGATCGTAGTACCAGCCGGGACACCAACGAGCAGC
>JAJYQJ010000014.1 GCA_021794655.1 Actinomycetes bacterium | reverse complement strand
CTCCGGCTAAGAAGGCCGCGAAGCGCACGGCCAAGAAGGCGGTGAAGCGGGCTCCGGCTAAGAAGGCCGCGAAGCGCACGGCCAAGAAGGCGGTGAAGCGGGCTCCGGCTAAGAAGGCAGCGAAGCGCACGGCCAAGAAGGCCGCGAAGAGGCGCTAGCTGCAACACCTAGGGGCTGGAAACGGTTTTGACCGGTCCATCCCCACGAACGACGTAAAGGGCGGGGACCTCAGGGTTCCCGCCCTTTGCTCTGTCTTCCCCGCTTCAAGTTTGTCGACTGTTTGGGGAACGGTTCGCGCGGATCAAAGATCGGTGATCAAGTGAAACGACTCGCCCAAGAGTACTCCGACCGCCTCTCCTTGAGATGATAACTCTGAGACGATCCACTCATAGAGGGGAGAGAAGTCGGTGTCACCGTCCCCCGTGCCGGAGACCTCCACGCCCATCGTGGTTTCGTGCTGGCTTCTATGAGCGATGAGAGCTTGGAACTTTGCATCCAGGTAGCCGGACACGTTTTCGACGTGGTTTGTGACTTCAGCCTCCCAAAGAAGTAGCTTCTCAGGACGATGCGGGTTCAGACCTTGATCGGGGAAGAACAAAGGGTCCCGTGCCGCAACAATCGAATCGGTCAATATCCATCCCGCGGCGCGATGGTCGGGGTGCAGTCTGTACATGCGCCAGGGGTCATGGCCTAAGACGACATCTGGTTGTAGAGTGCGTATGAGCTGTGAGACCTGTCGGCGCACTTGCGGGGAGTTTGTAAGTTCTCCGTCGACACTTCCCAGGAACGTCACCTCGTTAGTCCCAATCCTACGTGCAGCTTCGCGTTGTTCTGCTTCGCGCGTTGCAACGAGCGATGGTGTAGACGTGTTGGCACTCCAAGTTCCCTTTGAACCGTCGGTCAGTATCGCAAAGTACACCGCGCACCCGCTACTGGCCCACTTTGCCAGAGTTCCACCGCAACCGAACTCGATATCGTCTGGATGGGCGCCAACCGCGAGGGCCCGTCTCGGAGTGGATATGTCAACGCTGATCGGCGAATCAGAGCCGACTCTTGTGGTCTCGGATCTTCGAGGTGACAGCGAAGGCCGATCCGGACGGACGTTGGGGGTTAGACCCACTTAAGATCCTCTGGAGCGTCTACGTCAAACCTGAGGCTCTCCGGCGTCAGTACAAGAGTGGCCACGCCCAGTCGTTTGGACTCCATCTTGTGACGCCGAAACGATCCCGGGCCGTAGGAGAACTCAAAGGGGAGCGACGTTTGGATCCTTATCACGTTGGTTCCATCGAAGCTGCGATCAGGAACGAGCGTCACTCCGTCAAACTCGGGGAGCTGGGCGAGCCCGGTGGCATGGGGAAGATCACCGTGAGCCACGGTCACCTCTTCAATCCCAATTGATCCAGCATGACTAACCGCGTTTGACACCGCTGCGCTCAACCCGTTTGCGTCTGTGAGAAAAGCGGTAGCGCCGAGGCCCTCGGCCCAGTTCGCGACTTCGACGTCTTCGCACGCGACGATGACCGGCATTGGATGGGCTGCCGCAATTACTCGCTCGGCCATCTCGTGGACCAACGAGATGCGTTCTTCGTCCGAAAGAACCGTGCTAAGCCGGCGCTTTGCCTTCGAAAACGGCTTAATCGGGACGATCACAGCCCTACTCCTCGCCGTCTCGGCTACAACTCGTTGTGGTTCTAGTCTCGGCACAGTCGGTCCTATCGTATCGGAGGAAACTCGCCGACTCGCTCAGTCTCGGCACTCGCTGGCTACTTTGAGCTCTCTGCCCGTCCAACGAGCGCACCGGGTCAAGATCGATTGGACAGTGTCTAATCGTGCGAATTCGTCTAATCGTGCAAATTCAAGCTCTTAGATACCGACCGTTCTAAGCTCTTGGGGTGACTCTTGGAGCAGTCTGTGTTGTCGGTGCTGGATCGTGGGGTACCACTCTAGCGGCGTCCATCGCACTACGATCAGAAACGAGACTCTGGGCTCGCTCGCCGGAGTTGGCCGCACAGATCAACGCTGTCCGCGAGAACACTCGCTACCTCGGAGGGGTGACCCTTCCTAGGGCGCTTGTGGCGACGAGTTCTCTCGCTGACGCACTCTCGGGCGCTCGTATCGTCTTCATGGCCGTTCCTTCACGGGGGTTCAGGGCCGTACTTCAAGATGCGTTGCCCTACTTGGGACCGGACTCTTGCGTTGTGAGCCTCACCAAGGGCATAGAGCCCAAGACCAATCTTCGAATGTCGCAGGTGATCGAATCGGTGGCCCCAGGTCGTCCCTTCGGAGTTCTCGCCGGTCCTAACCTGGCGCGCGAAGTAGCCGAGGGACAGCCTTGTGCGTGTGTCGTCGCTATGACCGATACTGCGATGGCAAGAGAGGTACAGGCAATCCTGCACACCAAAGTATTCAGGGTGTACACGGGTAACGATATTGTTGGATGCGAGATAGCGGGTGCAACCAAGAACGTGTTGGCTATAGCGTCGGGAGTAGCTGACGGGTTGGGGTTTGGCGACAACACGAGAGCCGTCCTAATCACACGGGGGCTCGCGGAACTCGGACGGCTTGGAATGAGCTTGGGTGGACAGGGCCTGACGTTTGGGGGACTCGCGGGGGTGGGCGACTTGGTAGCCACGTGCTCCAGCACAAAGAGCCGTAACAGAAACGTCGGATTCGAGTTGGGGAAAGGACGTGACCTGAACGCGATTTTGGATCAGATGAACATGGTTGCCGAAGGTATTACAACGGCGGGCCCACTGTGTAAGATCGCCCTCAATCGAGGTGTTGAGATGCCAATCGCAAACGAGGTCGACTCCATTGTCAAAGGACTTCACTCACCTAGGGAGGCGTTGGCAAACTTGATGGAACGTCCAGCTCGCTCCGAGTGGGATGAAGAGATGTTCAAGGGATTCATGGGATTCTTGGGATGAGAGCCGTCTCTGGGGTGGGCACATGAGTAGCAAGAAGTACGACGGCCACAAGGAGCGCAGGAGAGCGCCGAGACCTCCAAAAGGGACGACCAGGAGTATTTTTTCTCGGGCTCTTGGTCGCCAAGACGTAGTACTTGCATCACAACCGCGAGACCGCGACGGTGCGCTTGCAAGGGTGAAGTCCTTGCTCCTCGCGGCCGGAGTTACGCCGGAGGAGATAGATCAGGCAGTTGCAAACGATGTGCTCGATCTGCTGGCGGTCGACTGCCTCCTGCTTCCCTCCCCTGCACGCTACAGCCAGCAAGACGTGTCGAGGATGACCGGGCTTCCCCTAGCGCTCATGAGGAGGTTCTGGCGCGCCCTTGGGTTTTCAGATGTTGCCGAGGACGAGCGTGTATTCACCGATATGGACATTAAAGCAGTCGGGATGTTCCAGACCATGCTCGAAATGGGTGTCGCAGATATTGATACGGCACTTCAGCTGGCACGGGTTATCGGGTCTTCGATGGCACGAATCGCTGAAGCTGAAGTTATTCCAGGTTCCATGACGCCGGGCACCCAAGAAGACAGCATCCTTGCCGCCGATGCATTCGCCAGCGTCGCTGATTCGGTGATACCCGCGATGGCTGAGTTACTCGAGTTCGTCTGGAGACGCCACATTCGAGCGGCTACCAGGAGAACGATGCTCCTTCGGACACACGGAAAGGTCGTTGGGGCCAGCCCGGTTCTCTCGGTTGGCTTCGCGGACATGGTTGGATTCACTCTCTTGAGCCAACATGTTAGCGACGAGAGTTTAGCGGAGATTGTCCGTCGCTTTGAAGAGTTGTCTCATGACACTGTCACGAGACTCGGTGGAAGAGTGGTCAAGATGATCGGTGACGAGGTTATGTTCGTGGTGGACGGGGTCGTCCCCGCGGCGCGCATCGGTCTCGGTCTCGCCGAGGAGTACAGCGACGACGAGTTGCTTTCAGACGTTAGAGTGGGGCTCGCGATGGGTCCAGTGCTCGCACGAGATGGGGACTACTACGGAGCAACCGTCAACTTGGCTCACAGAATCGTAAATATCGGCACTCCTGGAGCCGTCATCATGTCCGACGACTTCCACACGGCCCTCATGGAACAAGCCGGTGACGAGTTCACCGGCAAGGCGCTTCGTCCTCGGGTTCTAAAGGATATGGGTCGTGTGCAGCTTTGGTGGTGTGGCAGAGCGGGCACAGAGGTGAACGATTCAGGCAGGGTGGCCGACGAGAGGCGAAGTCTCCGCTGGGATCGAATGGCCGAAGTGTTGCGTGACCTCGAAGCCCTGCGTGATGTTGGCGAACGGATCGTGGGACAAAGCAGGCGCGGTCTCGCTTCCGACCCCGATGAGACCGGTTCGTCTGGCGCTATAGAAGAAGCTCCGCAAGCTCCGCCGCAAGAGTCATAGGTTTTCCTCGTCTAGGTTCACGCGAACCGTCGCGATTTGAAACGCGCTGAGCTCGAATGTGTCATCGACGGGGTTCAGGATGCGCCCGTTGAGGTCCACGATCCAACCCGACCTTCCACCAAGAGAGACAGTAGTCGCGCTCGGATGTGGATTGAAGACGCGTGCTTCAATGAGGTCCCCCTCCCTTCGAAGAGCGCTCAACTCAGCGCCGCGGACTACAAAGGCGGCTCCAGTATCGGGTCTCGACCCCCCACCGAGCGAAGTGAGAGTCTCGAGTGGCAACAAGACGTCGTCTGCCATTGCCCAGGGATCTACGTCTCCCAACGCGAGTGCATAGTGGAAGCTGACGGCTTTTCCTACCATTTGGAGCCCATCGACCGCCGTCAGAGGTCCCGCTGGGAAAGGTCTGTACTTCATTCCCAGCCTTGAGAGCATTCCGGTAGACCTGAGAACGGTAAGTGCTACCGTCGCTGACGTCGTCGTCCCGTCAGCCTCGTTGGTATCGACCAACTCGTACTCGCAAACGCCGTCGTGAACAATCGTTAGATCGCCGGCTCTAATAAACCGCGTGGAAGGATACGTTGCTAAACCCAGCTCATCGGGCCTCCCTTCAGCGACGAGCCCACGCCTCACCACCCCAAAGGCGCACTCTGCTTCAGAGTATTCAACGGGATTTGGAAGAGGCAGATGAACCCTTAGCCTATGGTCGCGGCTCGGGTTGATGAAGGTGGTTGAAACTCGAACCGTCGCTTCGCCAACTCGGAGTTCGACACGAGTCTCGACGTCGACTTCACGAGATCCGACCCTGGATTGAGACGATCCGTCTACATGGTCGGGCCAACGATACGTCGAATGAATCAACGCGGTAGACCTGATTGGGCCAGACTCCTCCACTGTTATCTCGACGGCTTCGGGAACGCTGACAAAGCTGTCGTTACGTGGCGGTGAGTAGTTGTATGAGTCCCCTAGGTCACCACCGTCGACCAAGCGCCCGAAGCCTTCGATCCCGTCGACGGCAAAGCAACCATCGGGGTAAATAGAGAGTTCGACGAGATCGTTCGTCAACCTGAGTCGAGGTTCCTCGCGGACATTTGGAACATCGCTTTGTCTTGCGTCGAAGTCACCGGCGGCGTCGGCGACCTTAGTGATCGGGGCGCTCGATTCAACTGGCTGCACCGGGTCAAGCACGCGTACGGGGTGATCAATTGGCTGCGGCGTGAAAGTGGACCAACCAAGCCCCGGTACCTCGGCCACTTTGGCGACTACCCTTTGGATCGGACGTTGGTCCAAGTGGACACGCACCACGACGTCGGGACGAGCACCAAGGCGAGCGTACATATCTTGTTTCACCTCAGCCAACGGAACGCCTGCGCGTTCTTCGGATCCAATCGACACAGTTAGATCGATGCCGGTCTCGTCCTCTTCGATCTTTATGTCTTGGACCCAAGCGTCGTCGTCGATCCTCGTGGTGCTGAGCATTCCCATAACCGTTCGAACTGTCGTTGCGTCCAGTGTCATCGAGCCCGGCAGTCCCTGGCGCTCTGAGACGACTTGAACGAACATGTTCTGAGCGTCGTTAGCCTCCTCACGCTCGATCACGAGCTCGACGACGCCCCCCCGGTCTCGAGAAGACGGATTGACGATCACCGGCCCTGGTTTGGCCATTGACTCACCAAGTGCCCCAAGTGCCCGCTTTGCAATCCCGTTGGCGATATGGAGCGACTCGGTGTAACGGTGGAGAACAGAGTCCACGACGTCGTCTATTGAGCACGCACAGATAGAGTCGTGGGCTGAGTTCTGGACCGAGTACAACCACGCTAGATCAAGCAGTTCGCGGGGCCACTGGTCGGCGGGAAGGTATAGTGCTGCGTAGGGCTCCGCTCGGCGTTCCAAGGCTCTCTCGGTTCGCGCTGCCGAGCGTTTCACGTCGACGCGGTTGGAGGTGACTCCCATCAAGACGTTTGCACGAGCTCCGGAACGCAGCTCTCCTTTCCAGCGCGGCAAGTCGTCGGTCGGAGCCGATTCGAGGTAGTTGGGAAGGGTCGTGATCTCGTAGTGGTATCGATCCTGGATCGCGTTCGCGTCTTTGACTACTTTGCCGAGATGGTGTTGTGCAAAGAGGTGATCGGAACCGTTCATACACAACATGCCATCTATCAAGAACGAGGAGATTTCCGTTTCGTAGTCCTCGATCCTACGAATTAGGGCCGACGCTCCCGCGGGCAGGATCGCTGCATTCCCGTAACCCGTCGGAAGATACTCGGCTCTCACGGTGGAACCATCGAGGGCCTCCCACCAGAACCCAGTTGATCTGATCTCGCTGGGGACTCCGCGCCAGACGACGGCGTGCTCCATACCTGCCAACCTGAGGATCTGAGGCATCTGGGCGGTATGGCCGAACATGTCGGGCAAGTATCCGACGTTCATCGCTCCTGCAAAACCGGCGGCACGTCTCATGCCCATCTGCAGATCGCGGACGATGGTCTCGCCCGATACCAAGAACTCGTCCATGAGGATGTACCACGGTCCAATCGTTATCCGACCAGCTTGCGCGAGAGAGCGGATTCGCGGCTCTGCTTCAGGTCGTATCTCAAGGTAGTCATCTATTACGGCGAGTTGACCGTCGAGGAGGAAATTGGTGTAAGAGGGGTCTTGCTCCAAGAGATCGAGCAGGTCGTCCATCATCTCAACCAGGGCCATTCTGAACGTCTGGAACGGCTCGTACCACTCTCGATCCCAGTGGGTGTGTGGGACTATCGAAACTTTGCGTGCGGTCATCTCGCC
>JAJYQJ010000018.1 GCA_021794655.1 Actinomycetes bacterium | reverse complement strand
CACCTAGAGCCGATGATAGGCAACTGTCATCGGCAGCGGTGTAGTGCAAGGGGAACCCCCGGGCTTTAGCCGTGGGGAGGATGTCAGTCCGGGCGTGTTGGGCCCGCGCGTAACTGTTGCTGGGACCCACTCCGGCGTGGGCAAGACCACCGTCGCGACCGGAGTGATGGCGGCGTTCGCCCGACGAGGTGAACGAGTCGCTTCAGCGAAGGTCGGCCCCGACTTCATCGACCCGGGATATCACCGCCTCGCGACGTCTCGACCGGGTAGGAATCTCGACGCGTTCCTCTGCGGCGACGATGCGATCGTGCCACTCGCGAATAGGGCGTCCAAAGGCGCGTCGATTACGATCGTAGAAGGCGTGATGGGGCTATTCGACGGCGTCGGGGCGAGTAGCGAGGCGAGTACGGCTGAAGTGGCCCTCGCGATACGAAGCCCGGTGATCCTCGTCGTCGACGCCTCGTCGCTCGCAGGATCGGTCGCGGCGTTGGTCGACGGCTACGACTCGTTCTTGCGTAAGACGTCTCAGCGCTTCTCGACACGAAGCGTGTCGTCGTCACCACGCTACTCGAGGAGCGATCCGGCGAACGGCCTCGCCGGTGTCGTCTTGAACAGAGTCGGGAGCGACAACCACGAGTCGATCCTCAGGCGCGCGCTCGAACCCCTCGGTATTCCTGTGCTCGGAGCGTTACGGCGAGACGACACGATAGAGTGGCGAGATCGCCACCTCGGGCTCGTGCCGGTAGTCGAGGATCCCGTCGCGATTCAACGCTCCCTACAGCGTCTCGCGGGCCTGATCGAGAACTATCTCGACCTCGACGCGATAGAAAGAGTCGCGAACTGCGCGACGGACGTTCCGTCTCGTGACCTACCCTCGATCGAGCCCGTCACCGCTACGCCGTGTCCGATCGCGGTCATCGGTGGCCCCGCGTTCAGCTTCAACTACCCCGACAACTTGGAGAGACTTAAGGAGGCGGGAGCAGAGCTCGTCGACGTCGACCCGCTCGTCGACACCGAGCTTCCAGAACGCGTCCGCGGCCTCTACGCGTGCGGCGGATACCCCGAGGTGTTCGCTAAAGCGCTCGCCGAGAATCGCTCGTTACTACAAGACGTCCAAATGAAACTGAATCGTGGGATGCCGGCGTGGGCCGAGTGTGGCGGTCTCTTGTGGCTCGCCGAGTCGCTCGACGACGCGAACCTCTGTGGAGTGATCCCGGCACGTGGCGAGATGACTCGTCGGATCACGGTCGGCTACAGGACGGCCCGCGTCTTGAGAGATAACCCGGTTGTGCCCCGTGGCACGACGATTCGTGCCCACGAGCTCCACTACTCAAAGCTCGACCCGCCAGGAGACGCGCTCGCGATCGAAGGGTTCAGCTCGAATGACCGTGGTGGCTGGGCGACGCCGACGCTCTTCGCCTCTTACCTCCACTTACACCTCGGATGGGACGCCGCGCCGGCTCTTCGGTTTGTGCGAGCGGCGTCGGCACTATCCTGACCAATAGATGCCACCCAATTTTGGGTCGATGGGGACCGGCCAGATGATGAGGATGAGGTCGTTGCGCCAGGACCGATCGGTCCTGAACCATCGCGTGAAAAAGGGCACGACGCGGCGGATGCTCAAGTTTGCGATTCCCTACCGAAAGGTCCTCTCTGTCTTTCTATTCGCCGTAGTGGTCGGCGCGATATTTGGAGCGGTCAACCCGTTGATCCTGCGTGCGATCATCGACGACGGGATCCTCGCGAAAAACACCCACTTAGTCGTCCTCCTCGCTCGCTTGGCGGGCGTACTCGCGATAGCTGACGCGGGCTTCTCGCTGCTCGAACGGCGGCTCTCTGCGGTAATTGGCGAGGGACTCATCTTTGACATGCGCTCAAAAGTATTCCGCCACATCCAGCGGATGCCGCTCGCGTTCTTCACGAGGACCCAGACCGGCGCGCTCGTGAGCCGCCTCAACAACGACGTCATAGGAGCACAACAGGCGTTCACCGACTTGCTCTCCAACGTCGTCGGGAACCTCGTGAGCGTCGTCATCGTCTTGGCCGCGATGGTCTTTCTGAGTTGGCAGATCACTCTCGTGTCGCTCGTGTTGCTGCCGGTCTTCTTGATCCCGGCACGGCTCGTCGGGCGAAAGATCGGAGCGATGACGAAGGAGTCCTACGATCTCAACGCGCAGATGAACATGGTCATGCAAGAGAGGTTCAACGTCGGCGGTGCGATGCTCGTAAAGCTATTTGGACGTCCCGGTCCCGAAGCGGCGACGTTCGACGACAAGGCGGGGAGGGTACGCGACATCGGTGTCGCACAGGCGACGTACGCGAGAATCTTTTTCGTCGCGCTCACGTTGACCGCGTCGCTCGCGACGGCGATCGTCTACGGTTGGGGCGGGGTGTCCGCGGTCCACGGTACGCTCGCGGTTGGAACCCTCGTCGCGTTGACCGCCTACCTGACGAGGCTCTACATGCCCTTGACCCAGCTCTCGAACCTCAACCTCGACCTGATGACAACGCTCGTCTCCTTCGAACGCATCTTCGAGGTCCTCGACATCGAGCCGATGATCCAAGACAGTAAAGACGCGGTGAGCATCGCAGCCGGGCCTGCGACCGTCGAGTTCGACCACGTAAGCTTCTCCTATCCGACCGCAGAGGACGTCTCGCTCGCGTCGTTAGAGGCCGTCGCAGTCCTCGAGCACGCGCCTCGCTGCGAGGTCCTCCACGACGTGACGTTCCGCATCGAGCCGGGTCAGATGGTCGCACTAGTCGGTCCCTCCGGCGCCGGCAAGACGACGATCAGCATGCTGTTGCCACGCCTCTACGACGTGACGGCCGGGGCGATCCGGATCAACGGGGTCGACGTGCGTGACGCGACGCTCGAGTCGATGAGGGAGACCGTAGGGGTGGTTACCCAAGACCCGCACTTGTTCCACGATACGTTGAGGGCAAACTTGACCTACTCGAGGCCGGACGCGACCGAAGAGGAGATCGAACTGGCGCTTCAAGAGGCCCAGATACGCCACCTCGTCGACGAACTTCCCGACGGATTGGAGACGGTTATCGGCGAGCGCGGCTACCGGCTCTCCGGCGGCGAGAAGCAACGCGTCGCTCTCGCGAGGCTCATCTTGAAGGGGCCAGCGATCGTCGTTCTCGACGAGGCGACCGCACATCTCGACTCCGAATCAGAGGCGGCGGTCCAACGAGCGTTGAAGGAGGCGCTGAGCAACCGGACGTCCCTCGTGATAGCCCATCGTCTCTCGACGGTTCGTGACGCAGATAAGTTGTTGGTCGTCGACCATGGAAACGTCGTCGAGCAAGGGACCCACGAAGCACTCCTCGAACAGGGCGGGCTCTACGCCGAGCTCTACCGGACCCAGTTTGCAAATAAGGCTGGGTCTTCAACTCCTTCCGTGGACGCGATCGGTGCGAAGCCCTAACCTGTTGCGGTGACCACCTCCAACTCTAAGAGTTCCGAGACGACCCGAGGACGCCTCATCGGTGTCGGTGTCGGGCCGGGCGACCCCGGGCTCCTCACGCGAAACGCGGAGTCCGCGATACGCCGTGCGGACCGCGTCGTCGCTCCGACGACGTCGACGTCTCAACCCGGCAGGGCCGAGAGCGTCGTGCGAGGAGCGCTCGATCACGTCGAGTTCACGAGAGTCTCGTTCGACATGACCCCTAACGACGTCGATGGAGGCGAGAGTGCCCGCGAGCGTTCGCACCTCGCGGCGGCGGCGAGGGTCCGCCCTTTTCTCGACGCAGGTGAGACCGTCGCGTTCATCACGATAGGCGATCCAAATATCTACTCGACGTTTCCGTCTCTCGTATCGGCACTGCGAACTCTCGGGTCCACCCCTCACGTCTCGACCGTTCCAGGGATCACCGCGTTCCAAGACCTCGCGTCACGAAGCGGGACCGTGCTCTTGGACGGGAGCGACTCGCTCTCACTCGTGACCGCGCTGTCCGGCGCCGAAGAGCTCGAGCACGCCCTCGGATACGGCGAGAGAGCGATCGTCGTCTACAAAGGTGGGCGTTATATTCGCGAGATCTCCGCCGTGCTCAAGCGTTTCGATCGACTCGACGGAGCCGTCGTCGGAGAGCTGATGGGGCTGAGTGGTGAACGGATCTGCAGTCTGCGCGACTACGACGCGGACGAGGCGTCTTACCTCGTAACCGTGATCGTCCCGGCTCGGCTACCGCGATGATCAGCTTCGTGGGCGCCGGGCCGGGCGCCGCCGATCTGATCACGCTGCGCGGCGCAGATCGCCTCAAAAGAGCCGACGTCGTCGTTTGGGCGTCCTCTCTCGTGCCAAGAGAAGTCCTGAGCCACGCCTCCAAAGACGCAACGAAGTTCGACTCGGCACAGATGACGTTAGAAGACGTCCTGACGGTGTATCGAGACCACCCAGATGCGTCGATAGTGCGCCTCCACTCGGGCGACCCGTCCCTTTACGGCGCGATCCAAGAACAGATCGACTGGTGTGAAGCCAACGAGAGGGCCTACGAGATCGTACCTGGAGTGTCGTCTCTGTCCGCGGCCGCCGCGGTGATCGGCCGTGAGCTGACCGTCCCCCAAGTCTCCCAGAGCGTCGTCGTCACTCGGCTCGCGACGCGCACCGCAAAGTCGGTTCCTCCGACCGAGACGATCGGGGCGTTCGCGGCGACCGGATGCACGCTTGCGATCTTTCTCTCCGGAGCGCGTCCCGCCGCGCTACGAGATCAACTCCTCTCCCCGCCGAGCGTGTTCGACGAGGAGACGCCGGCGGCGGTGGTCGTGCGCGCTACGTGGCCAGACGAGAAGGTGGTCACCACGACGGTGGGTAAACTAGTCGACGCGGTGTCCTCCACGGGAGCGACTACGACCCTCCTCGTCCTCGTCGGACCGGCCCTCACCGGGATCGCCGAGCGGAGCCACCTCTACTCACCGGACTTCGCCCACGGCTTCCGCCGCCGCTCGCTGAGAGGTACGACACGAGGACGGCCTGCTAAGTCGACTGAGTCCGATGGAAGATAGCCGAGCGCGAAACCAAGCGCTGCCCAAGACGAGCGAACCCGCGATGAGCGCCGAGGTCGCGGCCCGCCGAAAGACGTTGAGAACGGGGTTTACGACCGGTACTTGTGCGTCCGCCGCCGCGAAGGCGGCCGCGATCGGACTCGTCTCAGGGGTCGTCCCAGAGACGGTCGAAGTCGGGCTCCCCCGCGGAGAGCGGGTCAGATTTCACGTCGAGGGAGCGGGCGTGACCGCGACGAGAGAGTTGGCGAGTGCGGTCGTCGTCAAGGACGCGGGAGACGACCCTGACTGCACCGACGGCGCTCGTATGACGGCGACCCTCGAATGGTTGGACCCCGTCGTGGCGCCAACGCCCCCGATCGGGCCGCCTCGCTCCTCCGAACTCGTCGCCGGAAGCGGTGTCGGAGTGGTCACCAAACCAGGTCTCGGGCTACCCGTCGGCGCTCCCGCGATCAATCCGGTCCCGAAAAAGATGATCTTGGCCGCGTTGGACGAGGTGCCAGGGGTGTGCGGGAGCAAACGAGCCGATCGCAACCGCCGGCCCGTAAGGGTCGTGCTCTCTGTCCCCGGTGGCGACGTGATGGCGGAGAAGACGACGAACGCCCGGCTCGGCATAGTCGGTGGGATCTCGATTCTCGGCACCACAGGGATCGTACGGCCGTTCTCGACCGCCGCCTTTCGAGCGAGCGTCGTACAACAGATCAAGGTCGCCGCCGCACAAGGCGAACCCCACATCGTCTTGTGTACCGGGAGTCGCTCCGAGAAGGCCGCCCTCGCGCTCTATCCGACGATCGACGACGTATGTGTCGTCGAGGTCGGAGACTTCACCGGGATCGCACTCAGGAACTGCTCCGCTTCGCACATTACGACGGTCTCGCTCGTCGCGATGGCGGGAAAGATCACCAAACTCGCAGCCGGGACGATGATGACCCACTTCCATCGCTCCAACGTCGACACCGACCTACTCGCGAAAGTCGCGACCGACGCCGGCGCACCCGGAGACGTCGTGGCCGCCGCCTACGAGACCACGACCGCTCGACACTTCTACGACGCCTGCGTCAAGTTCCACGCGATCGCTCCCTTGGAACTACTCTGTGAACTCGCGAGAGATCGTTGCGTCGAACACGCAGGAGGAGCGACGGTAGTAGAAGTGATCATGGTCGACTTCGAAGGGGAAGAGGTGATCGCTCGTGCCTGATCGCTCCGAGGGACTCTCCGGGGGAGTCGTGACGCTCGTCGGGCTCATGAGCGACGACGTCCGCGCGTGGCCGCCCGACGCGATCTCTGCACTCAGACGTGCCTCTTGTGTATTTGGAACCTCACGACTCTTAAACTCCTGGGTCGACCAATACGCCGTTATGACAAGCACAGCTCCTCTCGTCAGCGTTGACCAAGAACATATCCCACTTGGCAGTGGGTTCGAAGAGAGCGTCCAGGCGATCCGGCATCGAGTAACCCAAGAGCACCGCGACGTCGTCGTGCTCTCCTCGGGAGACCCGGGGTTCTTCGGGATACTCCGATCGATCCTTCGAGTCCTCGACCGCTCCTCGGTCAACGTTCTTCCGGCGCCCTCCGCGGTCTCGATCGCGTTCGCTCGGCTCAGCCTGCCCTGGGACGACGCGGTCGTCGTATCCGCGCACGCCCGTCCCATACAGGACGCGACGTGGGCCATCAGGACTTCACCAAAGGTCGCCGTTCTCACCTCTCCTGACTCCCCTCCGGAGGCACTCGGCGCCGCGTTGATCGACTCGGGGGCAAGAGTCGACCTCGCCGCTGTCTGCAGCCGACTCGGGCACTTGCATGAAACCGTCCGGGAGCTGACGTTAGAAGAGCTGAGAGACGGTACGTTCGACCCGCTCTCAGTCGTCGTCCTCGTCGGGCCGGGTGCTCTCCCGATCGCCGGTTGGGCGCCCGGGCGCAACGCCTTGACCACCCAACCAACTGAGTCACAACCGCGCTCCCTCGCCTGGGGAAGACCGGAGATCGCGTTCGACCACCGGGGAGGGATGATCACCAAGTCCGAGGTCCGCGCCGTCGTTCTTGGAAAACTGAACCTTCCCCAGGTCGGGGTGCTCTGGGACGTCGGCGCCGGTAGCGGTAGCGTCGGAATAGAAGCCGCCTTGCTCTGCCGTGCCTTGACCGTCATATCCGTCGAAGAGTCCGCCGAAGACGCGGCACGAATCACGTCGAGCGCGACCCGGATGGGAGCCGGGGTCCACGTCGTCACCGGCCACGCTCCAGACGTCTTGGATCGGCTACCCGCTCCAGATCGCGTCTTCGTCGGAGGCGGTGGGATACCAGTATTAGAAGCCGCACTCTCGCGCCTTTCCAAAGGCGGCTCGATCGTCGCGACGTTCGCCGCGATCGAGCGCGCCGCTAAGGCTGCCGAGCTCCTCGGAAACCTCGTCCAGATCAACCTCGCAGAAGGAAAGCGCCTCGAGGGGACCGGAGGGACCGGATGGCGATTGGACGCAAAGAACCCCGTCTTCGTCGCATGGGGACCGAGCGAACCGCGATGAACGTCCTAGCGATATCGGTGAGCGAACCGGGAAGAGAACTCGCGACACGGCTCCCCTACCCCCGCACACACGGCTCGGTTCGCGAGGCGCTAAAAGACAACTGGAACGACGTCGATGGGTTCGTGATGTTCCTGAGCGTCGGCGCCGCCGTACGGCTCATCGCTCCACTCCTTCAATCCAAGTCAACCGATCCGGCCGTCGTCTGCGTCGACGACGCAGGACGTTACGTCGTTTCCGTCTGCGGCGGACACGCTGCGGGCGGCAACCGCCTTGCGAACGACGTCGCCGGGTATCTGAACGCTCAACCGATCGTGACGACCGCGACGGACAGCCTCGGGCTCCCCGCCCTCGATCAACTCGAAGGGTTCACGCCGAGAGGCGAGATCGCAGCGGTGACTTCGAGGATCCTCGCCGGAGAGTCGCTCCTCATCGAGAACCCGCTCTCCTGGCCGCTCCCCGAACGGCTCACCGTGCTCACCGCGTCGAACGGGTCCGACGACGTATCCGCGCGAGTCGTCGTTACAGACGAATCGTCACCGGGACTCTCGTCCCCTCCCGCTCCGAGCTCCCTCCCTACCGTCGTTCTTCACCCTCGCTCATTGACTCTGGGTATAGGGACGTCGAGCGACGCTACCGGAGCGGACGTTATAGAAGCCGTCGAGACTGTGCTCACGACAGCCGGCCTCGCCCGCGACTCGATCGACGTCATCTCGACAGTCGACAAGAGGCGCGCACACGACGCGATAGTCGAGCTCTCTGAACACTTGAACCGTCCGGTCGTCTCGTTCTCGCCGGAACTCCTCAGTACCGTCGACGTGCCGACGCCGAGCCAGACGGTCGCCGACGCGATAGGTACCCCCTCAGTCGCCGAGGCCGCCGCAGTCCTTGCGACCAAGGACCGCTCCGCACTGGGTCCCTCTTCGCTGGGTCCCTCTTCGCTGGGACTCTTGGTGAAAAAGACCGTCTTTGAAAAGGTGACCGTCGCGATCTCACGAAAGACGCATCCACACGGGGTCGTCTCGGTAGTTGGATTAGGCCCCGGATCCTCGCTCGATCGCACCCCGCGGGCCGAACGAGCGATAAGAAACGCTGACGTCATTCTCGGATACAGTGCCTACATAAACCAGTGCAGGGAGTTGATCTCGACGAGCCAGGATGTCCTCACCTTTCCCCTCGGCGCCGAACTCGATCGCGCGAAAGCGGCGATCGACTATGCGGTAGAGGGCAGGCGGGTCGCGCTCGTCTGCTCCGGAGACCCCGGTGTCTACGCGATGGCCTCTCCGCTACTTGAGCTCCTCGCCGACTCGACCGGCTCGTTCGGCTCGGGCGCCGACGAACGATCCCCGGCTTGTAGTGTCGAGATCGTCCCGGGTATCACCGCCTCACTCGCCGCCGCTTCGTTACTCGGCGCCCCTCTCGGACACGACCACGCTGCTATCAGCCTCTCGGACCTGCTCACTCCTTGGGACGCCATTGAAACCCGCCTTCGAGCTGCGATCGAAGCTGACTTCGTATTGGTTCTCTACAACCCCCGCTCGAAACGTCGGACGTCACAGCTCGAACGCGTGAAGGAGATCCTCCTTGATAGCCGGGATCCAAACACGCCAGTTGGGATCGTCACCGACGCCGGCAGACCTCGTGAGAACGCCTTTGTCACCTCGATTCGTGAGCTGCCCTGCGAAGAGGTGACGATGACCACCATCGTCATCGTCGGATCATCGAAGACTTCGATTCAAGGCGGCCTCATGGTGACGCCACGCGGATACCGGTCTGAGCCGTGATCACAGTTGATACGACTACTACGACGCTCGCGATCGGATCCGAGTGCACCGCGTGTGGCGCCTGCGTCTTAACGTGTCCAACCCACGCACTCCTGCCGGCGCCAGGGCGTCCCTCACTCGTCGAAAGTCGCTGTATCCTCTGCTTGGAATGCGTAGAGATCTGCCCGAGAGGCGTCATCAGCGAGTTGGCCCGTGAACTCTGAGCCAACTCGATACAGCGATCGAGGTGAGCGATATGTTCACCCGATCGAGGCGGAGAGCTACCGGATCCTCGGCGAGCGCGTCGATCTCAGCGCATTTCCGAGCGGCCCCGCCCGCGTGCTGGCTCGTGTCGTCCACGCGACCGCAGACCCAACCCTCGTCGACGACCTCGTGGTAGAGGACTCCGCGGTGCACGCAGGAGTCGCCGCGATCCGCTCTCGTGCGACGATGATCTGTGACGTCGAGATGGTCCGCTCAGGGATAACCGGGTACCCCTGTGAGTGCTTATTGAACGAACTCGACATCACAGAAGACGACCTGACTCGCTATCGCACCCGCACCGCCGCCGGCGTCGCCCACGGCGCCCTGCGCGCTCCACTTGGATCGATACTCGTCGTCGGGTGCGCGCCGACCGCTCTTTTTGCACTCAACGAGCAGATCAAAGCCGGCAGCGTTCGTCCGGCACTTGTCGTCGGAGTTCCGGTCGGCTTCGTCGGAGCGGCCGACGCGAAGGAACAGCTAATCGAGCTCTGTTCGTCGGCCGGCATTCCCTTCATCGTGCTCCGTGGTGAGCGCGGTGGAGCCGCGATCGCGGTCGCGATAGTCAACGCGCTCTTGCACTTGGCCAACGAAGACCACCCAGGTGAAGTACCTCGCCCCGCCACCAATGAGACCCGCGAGCAGCCAACTCTCTTCCTCATCGGTCACGGGACCCGCTCCGACGAAGGCGCCCGCCAGCTGAGATCCTTTATCGACGCGGTCGCAAAGAAGCGCCCCGACCGCTTAGTCGAGAGTGGATTCATCGAGTTCGTCGAACCTGAACTCGTCAGTTCGATAACCGCTCTCGCCGCCTCGGGGGTCAGAGACGTCGTCGCGCTCCCCTTGGTCCTCCTCGGCGCCGGCCACATGAAAGACGACGGTCCAGTCGCTCTCTTACGCGCCCGTCAAAGCGCCCGTCGAACCGGTCCAGGCCGCACAGAACGAGGCGGCGGTGAAGTCAACTTTTCCTACGCGAGAGACTTGGGGGTTCACCCGGCGATACTCGCCGTCGCTGAGCAGCGAGTCCGCGAGGCCTCCGAGACGCTTTCGACAACCCTCCCGGACGCCGTCGTCGTCGTCTCCAGAGGGTCAAGTGATCCAGACGCGAACTCCGACCTCGCAAAGGCCGCCCGGCTCCTCGCCGACGGACGTCGCCTCACCGTTCCCGTCTCAGAGGAGGCCGGAAACCGTCGAGATAGCACGAAACAGACGATCGACCCCCCTCCCCCGCTTTCAACCGTTCTCCCCGCTTTCGTCTCGCTAGCGCGCCCAGACGTCCCTCTCGCTCTCGACCAGTGCTACGCGCTCGGTGCGAGGCGAATCGTAGTGCTGCCGTACTTCTTGTTCACCGGGCTCTTAGTCGACCGCATCCACGACCAAAGCGCCCGCTGGTCGTCGTCGCGTCCAGACGTCGAGGTCGCAGTCGCCGAGCACTTTGGCTCAGACGAGCGTATAGTCGACCTCGTCTGGCAACGCTACGATGAGGCCGTCCACGGCGAGCCTCACATGAACTGCGACGGCTGTATCTACCGAGTTGAACTTCCCGGCTACGAGCAACGAGTCGGCGCTGCTCCCTTTGGAGGGTGACAGATCCCTTCGGAGGATAACGAACGCTCCTTGAGGTGACGGTCCTATGCGATCCCAAGGAGATCGCGCAGGCGCGTCGGGTCAAGTCCGATCCCACCGGATAAGTTACCCGCCGACAGATCGTCGTACTCTCGCAGCAGCCTCAGTAGGTCCTCGCGGCGCGTCGGGTCGTTCACTGCCTGCCTTGGAGTGAGACCGCCGAGAGCCGGGATAGACTCTTCCAACCAACGGTTCTCGAACGTCATCATCGTCTCGCGAATCGCCTCCTTCGCCTCGGCGGGAAGGTCGTTGATGTCGAGGAACGCACCGTTACCGGCTGACAACCGGGGTTCGTCTGCTCCGTCGCTTCCGCCCGGTCCCTCATCGGTTTCCTCTCTCTTGCCGTGATACTCGCCAGCAGCCTGTTCGAGCGGGGTCTGCTTGCGCTCAATAAGCTCCAAGTCAGGACAGATCTCGCTCAGTTGTCCGAGAACCCTCTCAAAGCGCTCGATCGAATTCGCCTCGACACAAAGGTCGTCGCCGTTGCGCCTCAGAAAGCACCGAACGACCGTCTCAGCCTCGTCTAGTGCGTGCGTCTCCGTCCACACGGACTTGCCGGCATCTGCCGTGCCAACTGGGGTTTCTCGCTCACCGAATGCGTCGTCGAGTAGCGTTTCAAGTTCGCTCCACTGCGTAGCTTCTGGCCGCAACGTTGCGGTACACATCATTATTGACTCGCCCTCGCGGTTGAACATAGCCGGTGGAGCAAACAGCGAGCCAAACCAAGCTGCAAGATCCTCGGCGTCAGGGTCCGCGTCTAGCAGCGCGATTAGCCGGTCGCGCTGTGCAAGTTCAACCTTGACAGGAACCCCGATTATGACGTGGATGTCGCCAGCTGGTGCGACGAGACCCATCATGCAATCGCCGGGTTTCGCTTCGCGCGAGGCCGCTCTATCTAAAATCGTCACCTCCTCCCAGTTGCGCGTGTCGCGAAGCGCGACTAAACCCTTTTCGGGATCGGTCTGAAGTACCTCCCAAAGCCGTCTGCGGCACTGTACCCACGCGCGCAGCATCTCGACCTCGACTTGGGGAAGCAGCATTCCTCTCTTGGACAGGAACTCCTCCACCAACTCACCTTCATGGATCGCGAAGTCCACCAGGACAGCGAGATGCTCGCTGTCGCTCGAAGAGAGCCGGCAGGACGACGCCTCATGTGCGATCGTAAACAGCCAATTAGCCAACTTCCTTCGATGGGGCCGTCCGCAGAAACGGATGAGCTTGTGGAAGAGCCACTTCGAATGCTGCTCAGGAGACATGAGCTCGATCGATGACTTTCCTGCACAGCACCTCTTTGCCTTTATTCCCGATCCGCACGGGCACGGGTCGTTACGCCCAACGCGTGCCGCTAGGTTATGCGACGGCAGCTCTGCGAATTCGGAAAGGAACTCGATCAGTGAATCATTCCCGTCAATATCGTCCGCTCGTAGCAGCGCTATCGCTCTGGAAGCTTCGCCCCGATCGGACGCGTACCAGGCGAGTTCACTCGAGGCTGGCGCGAACTTCGGGTTGCGGCGTAGCGCTTCTGCAAGAAAGGACTCAGCCTCAAGGGTGCGCCCGTCGCGCTCTGCGTTTAGGGCCCGTAGGTACAGGCCTGGCGCGCCATAGCGTCCACCAAGCGATGCCAGCTCACTTGCGAAGGAATCAAAGAAGCTGTTTCCACAGTCTTGATCTCGAAGCACTTCTTCTGCAAGCGCGGAAGCGACCGATCCGTGTTCCAGCGCTATCGCTACATCGCGCAAAGCGCCGGATCCGGCCCACGTAGCGCTCTCCTCTTCCCTGTCAGACTCCTCATCTGTCTTGCGTAGGCATTCGCGGGCGATAGTAGAGAAGTACGCATCACTCGCGAGCTCGTAAGCGCTCTCACAGCACTGGTCAAAGCCCCACCTAAGTCGTCGCACCTCAGCCAGCTGTCTTTGACGCACTACTCCGGGAGGCTCCCAGTCGCTTCCAGCCTTTCCAAAGAAGTCGCCTCTCCCTTCCAAACCCACCTTGACAAGCAACTCTCCGATCGGGGCTACCGGACGTCGAAAAAGCGCTCTATCTCGATCGTATGCGAACGCAGTCATGATTAAATGAGTGGGTTCTACGCCCGACTCGGTGCAGTCGTGGAGTTCTACGGCTCTCGTGAGCACCTTCACCTCGGCCGCGGGATCACCGATACCGTCTTTTGCTCCCTCGACTTCGCTAACGGCACGCAAGCTCAGAGTCCGCCCGTTGCGGCAGAACGCAACCAAGTCGCCGGGCGAGAATCGATCGAGCCAGCCTTCGGGGCCGAGCATCTCGAGCTGCGCGCCATGTAGCGCGTCGATCCCATCGCCTTCTGCCTCAGAAGAAAACTTGACCTTCACATTCCCACCGCGATCGAACTCAAGACACTCGTCAAAGTCCAGGTCGAAATCGACGATAACGAGGTCGGGAAACGCACTCACCCGGCCGCTGCTGAGCTCTGAGGCGCTCAGTTTGTGGGTGAAGACTACGCCATCTAACGCGGTCGGTACGTGGAAGATCGGTGCTTCTGCGTCCTTTCCCATCGCCTCGACCCAGAACTCGTCGGTGTCGAGAAGAAGTTCGTCCACCTCAGCTGCTAGCTCGTAAATGTCAGAACCATCAATGTGCGGGAGGTGGCCGGCCGCAGCCAGTCTCCTCGCGAGCTTTCCCAACGGCATCGGACCGCCCGCAAGCTCAGCGGCCGCAGCGACACGGACAGACTTTTCAAGGTAACTCAGTTCAAGGTCGTTCATCTCTTCGCGCTTCATATCGAGCGATCCTACAGTGCTTTCGGATGCCCCATCTTCGTGGCGTCTCGCCTGCCGCAGCACTCATATGCCCGAGAAGAGCAGGCTCGACCAGTTGGGGACTTCGGGTCATACCAGATAGGCTCATTACCACATAGGTCTGGCTCTTCTCCATGTCGGCCGGGCCAAGTGAAGATTGGAGGGTGACGGTGGGCACACTTAAATCACGACTCGCTACGAAGTCTGCACTCGTCGCACGTGCACTGACGCTAGCGGTCGTCTTGTCGCTGTGTGCGTGTGGAACGTCGGTAACAACTGCCACGCCTGCCCGTTCCCCTGCCCAAGAGTCGTCGAACGCGCAACCGGTTATGCCGATTGGCCACGTCGGCCGTTGGTTGACCGACGCCAAAGGACGGGTCCTGCTCGTTCACGGAGTGAACATGGTCGCGAAGCACGCACCGTACTACCCCGCGGCGTTCGGATTCTCATCCACAGACGCTTCGTGGCTCGCGGCTAACGGATTCAAGATAGTGCGTCTCGGAGTCCTCGCTACTGGAATCATGCCTACGCGAGGAACTATCAACCAGAGCTACATCAACCACATCGCCTCTACGGTGAACATGTTGGGGGCTCACGGAGTCTTGACGTTGTTGGACTTCCACCAGGACGGGTGGGGACCCGCAGTCGGCTCCGATGGCTTCCCTGCTTGGATGACCCTGACTGGATCAGCGGTGAACAACCACGTTGGGTTCCCGCTCTACTACGTTCAAGATCCAGCGGTCCAACAGGCCTTTCAGAGCTTCTGGAACAACGCAAAGGTCCCAGGCGGCCTAGGCCTTCAGGTCTACTACGCACAGATGTTGTCCGCACTAGCCAAGACCTTTGCCCACAGTCCATACGTCGTCGGATACGACCTGTTCAACGAGCCGTGGCCCGGTACCACCTGGCAGCCGTGTATCACCTCTAGTGGTTGTCCCCAACTCGACGCTAAAGAACTCGCTCCGCTCTACGCGAGAGCGGTCAAGGCAATACGCTCACAAGGAGACCATCACTTGATATTCGAAGAACCGTTCGTGTTGTTCAACTTCGGCATCTCAGGTGCGGACATCTCCCTCCCCGGCAACGATCCAAACAGCGCCTTGAGCTTTCATATGTACACCTCCTCGCCTGCACGAGAACCCGATGTGCTGGCAAACGCTGAAGCCTGGGCGCATCGAACTGGCGGTGCGCTACTCAACACGGAGTGGGGCGCGACCTCTGATCCAGCAGCGATACTCAGGCAGACGAACGAGCTCGACTCCGCGTTGCTCCCTTGGATCTTCTGGTCGTTCAACAGCTGGATGGTTCACAGTCTCGCCCTGCCTCCGAGCGGGTCGAACTTGATCAACTCGACCGTCTCTGCTTTAGTCCAGCCTTATCCGCTCCTCGTTACAGGAACTCCAAAATCGTTCAGCTACAACTCCTCGACTCGCGTGATGTCGGCTACATGGTCAACACAACGCCCTGGAGGTGGGAGATACTCTCACAACACGCTCAGCTCCATCGTCGTGCCTTCTGCTGTATATCCAGATGGTTACCGGGTGACCGTCTCAGGCGCCAAGGTGATGTCGCGGCCTTGTGCGCCAAACCTTCTCTTAGCCAACGTTAGAGATGCCGCCACAGTCTCGGTCAAGGTGTCACCGGGAAGCTGTAGCTAATCCAGCTGCAACAGTGCCGCCCATCCCAATATTCGAGCTAACGAGTTACCGGTTTCTCCTCAGTGCTCCCCCGTGACCTACGCAACCGTACGACGAGACCCAGAAGCACCAGCCAGAGCACTACGACTCCGGTGAGAAGAACTGCAACAACCCATCGACCGATCGTGCCATCAGGCCTCGAAGACTCGATCCTTCCTGTGAAACCACTCGCTCCTTGTGCTGCGGTGGCCGCGGCGAGCCCAGTTCCCGCCGACCTCGCGACTTCTTGCGCTCTAGGTGTGGCTACAGCGAGTTGATCGTTACGCTGCGAGATGACAACGTTAGCGCTGTGTGCAACCTCGGGTGCGAGCGCCCCGGCCGCAGTCGCGCTCTGAACGACGGGAATCGCTGACAAGGCAATGACTATCAGCGCTCCAATAAGAGTTCTGCCAACCAAGGACTTCATCGCCCACCTCCATGGCTCGCCGTTTCCGATTTCGCCGTCTCCTCCGCTCCGAGCTCCTCCATCTCAGCGATCGGTAGGATCGGCACGAAACGAAAGAGGACCAGCAGTAACAGCGGGATCGCTGCAGTCGCCGCGATCGTGATCGAGATAGGCACCCAGGTAAAGTGATACGTACCCCATGTCCCCGCAGTACCAGCCGCTGAGAGCGAGGAGCGCACGACCGGTTCGCTCGCAGGCGGTATCACGATCACCAGACGCTTTACCCACATAGCGAAGACGACGAGTCCCGCTGCGACGGTGACGCCTTTCGCGTTCCGCGTCCGCTTTATCGCCATCACCATGATCGGAATCACGCCCGCGGCGACAAAGTAGAACCAGAACGGCACCCAGTATCGACCTACGAGGATCTCGCGAACCCATGCCGCGGCATCGGTCGTTCCCGAGTACCCGTCGATTAGGTACTCCGTGAACGTCAGGTACAGGTACGCCGCTCCAAACGCGACCATTACGAACCCAAGACGTACAAGGTGACGGGGATGGATAAACGCCTCGAGATGAAAGAGGCGGCGACCGGCGGCGACCGCGAGCATCACCAACGCGACGCCAGAGTAGAGCGCTGCGACAACGAAGTAGACGGGAAAGATCGTCTCCATGTACCCAGCCCGCGATGACGACGCGAACGCGAACGAGAGCACCGAGTGGACCGACACAGCCATCGGAATCACCATGATCGCGACGAGCCCGATTGACCCGTGCAGTAACCGCTTTTGATCCGGCGTGCCCTCCCAGCTCCCACCGAGCACCTTGTAGATCGCCCGCAAAACCGTCGTGTGAAACCCGCTACGGCGGCCCAAGAACTTGCTAGCGATCGGCAGGTCTGGAACGAGCGGGAGGTAGAAAAATACCGCGGTCGCCAGAAGGTAGGTGCTCACCGCGAAGAAGTCCCACAGAATCGGCGAGGATAGATTCCAGTACGGCGGCCAGACAAGCTCCCAGACCTTCCAAGGACTTCCCAAGTGCGGGATGATGAACAGCATCCCGATCGGTAGGGTCACAAGCGCGGTCGCCTCGGCTATACGCGTGAGCGGCGCTCGCCAAGTGGCGCCGGTGAGCCTCAAGATTGCCGAGACTACCGCGCCACCGTAGCTCACTCCGATGAACGCGACGAGGTCTGCTTCGTAGATCGCCCAGAACGCCCGATCGTTGTAACCAGCCACGCCCAGGCCGTCTGCGAGTTGCACAACCCACGCTACGATCCCAACTAGCACGACCGCCGCGAGCACGACGACCGTCGGCCACCACCACCTGGGAGTTTCAACCACCGGACTCATCGCTGCCGCAACGATCGCCTCATGGCGGTCGTGACTACTCGGCGTCACGCCTGCGGGCTCTACTTCTCCATCGCCCAACACCAACGCATCATGGCCGTGCGTACGTTCCACAATGAACACCTCAGACTCGACCATCACTCAACTCCCCGTCGCGTCCGCGTCCAAGTCCTGGCCGTGGCCGGGAATGTAGAACACTCGTGGATGGGTGCCGTAGGACTCCTTGAACTTGACAGCGTCGTTCTCCTCCAAGAACTTAGAGAGCTTCACCGTGTTACCCATCCCGTTCACCGCGACGTCAGAGGTGAGGTCGCCGAGGTAGATCACGCCCATCGGGCAGCGCGTGACACACTCGGGGAGCTGACCAGAGGGAAGCATTGCGGCACAGAAGATGCACTTGCCTACCGTGCCCTCCACCTGGGGGACCGGCCAGCTCGGCTCCTGGGGGAAAGGCTGGCGCGGCACCGGCCTTGGGGCACTCCAGTTGAAGTAGCGGGCCTGATAGGGACACGAGTTCATGCATATCCTCGTACCGACGCAGCGGTTCTGATCCACCAGAACCAAGCCTTCTTCTGTCCGGAAGTTCGCGCTCACCGGGCAGACCGGCACGCACGGCGGATCCTCGCACATCATGCACGGCCGCGGCATGAAGTACTTCTCACCGGCGGCGTTTTGCATTTCGAAGACCTCGATCCAGGTCTGATCAGCGTGTAGATCGTGGGCCGCCTGGCAGCCTGCAGTGCAGAGCTTGCAACCGTTGCAGTAGCGCAGATCGATGACCATCGCCCACTGACGCACTGGCTTCGCGGTCACAGCCGTGCCCGGGCTCTTGCCCGCGGCCGCCGAACTGGACGCCTCGATCACACCGCCCAAGCTCGCAACTCCAGCGAGCCCGACAGCGCCGAGCGCGGCCCCGTGAAGGAAACGCCTCCTTCCAAGCACCTCATCTGTCATGCGAGCACCGTCACCTTTCCTTCCATCCAACCCATCGTCGACATCGCGCCTCCCATCGAGTTCATCCCCATCCCGCAGGGTGCGTAGCACTGCCAGACGAACACTCCAGTACGCGAGGGGGTAAATCGCGCGACGACCGTCACAGTGCCGCCCGAAGGCGCCGCCGGTATCACAACGTTCACGTCTAGAGCGGGAATCGTGAAGGTGTGTGCGACCTCTTTGTTCGAGATCTGAGAGACCCGGCGACCGTCGACAGTTTCTATCCCTCCAAGCGTGCCTCGAACCCGGTCGAACAGCCCAGCTTGTGATCCTTGAAGCGGCGCAGCACCGTCGTCGTGGCTCGTGATCGTCAACACGACCGTATCGCCGCGCTTGACACTCCAGAAAGCGTTAGTGAATCGAGGCCAGCCGGGCCTCCCATCCATCTTGCCGGTCTCAATCTCCATCGACTCGCTCACTTGCTTGCCGGCTCGTGTCGCGGCCGATCCGTCAGGCGCACCGCCGCCGGTTCCAGCGTGGATTCCCGCGGCTACCCCTGAGACCACGACGACCGAGATCCCAAGCCCTCCGAGGATGATCACGAACGCGAGAACTGCGATAAGCGGCGTCCGAATCGCTTCGGCAATCTTCTTACGGGTCGACTCCTTGCCAACGTGCTCAACCATCGAGCGAATACGTACTCCGGGCACTCCAAGGACCTCTGGCGGAGTCCGGCTAGTTGAGTGTGCGTCATCTTTCATGACTTCACCACCTCGACGTCACCTTCCATATATCCCGCATGGCCCATCACCCATGGACCACAGGGAATCTCGCAGCGCCAGGCAAACGTACCTGCCACTTTCGGGGTGAACGTAAAGGTCTTCGTCGTTTGGGGACCTATGAAGACACTCAGCCCGAGCCCCGGTGACGTGAACGTGTGTGGTCCAGAGTCCTCGTTCTTCACGACCACCTTCACGCTCTGACCCGCGGTCACGCTAAAGAGCGTCGCGGCCCCGACTCCACCCGGCCCGACAAACGCTGGATCACTTCCCTCTGGGGTGCTCACGTTACGGATCACGACGTCTACAGTCGCAGACGCCCCTGACGCTGAGCCAGGGGCTGGATCTGCGCCAGGGGCTGGATCTGTAGGCGACGCCGAGGCCATCGTCGACATCGGAGCCATGCTCGTCGGCTGGCTGAACGGCGAGCTAGCTGGAGTGCCCGCCGCTACGTTTGGACCACTCTGTGCCGTGACACTGCTCCAGATCGCTCCAACGCCCGCGGTCAACCCGAAGACGACTGCCGCGAGGACCACGACGCCCACTAAGAGCGTCACGACACCCCAGGCCAGCGCGTGGGCGTCCTTCAAGTCATCCACTTCGCCGGTGGGAGCACTCTCCCCGCCCCCACCGGCACCTTCGTAGCGATCGGCCATCTCAGCTCACCGTCATCTTTCCCTCCATCCAACCCATCGTGGCCATCGCTCCGCTCATCCCGTCCGAGCCGCTGCCACACGGCGCCATGCACTTCCAGATGAAGCTGCCTGACTTCGATGGCGTGAAGGTGAAGACCACTACGACGCTCTTGTGTCCCGCTGCGACCGCAGGGATCGGAACGTTCAGACCCAGTGTCGAGACCGTAAAGGTATGTGCGACCTCACTGTTCGCAACCGACGTGACCGTCTTTCCGTCGACAGTCTCGGTACCACCTTGCACGGAGTCATACGTCGTCATGCCTGCAGGCAACGGTGCAGCGCCGTCGTCGTAGCTCGTGATCGTCAGTACGACCTTGCCGCCTTTCGTCACGCTGAAGTCTGCGGGGGAAAAACGCGGCCAGCCACTCTTGCCGTCCATCTTGCCGGTCTGGACACTGAGCGAGACGTTCGTCGCTTGGGCGACAGGGGAAGAGGAACCAGAGTTGGCCGAAGTGCTCGACGAGCTGCACCCTGCGAGCACGATACCCACAACCGCGAGCGAGGCAAGCAACCACCCCCGCGGACTCCTGCGTACCCGCCGGACCTCATATGATCCACCGACGTTGGCTGAACTGATCATGACGCTTCTCCTTTCCAAGTCTGCGGACACGTTTCTCGCAGAAAGTTTGAAATGCGCTGTGCCGGCCATAGTTGCGGCAAGCAGCACGACGAGCGGTCCACTGTTGGGGTCCGTGCCCTGCCCGGTGAAGATCCCACCCAGGTCCTGGCCAATCACCCAGAAGACAACCGCGAGAGTCGCCCCGAGTGCGAGGAACACTCCGGGATGCCAGCGAACGAGCACTCCAAGCCCGATGCCTACCTCAATCACCGCCATCGCTACTGCGAGCGACATGCCGTGTCCCGAGGTAAGCCTCGCGGCTGCGCGGTCTATCGAACTGATGAAGCCTGGCTCGCCAGTAGCCCCGCTCTTGAGTGCGATCGATATCGCATCAGGGCTTCGATTCGCTGGGAGCAAGCTCAGAGCCGCTCCCCCGAGCCACAAGACACACCATAGGATTCGAGATCCAACCGAACCAAGAACTCCCTGTTCTGCTACTACACCTTTGGAGTCGCTACCGCGAGCCGGCCACAAGACCACCCCGACGAGGCCGTAGAGGAGGACCGACCCAGGCGCACCGGTTAGTAGCGTCGCAGAACCTGTGAGCAGACCTCCGAAACCTTCTCCGATCCACCAGACCGCGACGACCCACGCAAACGAGACAGCGAGAGCGAGCTTCTCGAAGCGCCGAAAGATCAGCCCAACGCCGATTGCGAGCTGGACGAGTGCAAACAGAGCGTTCCACGCAACGAGATGCGGTGCGATGAAACGATCGATCGCCTCCATCGTGGAAGCGACAAACCCCGGCTGGCCCACCGTCATTGGCGAGAGAATGCCGGTTAGAAAGCCTTTGGTGAACATGAACGGCTGGAGCTGGAGTAGCCCGTCTACAAACCAGAGCACCCCGAGTGCGATCGTGAGCGAGCGCCGCGTAAGAACCCGGCCCGTAACTCGTCTTACATCTTCAACCGCGCGCCGATCGAGAACCTCGCCGGCCCCGCTCTTAACCTCTGCTCGCTCCGAGGTGGCCACAGTCACCACCGTCTCCTGACAGGGGCCCACTCCAAGAAACTGGAGTGTGGTCGCGTCGTTTCGCGCGCGCCTTTTCGCTCGCGGACGAACTCTGCCCCGTCAGACAGTCGCGACGACGGCCCTAGAATCTCTGCGAGCACCCGGTCGAGCTCGCCCTCCAAGGGATCAGGTGGCGCTTTCGTGAAGACAACCCAGATAGTTACGGCGAAAAACACGACAACATAGACCACTATGGCCGCGAGGGAGGCGACCAGCAACGTGCCCAGGACTATACGCAACATCTCGACCATCGCTTTATCCTGAGCGCGTCGATCTAAGAACGAAACCCGGATACCACGCGTACCACGGCCCCAGGTTCCACGGTGGCCCCCGCGTGGAACTACGGGGGTAGCCCCGTGGTTCCACACTGGCGCGACTCGCCCGCGTGGCACATACTTAAGAGATGGGTGAGACCGCGTGCGCAGACGAAACCGTGGCAAACGCCCAGCAAGGAGATGATAAGAGTCACCTGCCGATCGAAACCGGCGATGCAGGTGAGCCAAGCGAGGCTATCCGGGTGGCGATCGTCGACGACCACGCTCTCGTTCGCGAGGGTACGCTTCAACTCCTCGAACAAGACCCCGGCATCGCAGTTGTCGGTCAAGCCGGAACCTATGAGGAGGGTCTCGATCTGATCGATAAGACCCACCCAGACGTCGTGATCGTCGACATCAACCTTCCAGGAGCAAGTGGGCTCGAACTCGCTCGAGATAACGCAGTTCGTCACCCTGAGACCCGGGTTCTAGTCGTGAGTGCCTACGACGACTACGCATATGTCACCGAGGCGCTCGAGATCGGGGTCGGTGGCTACTTACTCAAGACCGCGTCAGGCAAGGAGCTCGTCGACGCTGTATGCGCTGTCGCTGATGGAGTCTTCGTACTCGATCGCGCTGTCTCGGGACGCCTGGCTCGGCGCTGGCGAACCGGCCCGGCAGAGGCCAGGGATCTCACTCCAAGAGAGACCGACGTGCTCCGCCTGTTGGCCCGCGGCCTCTCAAACAAGCAGGTCGCCGCAGAACTGTCCCTCGGCGTACGCACGGTCGAGGGCTACGTCTCCAACGTCTTCTCCAAGCTCGGTGTCGCGTCGAGAACAGAGGCAGTCCTCTTCGCTCTCTCTCACCATCTGATCGAACGAGGGGATCGTGACGGCCCATCGTCGTCGCGCTGAACTCGCCGCGGCAATTCGCCGGGCAGCACACCCTCCTATCCGCGAGGTCCGCTTCTGGTTAATCCAGATAATGGTCGTGGTCATCGCTTCGCTCCACCTTCTCATGGATCTGCATCCCTCAGTCGAAATTGGACTGTTTCCCTCCGGCCTTCCGATCGCACTCTTGATCATCCCTGTCGGCTACGCAGCGCTACGCTACGGACTCTCAGGCTCTGCAGCTACTGGGATGTGGGCAACCCTGCTGTGGCTACCGGACCTGCTCTTGCCTCATGACCAAGGACACCCCGGAGGTGACCTGGTAAATCTGGCGCTCATTGACATCGTCGCGTTCGTCATCGGCCAGCGCATAGAGTCCGAGCGTCTCGCCCACTTGCAAGCAGAGCGTGCCACAGCACAGCGCCTCGCGGTTGAAGCCAACTACCGCCGGCTGTTCGAAACCAACGGTGCGCCAATCCTCGTCCTAGACGGCCATCAGGTTGTCCGCGACGCAAACCCTGCGGCACGAGCAGTGCTTGGAGGAGACGTATTGGGACGCAGCAGCGAGCAGATCTTCGGTCGAGACGTCGTCGGTGTGAAAAGCGATGCTCTCCTCGCAGAGAGGTCCAGTCGCGTCCTATCGCTCCCCGACGGTCGCGACTACCGAGTCGACCTCGTAAGCTTGCCGGACCAAAGCGACGGCGCGTCGACGCAGGTCATCCTAGAAGACGTCACAGAGGAACGTGCTGAAGGGCGGCGAGCGACACGCTACGCGGCTCTCGTCATTCAAACCGAAGAGGACCAGCGGCGGCGGTTGGCCCGCGAGCTCCACGACGAGCCACTCCAGCTCTTCTTGCATCTAGCCCGCCGGCTCGAGGGAATCGGGCAGAGACGCGGCGTTCCCGCCAATGTCTCCGACGAACTCGCCGAAGCGCGACACCAAGCCCTCGACGCAGCAGGCCGCCTGCGATCACTGGCCAAAGAGCTGCGTCCCCCCGCCCTCGACCAACTCGGACTCGTCGGCGCACTATCCAGCCTCCTCGCCGACGTCGAGGACGAAGCCGACCTTACGACCGAGTTAGTGGTCCACGGGTCCAAGGCCCGCGTGCCTCCAGAGGTGGAGCTCGGCGCATTCCGCATCCTCCAAGAGGCGGTTCGAAACACCCTACGCCACGCGGACGCGAGCCTCTGCCAGATCATCGTCACCTTCGCAGCCGAAGAACTCACCTGCCAGGTCGTCGATGACGGCCGGGGCTTTCCGACCGACAAAATAGACGAGTTCGCTCCCGGTCACTTCGGGCTCGTCGGGATCGCTGAGCGTGCCCATCTCCTCGGAGGAAAGCTCGCCGTAGATTCAACCCCTGGATGCGGCACGACCGTCACCGTTACCGTCCCGCTCCGCCTCGAAGAACACGCGACCCAGTAGGGTCGAGTGCAATCGGGGGCGGCGCCGATTGTGTGGCTGAATCATGGTGTAGCGATGTTGGAACCCGTGTAGCCTAACGCTATGAGGACTACCGTCACTCTCGATAGCTACGGCGCCGCCATCGTCGAGAAGGTCTGTAGCGAAAAGGGGTTAAGCGTCTCCAGAACGGTGAACGCCCTTATCCACCAGGCCGTTGCCGCAGAAAGGTCCCGAACTCTTTTCAACCAACGAACAGCTCACCTTGGAGCGCTAATGGATGTCCACAGTACAGCTGAAGTACTTGATCTCCTTGAAGGACCAACACGTCGCTGATGCTCGTTGATTCAGACGTCTTGATTTACGCCGTTGATGAACCTTTCACCGGGGACCACGGAGCGCGCACCCGGCTGTGGAGGCCGCTCTCCACGGATCGACGCGAGTAGGTATGCCCTGGGAGTCGCTGACGGGATTCGTTCGCATTGTCACTAACCCGCGAGCCATGCGACACCCGTTGTCTCCGAGCGATGCGTGGTACTACGTACAAACCTGGCCAACGGCCGATCTGGTATGGCACCCGAGCCCAACCAACGACCATGTAAAAGTACTCGGCAACCTGGTTACGAGCCTCGGGCTAGTAGGGAACTTGATCTCTGATGCTCATTTGGCCGCAATAGCGATAGAGCACGGCATAGCAGTCGTTTCCGCTGACAGCGACTTTTCACTCTTCGCCAGTTGGGTCCCATGGATCAATCCGCTCAATCCAAAGGGGATCGGAGATTTCTAGCGGTATCGCGGATACATAATGCCGACACATGGACGTTCCGCACTTCCAACTATCGACAACGCTCACACCGCCTGCACTTCCATAACCCTCCAACTGCGAAGCTGCCGGCACCGACGGGGACGACGCCGCCGGGTCGGCAGTTCATACGCGAATTGAGAAGCCCAGGAGTCGACTTGCTCGATGTGACATCAAGACTTGAAGGCGTAAGAGTTGCTGTTATTGGGACACGAAGACGTGTTGGCGTTCCTAAGGTGCTGGAATAAAGTCAAAGCTGTACGGACAGGGACGGACGGGACTCCCTTCACTCATCCAGGCCCACCAATGACCCCATAAATGGCTTACGCAAGTGTCGGGAGCGATCGGCTCGCCCGCCCTGCTCGTGTAGATGAACCCGTTGTTTGCGGTATCTCCCGCGGGAGCATTCCAGTTTCTCGTGTAAACGACCTGACTGCGACCATCCGCTCCCAGATAAGCGCACCGTTGATAAGGAGTTACAAGGATGTGAAGGGGGTCACTGCGGACAATCACACAGACTCCACCAGGTTTGGCAGTCTTGGCGACCAGCGCTGCCTGGGCCGTGGCGGCTGGTCCCGGAACACGCTGCAACCCTCTGGGCACGGCAATACCCTCAAGCGAGCTCGTCAGTAGGAACGTCGCGATCGTAGTAATGACCGCGATGACAACAACCAGCGCGACACCGAAGCCGCCCCTACGCCGTCGTGCCAGAACGGTTGCTCCAAACGCACTAACAATAAGGCCAGATGAGATGATTGCGACCGTCAGGGTCCAGGTCGGAGAGCCGAGCAACCCCGTAGGCGGGTCGTGCAACTCGCTCTGCTTATAGATCACGATATCTAGCGCGACGACTAGTAGAGAAAAGACAATAAAGACGAGTAGGGCGGGTATCAGCCGCTTGGCGTCTGGCTGCACGCGTGTTATCGGCGCACTTGGAACGCTCACGCCGTCACTTGGCAGGCGGCGTTGTTGTCATAGCAGACACTGTAACTCCGCGCGCAGCGTTAAGAGGAAAACGGCAGTTTGGGGGAGGTCAAGCAGATCGCGGAGCAGCCAACGGGGGTCTTAGGTTCCCTCCGATTCGGCTTTACGTATTCATTTCGACAGCCGAACTGGGAAACCAGCCAGGTACGACAGCAGGTCATCGCGATGTCCATTTACAAGGACACTCCTTCCGCGTCTGTCGCTTCTACCAAATCTCAACCCCGTGTGGCATTTCTGTACTACCGCTATTTCAGGCGACGATAGTTCGACGAGCGGGACAATCCAGCTCAATCACCTACTCTCCGGACCTCCAATTCGGACTCCCCACTCATAGATATCGATCTTGACGAATGGACCTTGCGCAAGAAAAGGCCAGGCCCACCCAACCCTCCAAGTAGCTCCGATCGCCATAACGCTATAGAGGGGTCTGCAGGCGTAGTCGGCCCATTCGCCCTTATGACGTGAAAGGGTGTATGGATAAACCGCCAAGATGCCGAGCGCGAACACAAGGCCCAAGAGCTTGATCATCTCGAGTCAAGTCTCGCGGCTTGAAACGCACGCTGCGAATAAGGTTGCATCCCTGCGCCTTTCGACCGTTGAACGATCACGACGACGTCGCGTACCGCATGGACAAAACGCATCTGGTCTGCTGAGATCTTGTTTGCTTGTGAACCAACCTCCACATCCAACGTGATCAATCCCGGTGGGCTTGATCACGCTCTGGAGGGATCCAATCACGGGAAACGTCTCACCAGTCTTAGCGGGGGCGCTACTTACTGTTGGTCGTTTCAACACGACGGAGCGGTCGCTCAAGTTCCAACGCCTCCTCTATAACGTCGGCGAGTTTCTCGGGCGCTTCGAAGGGGACCATATGGGCAACACCTGGAACTTCGACAAGCTTGGCCCCTGGGATTTGCGACACAAGATCGCGCGCCCTCCAGGGTGGTACGTATCGATCGTTGTCACCGATCACCACCGTGACGGGCAGTTTCACTCTCTTCAGCAGATCCCCGTAGTCGCTCTGTGTAACTCTCAACATCGCAACTCTGACCGGACCGGAACTCTTCTTGTATCCTTCGAGTGCGGCCGAGACGTGTGCTGCAGGCTGTATCGGGCCAGCGAACCCTGTGAAGAGCACGCGGCCTACCCCTCTTACGGAGACAATTCTTTCCAACATCGAAGACTCGGTAAACGAGGCAATGACGGCCTCCACCGCTGACGAGAGCTTTCGCTGCGTCGATCCCGTGGAACACAGAACGCACGCCTTCAGGCGTGCTATTAACCGATCATCGCTGTGGACAAGAAGGGATTCGACGACTATCCCGCCCGCCGAGTGCCCGACCACTACGACGTCCCTTAGATCAAGCGTCTCGATCACACAGCGTAGATCGTCGCCCAAACGCTCTGCGGAGAATCGCTCGCTTCCAAGCGTCGATTCGCCATGGCCTCGTTGGTCGTAGACGATCGTCGAAAAGCCTCGATCGAGTAAGAGCCGGGCCGTCGCGGACCACATCCTTCGATCGGTAGCAAGACCGTGTACCAAGAGGGCTACAGGACGTCGACGATCAATATCGTCTGAACGATCCGGATCCGATAGCCACGCGTGCAACTGAGCGCCGTCGTCCGCTTCGACGATCACGTCCCTACCAGGAGCAAGGTCGAGCGGCTCACCTTGCGTAGGATCTTCCCTCAAGTAGCTCCTGATTAATCGCTGGGTCACGTCGATACTCAGGGCTACTCCGACACACGCGGCCGCGCGCCTCAACTTGCGTCCAGACCTCATCTACACTCCCGAACTTCAATCCAGTCGAGCATCCAGTTCGCTCGCCTAGCGTACGCTCGAAGCGCGTATCTCTTCACACACACGCTCCAGATCTGCAACGAGCGCCGCCCGCAGTACTCTCAATACCTCAGCCCTGTTCATGTCTTCGAACTCTTCTGCGACCTTTATTTCGATATCTACGACAGCGATTCGACTCGAACCGAGTTCCAAGATCATACCGTTGGAACGGCCCCACTGAGGCCTCTTCCCATCGGCGCCGCGATGCATCGACCCGATCGGAAGTGCCATCAACTTACGTGTGAGGACATCGTAGGAGTTCCACGCCTCAGCCCGTGCGACCATCAGCTCATCTTCTGGATCACCTTCTGGACCCGGATGCGCCACGAAGAACGCCCGAAAGTCGCTCAAGAACCTCTTCGCGACGGCTAGCCGCTGGCGATTCGAGTGCTTTGACGTACGTTCTGCAAACAGACCCGACATCTCCTCTCTCATCTGCTCCACGGAAAGCTCATCTTCAACCGTCGATGAACGCCTTCGCTTTGATGGAGCGCTCTCTGCCCTCTTGCCCACACCGCTCGCTTGGGCGGCTCGAATTAGGTCGATTAACGCAGAAGCCTCTCGTGCATCATCGTCATCACCAAGGAGTTCCGAAGCGAGCCTGCGCTCCTCGAGCTGGTCTAACAACACCTCAGCGTGGCGGTTCTTCAGAGCTTCGATCTCCTCACCTCGCCCATCCCTACTTTCTTCAGAGTTGAGCGCCTTGATCTCGTCTTGAAGCGCAGACAGTTCAACTTCGAGCTCTGCTGCTCTTACGCCGTGCGGCTCTCCACGCTTTCTTGCTAATACACCGAGCGCGTCGAGCCTCCTTTGTGCACAGTCGGCCAGGAGTTCCCCGACGTGTTCAATCACCATCCGGCGCCCATCTTCATCCGCAGGAGGAACCGCTATGAGTTCTGTCACCTCCAGTAGCATCAGGCTCGCGAACTCCAATTCGATCCGTCGAAGAGCGACTAAAGCAGCCGCTATATCGGGGGATACGACTCCAGCTTCGCCTTCAACTGTCGCTAAGTTAAGTTCTGCTCGTTTAACCTCTACGAGGTGTTCGTGGAGCTCTTTGCTAAGCGCTAAGAGTTTCTGGTCACCCAAGAGATCCAAAAGCTCATCTCTATCACTCTCGACGATCACTGCTCCCAGTACTTTCACTGCACCGCTTTGGCCAATCTTTTCTGATAGTTGCGAGACGTCGTCTTGGTATCGGTCGCGCATCGCTCGCAACGTTGCCTTACCTTCCGACACCTCACCGCGAAGCATTTCGATCTTTACCGACAGGTCGCCAGCGGACATGGATGGGGTCGTCTCACACACCTCACATACAACATCATCGGGTCCGATCACGTGGCCGTTCGCGCACTCTCTCGATCCGATCAACTCTCCACAAGTCGGGCAAAACAACGCATCGTCGGTTAGTTGATGCCCCTTGCTGCAGTGACCGTCACCCTCTAACTCGAGTTCTTTACCAACTTGCTCCTCGTCGGCTGCAAGATCAGTTTCGTTTTCAGTGTCGTTTTCCGACTTCGCGTCCTCCTCCTCCTCCTCCTCCTCCTCCTCCTCTTCTTCTTCAACCGTCGTTTCATCACCGGTGTGTCCAACGACCGATGGATCACCTCGCTCGACTAGGTCTTCAGCGTGCGCATCGGAGGTGACAAAAGGAGTGGATTGGTTGACTTCAATGTCGTGTTCCTCAAACAGCTCGCGCATAGACTCGACTAACGCGTTAGCCGCTTCTCGTTCAGACGGCGTGAGTGCAAACCCGATTCTCCCAAAGTCGGCCCCAATCGAAAGACAGCTCGTACGATGCAAGCCCCGGCCGGGATCATCGCTCTCTCCTGCTACGCCGAGGTCTTCAAATACACGCTGGGCAGTGTCTTCGGCCAGCACGTCGATGGAGGAAAGCACGCTCAGTGGAACGAAGATCGGTATAGCGTTAATGCGAAACTCGAGGCCTCTGGCGGATATCGAAAGGAACGTCGCCTCCGCTGGATCCGTCCATTTCGGGTGGCCGCCGACGTAACGTGCTCCTCTCACGCTGACCGCACGCGGCGTCGGTGAGAGAGCGCCGGCAGGCAATTCGTCGGCCACATCAGTAATGTCCACCACGACCCCGCCTGTCTCGATCGCTCCACCGCGCCATTTGAACCACTATCCCCCTACTTCAAAGTTGTCCCGCCTATAACCGCCAGATCACCGTAGCGACAGTTCCCTTCTACGCATTATTCCAAATCTCAGCCCTCAATGCCCGAATACCTCAAAACAACATGGAGTGCTCCACTTATCAACCTCTCGAAATTAGAGATCCTGCTGGAGGTGGCCCGGCATTGCGACGTGACGGAGCCGGCTGCAAGTCATTCGGGATCTGGCCGCGCTCCCAAGCCACAAAGGCGTGTTTCGGAACCGACCAGTGGCCTTCGGACGGCCGGGGCCACCCTTAGACCCGCTCGATGCGAACGGATTTGGAATGGGAAGCGAGTGCCCCGAGACCTTCGATGTCGCCACTCAGCACGACACCACCCGGCTCTGCGCTGGCAACCACAACGGCGTCCACCGCGGAGCCGCGATGGGCAAGGTGGCGTAGCTCGCCGGCGCGACGGGCGAGGGACGTCGGCAGGTCCTCCCGGACATCGCAAGTCTTGAGCAGACGATTCACTGCGGCGTCATTGCGCTGGACGCCCGTGGTCGACTCGACGACGACGGAGGGAACCAGCGGTGGCCACGCGCCGTGTCGAATCAGGGCGCGGATGGCGGCAACGGCGTCATGGTCTCGCTTGGCGAGGAAGCTCACTCCCCCGGAGTCCAAGATAAGCACCGTCAGCTCGGCTCGGGCGTCGCGGCACTCGTTCCGCGCACGCGCTGGGCGAGCCGCTCGGCTCGGGCCAACGACGCCGCGGACGGTTCACCCACCTCGTCGACGAGCTCGGACAGATACCGATCCGTCTCCTCGAGGACGTCCAGACGCCGCAACTCGGCACGAACGGCGCCTTGTAGGAGCTCCGACGCAGGGGGCTGCCGGTCTTTGACGACCCGGTACAGCTCGTCGGGAAGGTAAACCTGCAGCCGTGGCATACGCTAACTATACGCCTATTCCCAACGTACTGATCTTTCGGTAATACGATGACCGTTTGCTCATAGAGAAAGACCAGTGTGCTCCAGGAAGTTAAAGCACAGCTGTTCGTTGTTTCCGATACGAAGGAGTCCTGCGTCAGCAACGACCTCTGCATCACCGATAGTCTCGGGGCATAGGTTTGCAAGTTCTTGTGATTTCACGTTGCCCCAGACGAGTTCGACAGGGTTGAGCTCGGGAGCGTAAGCGGGGAGCTGC
>JAJYQJ010000008.1 GCA_021794655.1 Actinomycetes bacterium | reverse complement strand
GGGTATTTGGCTTCAACAGTGGCCTCGCGACGTCACCGCTTGGGCCCTGGCTCGGCGCTCATGTTGGGTTACCATGGATAGATCCCAACGTTGGATACGTAAGCCAGGCTTTGGGGCATCTAGCCGCAACCGATCTGATCCATGGCCACATTCCGTGGTGGAATCCTTACGAAGGAGTAGGGGTACCACTATTTGGAGAAGGGCAGAGCGCCGCTCTATTTCCCCCGACCCTTTTTCTCCTAACAGCCAAGGGGCAGATACTCTTCCATCTCAGCTTGCAGGTAGTGGCAGGGATCGCCACCCAGCGTCTGCTCAAGACACTCGGAATGGCACGGTGGGTGAGCATAGTAGGCGCGATCTTGTTCGCTCTGAACGGTACGTTCGCCTGGTTAACGAACGCCGCTTTCAACCCGATCGCGTTCTTGCCGATACTGCTCTTGGGTATCGAGTACTGCCGGACCGAGTCCGTTGTGAAGAGCCGCCGCGGCTGGGTGCTCATAGCGGTCGGAATCGCTCTCTCTCTATACGCTGGGTTCCCCGAGACCGCCTACATAGACGGACTAATGGCCGGAGTGTGGACTCTGGCTCGATTTGTACAGTTGCCCCGGCCGTCACGTCCGCGATTCGTCAAGTCAATCGGGTTTGGAACGGGGGTTGGGGTACTAGTCTCGGCTCCTTTCTTGGTCGCCTTTTTCGATGCAACCAGACATGCCGACATTGGTGGGCACGCGAGCGCGTTCGCATCCTTAAAGTTGCAACCGATTGCCACCAACACATTCGGCCTTCCTTACCTTTTTGGTCCAATATTTGGGTTCTCCCAGGCAGATCCATCAAACGTCTTGAACGGGTTCTGGGGTGGAATCGGCGGCTACCTCACAGCCGCGGTGATCGTCGTGGCGCTCTATGGGCTCTTTACAGGACTAGACGTTGGGTTAAAGGTTGCCCTTGCTTGTTGGGTGATAGTTGCCGCGGCAAGAGCGTTCGGCGTCGGCCCTATCGTGGATCTCACCAACCTGATCCCTGGGATATCTACGAGCGCGTTCAGCCGCTACTCTGCGCCGTCGTGGGAGATGGCTACCGTAGTTCTCGCAGCAATGGGGCTCGACTCGATAGGCCGCAGTACAAAGCGACACTCATGGAATAAGTCGTCGCTCGCTTTAGCTGGAGCAGTGACGGCGTTTCTCCTCGCTATCGTGATACTTCCGGGCCAAAGCCTGATCCGCCAGCTCGACAGAGCCCCGGGATTCTCGTCGTATCCGGTAACTTCGGTCCTGTGGGCGTTATCGACTCTGTTGGTCTTGGTGTTCGCAGGTACCACCTTTCGACCTAGTGTCGCCCAGACCATCATGGGTCTGGTCCTCATCGTCGACGCGGTCGCGATGTTCATGACCCCTCAGATGTCAGCTCCAAAGAAGATCTCAGTCGACACGGCGAGCGTCGTCTACTTGCAACACCACATAGGCCTATACCGCTTTGCCACGCTTGGGCCGATCGTTCCCAACTACGGATCGTACTTCTCGATATCAGAAGTCAACGCGCACGACCTCCCTCTCCCCAAGAGGTGGACTGACTTTGTTAAGACGCACCTCGAGACTAACGAGCTACCCCAGCAGTTCGACGGAGTTACAGTCTTGAACCACTCTGGCCCAACTCCTCTCGAGGAACTGATCACCAACCTCAGATACTACGAAGCGATAGGTGTGAAATACGTGATCGCTCCATCGACTCCAATACCTGGTATGCCCGGCCACATTGTATTTCGCGACCATCAAAGCGCTATCTACGAGCTTGATCACCCGTCTTCGTTCTATACAGTCACCTCTGGATCGTGCAGGCTCATCGATGAGTCAGTTTCACAGTTGACGGCCGCGTGTTCAAAAAGTTCTACCTTGGTGCGAAACGAGCTATACGACGCCGGGTGGTCCGCAACTATCGGCGGCTCCAAAGTCGCTATCTCACACGCTGGTCCGCTCTTTCAAAGTGTGACTCTCCCGCCTGGAACCAGTACTGTGAAATTCACGTACCTGCCCAAATACATGGACGAAGCAGGGATTCTCGCGATCTTGGGTGTCGTCGCAGTCTTTGTCGCCTTATTCGCACCCAATCGGAGGCGAAAGAGAAAGGCCCTGACGGACAAGTTCACCTGAGCAGATGAACCATGCAGCGAGCCACTATCGTCACGACGGATACAGGTTGTCCGTAGTCTCTCGCAACACTTCTAACAACGCGTTCAACGCACCACGACGAGACCTATTGGCACTCTGGATCGAAAGAAGTTGAGCCATGACTTCGTCGTACGTGCCGTTCCCGAAGCGTCGATCACGAAGCATCGGGTCCCGTTTGCACCGTTGCAACTCACGCTGAATCTCGCGAGCGGGAAGAAACGGCGGATCGGACTCAAGGACCGATCCACGCGGAGCCGCCATGAACAAGAACTGATAGGTCTCGGCCTCTGGATCGTCGAGGATTTGGTCCAGGAGCGAAGGCGCAACGCTACCTTTATCAACGTCTATCTCGGTACCGTCTACCGGGAACCTCACTCTCGACTCATCCAAGATCACCAGGCCCGCGTCGGAGATGAACTCCTTCGCAGTGACTGGATCAAAAAAGCGAAGGTGCGTCCGGTCCAGGATCCCGACGTCGGTGTAGGGGAATCTTCCACTCAACAACTGTGCACGCATCGCGACATGAGCAACATTTGGCACAGACATCACGAAGTAGCCGCTGTCGGTCAGGAGCTCAGATGCCCTCACAAGAAACGAGAGTGGGTCTTTCAGGTGCTCTAAGACGTCAAGAAGCAGGATCACATCAAACTTACAACTGACGAGCGATCCAAGATCTAGCTGATCGGCGTCTCCAACTATCACCTCTTCGCAGTGCTCGCGCGCGAGCGTTAACACCTCTTCGTCGATGTCCACCCCCCAGACCCGACAACCCATCTTCTTGAGTAACCGGGCCACAGATCCGTCCGCGACGCCGATGTCGAGAACGGTGCTCCCACCTTGAACACACGCGATTGCAAAACTATGGGCGTCATTGACGTCCGCGAGGTTGATATCTGCTCTGTAGCGGTTGGTGAACGCGTCAATCATTGGCCACTACGGTGACGCATCGCCCGGTAAATCGGCTTGACCAAGAACCCAAACCTAGTCTTCTCCAGCCGATCTATCGGGGCCAGGCGAGAAGAGAGTTCGTCAATCTCTTGGCGATACGTTCTCTCTCGTTCATCTAGTTCAAGCTGGGCACGGTTCAGCTCTTGGGTGAGGGTCTCTATGCGCGAGTAGCACTCAGCCAGAGCCTCGGGAACCGGCTCTGTTCCCGAGCTGGTCGACGACGTAGCGTTCGAAGTGGAACTAGCGGACTCAAGTTGGATAATCCGTCTGTTCAACTGGTAAATTACCTCTTCACGAAGTGCGACAGTCTCTCTCAGGCGTCGCGATTCAAAGAGCGCGTCTTTGGAGACAGCAGTGCTCCCGGCCGACTTCACGACTGACCCGTCGGATCTGGGACTAGCAACCATCTCTACAACTCCTCTACTAACTCGGGCCATGGCAGGTGTGGATACTTCATCCGAAAATACGTGAAGAGTTGGTCTGTGTCGAGGTTGACTACTGACTGCCAAGAACTCCCGTGCGACCTGTAACGCCCTATGAAGGACTTGACCAGCTCGCCACGGTAACCTTCGGCCGCGACATGAAGCCAGAACTCGTAGTCATCCCAACCCCCGCGCCGGTCGGCTTCGGTATCGAAGCCTCCCAGGGTATCCCAGATACTCTTTCTAATCATCGACATTGCGTCGATGTAGTTGCCACTAGCCAAACGTTCCAGATCCCACGGCAGAAAGCTCACAATGTCGGGGTCTTCTCCGTAACTCTCGATGATCCCGTAAGAAAACGCTGCATCCGAGTGCTCCAGAGCCTCCTTTAGCCGGCGCAAACCGTCGGGGAATACCGAGTTGTCCGCGTCGAGGAGGAACAAAAGATCGGATCGTGCGTGGGAGGCACCTGTGTTTCGTGCCGCAGATGGTCCTCGATTCGCGCCGTGCATCACCAATCGAATCGGGAACCAGTCGAACCGGTCAACAACAGATCTCGCTGCAGCGACGTTTTCTGCGTCGGAGTGATCGTCTACCACGATGATCTCGGGAGTTACCCCGTCACTCACTACAACTGATCCTATTGCAGTTTCCAAGAAATCTGCGTAGTTGTAGTGGGTCAAGACAACCGATACGTCAGGCTTGGTCTTGGAGTACGCAGTCGTGTCGTGCACACGAACGTACGTCGCAGCACCGTTCTCGACAGTGCTGATAAGTGCCTCGATAGCCCTCGATTCGTCGATCTCGGCCAAGATCATGTCCTTGATGATGGTTCTGGCCTGCCGTTCGCCCTTTAGGACAGTAGACACCTGGTGCTCTTCGAGTGTCGCGACGCCGCTCCTCGGCGGCAGCCAACGCTTGTACCCCCGGCGGCATAACGCACTCGGGAGACCTGGCCTAACTCCAATCAACGGCTCGCGTACTCCACTGAGCCGTGACTCGACAGCGGTGAGGAGCTGGTCCACGGAGTCGACGGCCAGCAGGTGTTTGCGCAAGAAGTCGTAGGAGCGATCGGCAATTTCAGCTCGCAGTTCCTCGTCACGTAAGAGCGCGTCCAGCCGTCCGGCCAACGACCCCAACTCTGACTCGATGAAGTGATCGGGCGACATAAGAGGTTTAAACCCTTGGGAGCTCTCGCTAACGACGACCGCCCCGTTGCTCATGGCCTCGATAACTCTGACCCACTCGAAGTAGTCGCGTTCGCCTTGGTGGACGTTGAGCAGAACTCGGCTCTTTGCCAGCTGAGCGCTCTTCGCCCCGCCGGTCAGGAAATGGTTGGTCCCAGATCGCGTCGGCCCGTCAACTTCGAAGAGACGAATATCGCAGTTCCACTGTGATAAGACTCCGGCAGCTTCAGACAAGAACTTTGCCCGCCTCTTGGTCAAGGACCCCATGAACGCCACGTCTACGTCGCGACGAGAGACCGGGTCGCCCCCCCACGCATCCCAGGGCGGGTGGTAACCAAGCCTCAGGTGGTATGCCTCAATTCCTCGCCTTCTAAGCTCCACCGCCCCTTGCTGATTTATGTCCAGTGCGAGAGGGCCGTAGGACGCATAGCGGGCACCTTCTTCGAACCACATCGTGCCGGGCTGTTCTACACCGACTGTGACGCACGCAGCGGCGGAACGAACAATCTCATCCTCAGGAAAGTCCAGAAGTGTGAAGTACTCGTGAGGCGCTACGACGAGGTTGACTACCCCTGGTTCCAAGCGTGGAAGCGGGAACTCAGATTTCTCGACCTCTCTTCCGGACTGCCCAATTGACTCCGCGAGCATCTCGGCAATCTCGGCCATGAAAACGTTCCCCCGAGAGCTTGAAAAAACTTTGTACGCAGGATGACCCATCAGATGGACTCAGTTCCAACATCCGACGTCGAATGCACATACTCTCGGGATGACGATACCGATCGGCTTCGTTCCCAAGAAATGGACGTTGCCAAACGCTCTAACAGTTCCACTTGATGTAGCTGTCCAATATCCAAGCGTAGTGCTCGAAGCACACATTCCTATCACTGTCTCGTTCCCACCGACGCCAAGTTCGGCCGGAGACCCCAGGTACTCCGCATCTCCGAAGCAAAGCACTCGTCCATCCTCACTTGCCATCCAGTATCCGCGCCCATAAAAAGTTGAGGCGATGGAGACGATTCGCGAGCCCAACCCAACTGTCACAGCCGAACCAAAGTACTCAGCGTCGCCAAAGCAGAACACACCTCCATCAGCTGCAGCCAACCAGTAGCCACCCCCGCCAGGTGTAACTGCCATCGAAACGATCGGTTGATCCAAATGAATTCCCGGAGAGGACTCGCGCAACGATCCGTGGTCGACCGCGTGACCGTAAGCCCCAATGGAGCCGTCCTGTCCAAACAGCCAGTATCCCATTCCCCCGGGAGCAGCCTTGATACCGGCAACACTGGTGCCGGGCTCAATCCGGGAAACCGGCCTGCATCGAGGCGTGTCCCCTACCGCCAAGACCACACCATCCTGGCTGACTAACCATGCTCCGCGCCCGCCTGCCGACAGAGCGACTCCAACCACGGAGTCGGTTACACGTTCCATCTCGAACCTGGAGCGAGAAACCGCCTTGCCAAATCCGAAAGTGTCCGAAAAGTGCGTCGCGAGCACATAGCCAAACGATCCGGGGTATCCCTCGAGACGCGGGCACCCGTTCCAGTCCTCCAATACTGCTAACGTCAAAGGTCCTCCCACCTGCTCACGTACGCCCCAACTTAGCCCAAGATCAGTCATTTCGATGACCGATTGCGGTACGCCACCCAATAATCGAGGCAGCTAGCAGTGCCAAGAGGGTCAGCGCCGCCAGTATCAGTCCCAACGTGAACTTAGACGGCCAGTATCTGAGTATCACGACGTGGTTGCCAGGAGGAATCTCCGCCTGCATCATGACGTAGCTCCAGCTCCTGAGGGAAAGTGGTCGACCGTCGATGGTCGCGTGCCACCCGGGGACATCGGTCAAGCGAACCACCATCGTCGCTCGCGATCGCGTCGTAACATCGAAGTGCCAGACGGCTGGAGTTGGATGCGCAATCGGCCCGACTCGGCCAATCCGCGCTCCATGTGTCGACAAGGTGACAGGGGCTGCACCGGGTACCCTGTAGAGCTTTTCACCCGCGATTCTCATGTCGAGAACCGTTCCCTTGGGCTGAGGTAGGCCAGGTGGATCTAGAATGAACTCGACGCCGTAGTGGCGGGCTAGGGAAGCTGACGTCATTGAGGGGCAGAACACGCCGTTTGGAGCGACTACCTCTGGTCTCCCGGTAGCGACAGCCCACGACTTGTAGTACGTCGCAGGTGCTACGGCTGTGTCGTAGAACGCTATCTCATGTACGCGATACGCGGCGTTTGCTTCAGGCAGTATTCCGGCGTTCGCGTAACCCCCTACCGACTGACATCCCCCAAAACCCACAGTCGACGATCCGACCGCCCGCATGAGAGAAACTTCAGCCGGGGTCGTTGGAAAGTAGTGATGTGAACCAGACCAGAGCGGTCCATTCGAGCTCAACAAGAACGCGACCGAAAGGGCTCCGATCGCCACGACGCCGACCAGCGATCCTCGCCGTTGCGACAGTTCGAGACGTCTCCTGCCGGCTACGTCGTCGTCATCGAGTCTAGACACAGAGCTGGCTCTACGAAGAACTACGATCCCCACCAAGACGACCAAGCAACCGAGCGTCTCGAGAACCGGCCAAAAGAAACTCCGTTCTCGTATGCGGACCTGTGACGCCGTCAGACCGCCGTAGACGACTCCTACTACCCAGAGCGCTAACAAGCCTGCTCCAGCCAGTCCCGAGATCACTCCAAAGACGAGTTGCACCCGGCGGTTCGTAGCCCCCTCCCACAGCGCTTCGAGTCCAAATCCAGCCAGCACGGCCAGCGCGAGCGCCACGAGCATCACGTCGCGGTTCCACTCGATCCCGCCTCCGTGAGGCACCTTATCCACCAGTGCGGTCACGGGAGCAAAAAAGGCTATCAAGACCATCACGACGCTCATGATCGTAAGAGCCTTCACCTCCACGCTTCTAAAGCGCATCACTATGCCGTGCGCCGCCAGGATCAGCACAGCTACGCCCACGTAGGAGGTCACCTCATAGTAGTTTGCAGACGTAAAGTACTCGCTCCCTCTAACCGGAAATCCGTAGAAACCGTTGAACGCCAAGTTAACGAGATAGTGAACGGAGAACGGCACGTAGTGGCCCGACTGGAAGCGAGCGGTTCCAGCGGTCAGCTGTGTAGCCGGCAACCAGAGCGGAGCAGACAGACCGACACCAGCGACGACGCCGAGTGCGAGATCCAATATCGGCCTTACTATCGTGCCCATCTGGCGGGACGCGGCGACCCGGCTCGCCAGAACTACCACTACGACCACCACGGAACCAACCGCTATGAAGATACTCGTCTGGGGCTGACCCCCGTAGACAGAGAGCGCCAGAACGACCGCGAGTGCGATGACGCTTCTGACCCTCCGCTCCCCTCGCAACACAATAATGATCGCGGCAATAACCCATCCAGCCCACTCCATCACCCCGGACTGAGACCAGCCCAACCAGACTGTGAACGCACCAGAGAGCTCGAACACCGCACCGGCGAAAAAGGCGGGCAGGTAGCGTTGGCGACAGACCCTTGCCAGGACGAAGACGCCTGATCCAGCGATCGTCATCTTGACGACTACCGCCGTTAACAGTCCGTACTGCAAGGGGACGAGGTATGAGACGAGCATCGGAACGCTGAAAGCCTCCGTTATGAAGTCGAGCCCCAACGGCATTCCTAACCCGCTGTAGGGATTCCACAGCGGCAAGGACCCCTCGTGCACCTGGCGCCAAGCAACGTTCATCCACGGCAGGTCCTGCTGGACCAAGTCGCTGTTGATAGAGTTGTAAACGCTTACTCCAGATACATGACCGAGGCCAAAGAGCGATAGGAAGTCAAACGGTCCAAGAACGGCTCCGTGCACCAGTGTCGGCAACAGCGCGAGGATCGACAGTAATACAAAACCCGTCGCAGCCAAGCCACCGCGTGCGAACGCATTATACCTAAGATTCATCGAGAGTTTTCAGCATTGGTTTATTAGATTCACAAGCGTCACGTTGGCGCCATCGCAAGTACAGGACTGCCGGTTGGAAATCACCGTTTACGACAATTGGATCGGAAAAAAGGCGAGGTTCAGCAGGACCCGGTACGCCCGCTCACGATACACGCCACGACATCGCCGCGCAGATACATCCAATATCACGGCTAGAGTATCGACAATTCATGCCTGTAGACCACTCCCCTGAAGCCCGTCCGGGTCGACACTGGGTGCCGACTGGCATCCAAAGGATCTCAGCAGGTCTCGTAGTGGTGATCGCACTGGCCTGCTTTATACAGTCGACAGTTAGCTCAGCCAATACATCCATGAAGCTACGAAAACCAACTGTCGTATCAACGTGGTCGGCAGTCAACGACCAGACCAACTGCCTCAGGCACGAGATAACCCTAGAGCTACCGCGAGATGCACACGTCTACACGGGGCCGACGTCTTACGACTCGAATCTCCTAACGGAGTACTCCACCCCCTGGGCGGTCCCCACCGGGCACAGGGTCAAGGGGGCATGGCAGTTGTACCTAATCAAGACAACCAACATACATCTGCGAGCTTACTGCTCGGGCCTCCTGGTGCGTGCTCAAAGGATCCCGTGATTACAGGCGTGGTGCTGTGCATGGTCATGCTTTGTGTCCCCGGCCTTATTCCAGCGGTCGCGGTCTGTGGACGGTCGGTGGCCGTTGTATTCATCTGTCCGATAACTGGCGCTCTTCTTTGCGCGATAGCTGCGACCGCCGAGTTCGTCCTGCCTGGTTCGTTCACCCTATGGCTCGTCGTGACCTGGATCCTTTCGAACGCGCTGGCCATCGGCGTCGTTGTGACGAGGAAGCGAAGACCTACGCCAACACCTCAGCTTCTCCGATTCAACACCCTCACTTCCATCGCTATCGTTGCCTCCGTCACCACGGTTGGCGTCTGGTTCCTACTCGCGCTCAAAGCTCCGATGATGGGGTTTGATACCCAGGCGATCTGGATGCTCCACGCTATGTTCATATACGGTGGTCACCACAGGTTGGAGGCTGATCTTCACAACCGTGCGTACGGATTTTCCAACCGGGACTACCCACCGCTGCTCCCCTCTGTCTCTGCGCTGTCGTTTATCGCGGTTGGAAAGATTGACCCACGAGCAGGTGTGATCATGACTGCCCTATTGAACGCGTGCGCGCTCGGAGTCGCCGCGTGTGGGATAGCTCTCGTACCTCAGCACTTCCAAGAGACGAAGCGGCTTCGCGATAGTTCTACGAAACATCGCCTTCCACAAGAAACACTTAGATGGCCTACTCAGTCACTCGCCGTCGTGCTCGGTGTTGCTGTATTGGCTGCCGGCTTTGGCCTGGCTGGAGAGTACGCTATCAACGGGTACGCTGACCTCATGTGGGCGGCCGCGGCAACCGGAGCCGTCGTATTCGGGCTCGTCCTACCAACGAAGCGAACGAACGCCGCGATGGCTTGGGCGCTCTCCACTACGGCCGCACTGACCAAGAACGAGGGCCTTCCCGTCGCGCTCGTCGTCATCGGGCTGATCGCAGTACGCTACATTCCAAGGGATCGCTGGATTGGTGAGGCCCGCCGTAGCGCAAGATCTTTGGAAACTTCGACGAGTTCTTTACGGACCGAGGTGCGCTTGTGGGTGAGGCGATGCACGGTAGCGGCAGTAATGGCTATCCCAGGAGCTTCGTGGGCAGCGATCGCATTCGCCTACGGCATCAACAACGTCTTCTTCAAATCAGGGCCACCTGGACCGGCAAGTGCGCGAGCCAGCGCAACCGTCACAGAGATGACCCACTATCTCCACGTTCTCCCAACTGCAGTAGTGGTCCTCGTCATCTCCGCTCTCTGTCTACGACAGACCAGGAGGACCTTTGACCTTGGTAACTCTGCATGGTTGTGGAGTGTGTTTACAATATACGTACTGACACTGCTCGCGACGTACACGTTGGGCTCGTTGCCAATTCATTGGTGGCTCTATACGAGCATCGAGCGGACGATGATCTTCCCGCAACTACTCATCTTTACCGATATAGCCGTGTGGGCAGTTCTCGGACTAACGAGGTTACTTGCTCGCGATTCATCGTCAGCACTCGAAATCAACGATCGGCCAGTGACGGAGGTCGCGCATCTCTAGGCGTCTAACCTGGGCCGAGGTGTCAAGAACGAACGACGCTAGCGGCGACCCTCGATTATCATACTCTGCACGGTGTCGTCTCCCCGCCGTGCGCCACTGCGGGCGATACGCAACGCGGCAACAAGTTGGTCGGTCTGGGTAGCCGGTCGGCCAACGGGGACGAGCTTTGCGACTTCCTGGCCGTGTCTAGCAATCGTGATTGACTGACCGCGCTCGACCTCCAAGAGAAGACGGGAAAGATGAGTCTTGGCCTCGTAGGCTCCTACCGTTTTCACGCCTTTAGACTAGTCGGCAACTAGGCCTGTGGCCAGGTGGTATCTGCCTCTGCGGAGAGGCGAGAGGCCACTCAGGAGGGCACGGGGTGCTGCGAGATTACGAGACCGTCTAAAATGTCGGACTCAGACACCAGGCAACTTTGAAACCTGAAACGTTCCATTAGCTCACGCAAGATGACGGCTCCACCCACGATGACGTCTTCACGTCCTCGTGGCATGCCGGTCTCCATCGCTCTTGCAGACGAGGACTCTGACGCCAACGTTTCACACCAGCGTCGCACGTCGCGCGACGACAAGACAGAGTGATGGACCATCTCTCGTTCGTAGGTGATGAGCCCTTGATCCATCGTGGCTAGGGTCGACACGGTGCCCGCGAGACCGATTAAGCGACTCGAGTCGGGCAACGTCTCCAAACGGGGAACACTCGCGACGGCGCGATCCAACTCCGAGCGCACCGCGTCGACGGCGTCGTGAATCTCTGAGTCCTTCGGTGGATCGTGTTTAAAGTAACGCTCCGTCAGACGAACGCAGCCGACCTCCAACGAAACCACGTCGAGATCCCCGTTTCCCCCGACAGCAATCTCGGTGGAGCCGCCGCCGATGTCAGCGACGACGTCGTAGCTGTCACACGGCGCGAGATCACTCGTCGCCCCGAGGAAGGCCAACCTTCCCTCCTCCTCGCCGTCGAGGAGCTCGGCTTCAAACCCGCACACTTGCGAGGCTTCCTCCAAGAACTCACGTCCACTAGTTGCGTCTCGAACCGCAGACGTGGCGACTAGCCTCGCCTTCTCGACCCGGTAGAAGTCCAGGGTACGACGGTACTCTTCAAGTACTTCGATCGTCCGCCTGATCGAATCGGGATCGAGGTCGCCGCTCGAATCGACCCCACGGCCAAGACGGGTGATGCGCATCAGTCGAGCTAGCTCGACGCCACCGCTCCCTACGACAAGCAAACGCGTCGAGTTCGTACCACAGTCGATGGCCGCGACCGGCGCTAATAGACGATCTTTCACACACCTGCTCTATCACAAACGCGACCGATTTGGAACTTTCTCGCCAGACAAGATACCAATGAGTATCTCTTAGTCGTCCTCTCGAGCATCTACTGGGAGAGTCCCGATACGCTCGGCAACCCACCGACCGACCGGGTCGTCTCCGGTGACGATCCAGTTCGCCAGATGTGCATGGAGGCACTTGACTCCTTCACGCGTACCCCCTACCCCCCCAGTTGGCCGCGCTCCCGCGTGATCCGGACTGATCAACGAATCCCTCTCCGCCTCGTATCGAGAGTGAGCCGCCGCGAGTTCGGCGGAGTCGACAGCGAGTTCGGCTTCGCGGACTCCACCTCCCGCTTCGATCCTGCTCACCTCGTAGCACCAGACCGGATCGACCAACCAGTAGCGCGTCGGCATCGGCGTGCCGTCGTCCAAGAACGGAGCGTTAGCTATCACACGAGGCGTACCGTCGTCTCGTCGAGCTACGACCTCAAACCTACCCATCGGCTCCCTACCTAGGAGCGACGTCACGAGATCGTGATCGTTCAGCGCCAGAACTCCAGCGTGTTCAAGACCCGCGAGAAAAAAGAAGGAGTCCCGTCGGCGCGAGGAGTCCCCCGTGCGCCGGCCGTCGAAGCAGACACACCTCTGAGAGATGTCGACCGTTGTGGATTAACGCCTCCGCTCAAAGACGACGCGGGGACGAGGCTGGGGGGTAGCTCAGAGATCGCCGACGGCGAAACAGGGGGTGAGAGACCGGGATCTCCGGGGTACAACGCACCCGGACGCGCCGTCCCATTTGGAGGGAGCACTTCATATAGCCTCTGACCTGAATAGACGAGCTGATACTGGTCTCTGGCGATCCTCGCGACTTCGGCAGGGTTGGAGAGTCGTCGGCTCTCTATTACCATCGAACGATCCTCTTTGGAGACCGTAGCGAGTTTGAAGCTCGCCGCCGCAAGCGCCTTGCGCTGGTCGACGATAGCGCCCGCTGGAAACCAGGCGACGACGATCAGCACCGAAACTAGAACCGACGCGACCAACCCGGCGCGAGCCCGACGAACGTGAAGCGCCATTCGACGCTCCGCTCGGCTCGGAACGGTCGCCGCTCTTCTGGTTGCAGACGACGAACTACGTTTGCCGCCGCGCGGAAGTATCGGGCTAAAGGGGCGGCTCGACGACTTACTCTTAGAACTCACAGTCCTCGACTCTTGAAAGAACGTGCCAGCGCAGACGCGCCGGGGAAACGTGCAGAGCCGGCCAAGTCCTCTTCTATTCGAAGTAGTTGGTTGTACTTAGCAGTTCGATCACAGCGTGTCGGCGCACCGCTCTTGATCTGACCGGCGTTCACCCCAACCGCGAGATCAGCGATCGTCGTATCTTCCGTTTCGCCCGAGCGATGCGAAATCACCGTCCCGTACGCCGAACGCTGCGCTACCGAAACGGCTTCGAGCGTCTCTGTCAACGTTCCGATCTGGTTCACCTTGATCAAGACGGCGTTGGCTACCCCCTCTGAGATCCCCCTCTCGATTAGATCCACATTCGTCACAAAATTATCGTCGCCGACGAGCTGTATCCGATCCCCGAGCTTCCCCGTCAATAGAGCCCAGCCATCCCAGTCCTCTTCAGCCATCCCGTCTTCGAGCGAGACTATCGGGTAACGATCGACTAGATCTACCCAGTAGTCGACGAGCTCCGCCGGGCTCAACGATCTGCCTTCCCCTCGTAGGTGATAAGTACCGTCCTCGAAGAGCTCGCTCGTCGCCGGATCGAGTGCGATCGCTATCTCGTCACCCGGCGTCCGTCCCACACGCTCGATAGCTTCGATCAGAACCTGAACCGCCGACTCGTTCGACGCGAGGTTCGGTGCGAAACCTCCTTCGTCGCCGACCGCCGTCGACATCCCTCGCTCGGCCAGCACCGCACGCAGCGTATGGTACGTTTCTGCACCCCAGCGAAGCGCCTCGGAGAACGACGCCGCGCCGACCGGCATCAACATGAACTCTTGGAAGTCAACCGAGTTGTCCGCGTGGACTCCGCCGTTGACGACGTTGAACATCGGCACCGGCAATACGTGCGCGTTCGCGCCGCCGATCGATCTATACAGCGGAACTTCCAGTTCGGCCGCACCGGCCTTCGCTACCGCTAGCGACGTCGCCACTATCGCGTTCGCACCGAGACGAGACTTGTCCGGCGTCGCGTCGACGTCGATCAACGCATAGTCGACAGCCCTTTGATCCAACGCATCGAACCCTCCGAGGAGTTGCGCGATCTCGCCGTTAACGCTCGCCACCGCGCGCAACACGCCTTTCCCACCAAACCGGGTGTCCCCGTCTCTTAACTCAACTGCCTCGTGAATTCCAGTCGACGCCCCCGACGGTGCAATCGCACGCCCACGGGCACCCGAGTCCAGAACGACCTCTACTTCTACCGTCGGGTTTCCCCTCGAATCGAGGACCTCACGTCCGACTGTTCGCTCAATAGTGCTCACTTGCCAGCTCCCTCGGCGCTATCCCTGGTCGGCGCCGAGAATCAACGTTAGTCGTTCTTAGGGACTGATTGGGGGTTCGTCGCGACATTTTCCCCAATTCGCCCGCAATTTCTTATGAATTCGCCCCTGAATCGCCCAGAACCCTACTCCTGCCGTCCCGCCTTCCGGCGCTCAGCGTCGGCGATTCGCTCCTTGAACGACAGCGCGGTCGCTCTCAACGCTTCTTCTGGATCAACACCGAGACGGCGGACCAAGTCGGCCAACCCGAACAACAACGGACCGACCTTTTCAAGAGTGTCCTTTTCAAGAGTGTCCTTTTCAAGAGTGTCCTTTTCAAGAGTGTCCTTTTCAAGAGTGTCCTTTTCAAGAGTGTCGTCGTTCGACTCCCGCGACGACCGTAACTCACCGACCGTCGTCACCAGCCAGTCCCTCCCGTGCTCGAAGTCCGGCAGGTTCAACCCTATCGAAAGAGCCTTTCGCTGGAGTTTCGACGCGAGCGCGAGAGACGGCAACGACGTCGGGATACCGTCGGTCACGCTCTCACGCCCCTTCTCCTCTTTCTTGATCTCCTCCCAGTTCGCAGCCACTTCCTCCGGCGTCTCCGCGACCACGTCCGAGAAAACGTGGGGATGGCGGGCGACGAGCTTTTCATGGACGCCTCTCGCGACGTCTGCAAGAGTAAAACGACCCTCCTCCGACGCAAGGCAGGCCTGGAAGACGACCTGGAACAACAAGTCGCCCAACTCCTCGCGCAGGTGATCCACCTCGGGGAGCCCGACCGCGGCGCCCAACGCATCTCGCGCCCCCGCAACACCGGCTCCAGCAACACCGGCTCCAGCAACACCGGCTCGAGCTAGATCGCCTCCCGCTATTCCGGCTCGTTCCTCTGCACGAGTGAGGGCGTCGATCGCGTCGATGACCTCATAGGACTCTTCGAGAATATGCCGGGCGACCGACGACCGCGTCTGCTCGCGGTCCCAGGGACACTTCTCTCGTAACGTCCGAGCGAGCTCTTCGAGGCTCGCGACGTCCCCAGCGATCCTAGAGCGGAGGCTCGGTATGAAAAGCGACGTCAGATGGTCCGGCTCGACGACCTTGTCCATATCCCACCACGAGACCGCCTCTACCCGCTCGTCGTCCAACCCGAGATGGTAAAGGACCGTCACGGTCGCCGGGACGGCGTCGTCGCTCGCGGCCGCAGAGAGCTTCACGGAAGACAAGATCTCTTTCGACCAGCACTGTGCGACTAAGAGTGGCCCACGCTCGTCGGCCGCTTCGACCGCGAACCTCGTCGCGTCGACAAGCCTCACGCCCGCGGAGAGCGGATCGACCCCGAGGCGGTCCCATGCGAGATCCAAGAAGGACAGTGCAGGGATTACGGAGAGCGTCACCCTCGGATCGCTCCGCAACATCTCGACCGTTCGTTCGGCGACGAGCGGCGACCCCGGGACTCCGTAGACGACCGTCCCACCCGCCGTCGCGGCCTCGATCGCGGATGCGACGAGCTCTTCTACCATCGCGGCGTACGCTTCTTCGAACGTCGCCGACTCTTCGTAGTAGTGATCGAACGACGTCACCCCAGCCAAGACGGTCGCGGCGGGGTGATCACGCGTTCTAAGAAAACCCCGAAGTGACGTCGCGAGAACAGTTCTAGTCGAGATGCTCAGGTGCTCGGGGCCGGCGGGTCCGAGTCCGACGACGGTCACGTGAGGCCCGCTCGCGATCGGCGATCCGAGGTCGATGCTGGCCCCGTCGGCGACGGATCGGGCCGCCCCCGTCAGCGTCGTTGAACTCTCGGAGTCTTGCGAACTCACTCCACTCTCACGCTTGCGACGCCGGATCTGAGCCATATCGCTTAGCCTCCCCCGCTAGATGAACTAGACGCACCAGGACCTGTCGGCGGTTGGGAGCCGGGCGGCGGTTGAGAGCCGGGCGTCAGCACGGGCGCCGTCGAGATTGGAGGTTGGTTCTTGGAGATCGCCGGGATCGACGCGACCGGCGGTTCCAACGGGGCAAAAATTCCAGCGGTGTTCGAGGCCGGAACCCACCTCCCGTAACGGGGATCGATCGTGATGTGAGACCGGCGTTCGCTCTCTTTGAGCAACGCGGTCGCCTTCTGGCGACCCATCCCGAGCATGACTTGGCGAGCGACGCCCGACACCTTGGAGAACTGGCTCGGCCTGCGGCTGTTCAACTGGAACAAGAAGTACGACCCCTGGGAGTCTTGGAGAACCTTGGTCAACTCTCCTGGATGAAGACCGGTCGTCGCCTGGTTGATCGTCGCGTAACTAACTTGGCTCGGGTCTAGGCATCCCGTCGCGCTCGTACCGGGAGGGACCGCGCTCTTAAGCGTAGCTCCCCCCAAGACCTTTGACTCGATCGGTCCCGCCGCGGACGGCGACGTCAGCTGAGCCTCGGTCACGCATATCGTCTCGAAGATCGATCGGTGTGCGTTGAAGAACCTCTCGACCGAAGAGCGCGAGAGCGTGTAGCCTCCCGCGTTCGCCTCGACGACGTCGCTCATCGCCTGATTTAGAACCTGCTCTCTAGCGAACGCGGCGGGCAGGCTCGCCAAGATCGCAGCTCCGCTCTCGTTGCACCGAGGTTGGACGCCGCTCTGTGCGAGTTGGTTGAACGCAGCGTCTATCTGGTCGACGGTCTCTGTCCGTGCCGTAGCGAGATCCGCGTTCGTGACGTGAAGAGATCGCTGCGCGGCGATGCGCGCGATCACTACGTTCGACACCATCTCGTTCAGCCAGTAACGCACGAAGGAGTTCGTGTAAGTTCCCCTCGATCCCGTCGCGCCGCTCGACCCGGCGCCGTATAGCTGGAATCCCTGCGCCTGGCCCTGGGTTGCCAGTGCGAGCTGCGCGTCCAAGTAGCACTGGTACCCCGGACTCGACGATATCGCCGACAGATCAGAGTTGAGCGAAGATTGGGTGATCGCGACTCCGCCGACGGTCGCGGCGTTCAAAGGGACCGTCAACGACGCTCCGAGCACCCCGGCCACGACGACCGCCAGCAAACCAATTAGCCATCTCACGCGCTCGGCATGTTACCGGCTCTGGGCCGAAGTTTGCGCATCGAGATCATCCATCGGGCGGGAAAAGACTGGAAACTAGCTCGACCAGGTACTCTGCCGCATTCGTTTCCCCCTTGAGAGGGACCGTCAACTGCGAGAGGGCCTCCTTGTAAGTCGCGTCTTTGGCCAAAGACCTGAGGCGAACTTGAGCACTCGCACCGAGACGGACGGGCGAAATCCTTGCAACGGCGTTCCTCGCTCCGCCCGGGCGAGCCGGCGTGACCGAAATCTCGGTTATCTTCGTGCGAAGACACTCGACCCTCAGTCGGGTGAGCGAGATGAGGCCCTCCGCCGCCGGAGGCAGCTTCCCGAACCTATCGGCCCACTCCGTCCTCACGTCTTCCACCTCGTCGAGAGTCGTGACCGACGCGAGCCTCCTATAGGACTCGAGCCGCATGTCCTCTGCGCCGACGTACCCAGTCGGCAGATGTGCGTCGCCGGGGATATCGAGTGATACAGAACGCGGAGTCTCGCGACGTATCCCGCGCACGTCGGCGACCGCTTCGGCGACGAGTTGGACGTAGAGGTCGTAGCCGACCGCGGAGATGTATCCGGACTGGTCCGAACCCAATAGGTTTCCCGCTCCCCTGATCTCGAGGTCTCGCATCGCGATCTTGAACCCAGAGCCCAAGTCGGTGTGTTCGCCGATAGTCCTCAGTCGCTCGTAGGCCTGCTCGGTGAGGACCCGGTCGGCTGGATAGAACAAGTACGCGTACGCTCTCTGATCGCCGCGCCCGACTCGACCGCGAATCTGGTGAAGCTGGCCCAGTCCGAGGAGGTCGGCACGGTCGACGACTAACGTGTTGACCGCCGGCATGTCGATACCGGACTCGATGATCGTCGTACACACGAGCACGTCCGCCTTGTGCTCCCAGAAGTCGATGACGACTTGCTCGAGACTCCCCTCGTCCATCTGGCCGTGCGCGACCGCTACGCGTGCTTGGGGGACGAGAGCTAAGAGGCGTCTCGCGACGGCGTCGATATCGACGACTCTGTTGTGGATGAAGAAAACCTGGCCCTCCCTGAGTAACTCCCGCCGGATCGCCTCTGACACCGCAGCTTCGTCGTACTCGCCGACGTACGTGAGGATCGGACGGCGCTCGGCGGGTGGCGTCTGGATCATCGACATGTCCCGAATTCCAGTCAACGCCATCTCGAGGGTCCTCGGTATTGGGCTCGCGGTGAGCGTTAGAACGTCGATACCGTCAGCGATGCGCTTCACCGCCTCCTTGTGGCCGACACCGAATCGCTGCTCTTCGTCGACGACGAGGAGACCGAGGTCTTTGAACTCGATGTCTTTGGCCAGCAGGCGATGCGTCCCGACTACGACGTCGACGGAGCCGTCTCTCAAGCCGGCGACGACCGATCTCGTCTCGGACCCCGAAAGAAAGCGACTCAAGAGCTCGACTCGGATCGGGTACCCGGAGAACCGTTGCGAAAACGTCTGATAGTGCTGGCTCGCGAGAAGAGTCGTCGGCACGAGAACGGCGACCTGTTTGCCGTCTTGGACGGCCTTGAAGACCGCTCGCAACGCGACCTCGGTCTTTCCGAACCCGACGTCACCGCATACGAGTCGATCCATCGGGCGCGGCTGCTCCATGTCGGACTTCACCTCTTGAACCGCCCTCAGCTGGTCGGCCGTCTCCGAATAGGGAAACGACGATTCGAGCTCTCGTTGCCACGGCGTATCCGGCCCGAACGCGACCCCTTCTACCGTCAGTCGCCGGCGGTAGAGCTCAACGAGGTCGGCCGCAACCTCGTCGGCGGCCGCCCGCGCCTTCGCCTTTGTCCTCTGCCAGTCCGATCCTCCCATCTTGGAGAGCGTCGGCGACTCTCCTCCGGTGTAGGGGGTGACCGCCTCAATCTGATCAAAGGGCAGGTAGATCCGGTCGGTTCCACGGAACTGAAGAACTAGGTAGTCGCGAGTCGTGCCCGCGATCGTCTTGGTCGTCACTTGAGAGAACCGCGCTACGCCGTGCTGGCGATGGACGACGAAGCTCCCCGGGGTCAAGTCGTCGAAGAACCCGTCGGCCGGCCGTTGCCGCGCTCTCGCTCTTCGATGGGAGACCCTCCTCCCGGTGACGTCGGACTCCGAGACTACGGCCACCTTGGATCCAGGAAGGACGAAGCCCGACGTCAACGGAGATCTCACCACTTGAACACACGCGGCCGTCGACGGCGAGTTGACCACCGGGGCGATCACTCCTTCAGAAGCCAACGCCGCTGAAAGACGCTCGGCGCCGACCTCGTTGGACGCCGTAAGAGTAACCGAGAAACCTCGATCGAGAAGTTGGGTGACCTGGGTCACAAGTTGTTTCGCGTCACCCGTCACCGGCGCGATACCACCGACGTTCACCGACGCGACATCGGGGCCCTCCGGCACCGGTGGTAGAAGGACCACCGCGCCTCTCCACTTCGACAACAAACGGTCGAACGGCAGATGGAGGCGTCGAACGCTGCCCTGTCCGTCGCTCGCCTCTCCGTCGCTCGCCTCTCCGTCGCTCGCCGGGGTTTCGTCGAGTCCACGAATCCCCCAAGTTTCAGACAGGGTCTCGGTGAGTGCGCTCTCTTCGTCGCAAACCTCTGACGCTCTGTCTCGGATCCGCCTTGGGTCGACGAGGACAACCCTCGCGTCGGGGCCGAGAAGATCGGTGATGATCACTTCTTCTCGACTCAGCCACGGGGCCCACGCCTCCATTCCGTCGAAACTCTCACCGCGTGACAACCTCTCCCACTGAGCCGATCCCCACGGTTCGCTCTCGATGAGACGGGAGGCTTCAACGCGGACGTCGCCTGTCGGCGTGATCTCGCGACACCCGAAAACGGTCGCGCTGTCGATGTCGTCTATCGATCGTTGATCACCGACGTCGAATACGGTGAGCCGTTCGACGTCGTCGCCGAAGAGGTCGATACGCACCGGCATCTCCGCGGTCGACGGGAACACGTCTACGATCCCACCTCGCACCGCTATCTCACCACGATGCTCGACCTGAGACTCCCGTCTGTAGCCCGCGGACACGAGGTACTCGACCGTCTCGTTGAGGTCCATGTGTGACCCTTTGGTCACGACGAGCGGAGGGGTGAGATCGTTCACCGAGACCAGTCTTTGAAGGACCGACCTTACGGAGGCGACGACGACTTGTGGGCCACTCTGTGGGCCACTCTGTGGGCCACTTTGTGGGCCGCCGCGGGTCGAATGCGACGGCACTTGGGGAGCGCGAAGCAAGTGCCAAAATACCGCCGACCGCCGGCCCATCGTCTCGACTTCGGGGCTCACCCGTTCAAGAGGGAGGGTCTCCCAAGCCGGTAGGACGACGACACTCTCGTCGAGTCCTCCAACGCGTCGGCCGGGTCGTAGTCCGTCGTCCAAGAAGCATGACAGGTCACCAGCGAGACGTTGTGCAGCGAGCTCTGTCGGGGTGACGACGAGTACGGGACGACGATTGGAGAATCGAACGAGGCCGGCTATAACGAACGCCTGTGCCGCCTCGGCGACGGCGACGGTCGCGTCCGATGAACCGATCAAGCGTGAGATAACGGGATCGCTCGTCAAACTCGCAGTCAGCGAACCGAGCCCAGTTAGACCCTGGGTGTCGCCGCGTTCTTGGAACGACCGTCCAACAGGCGGCTTTGCGTCCGCTCCTAGACGGGCGATTGCTCAGCGCTCCCCGTTGAAACGATTCATCGCGACGTTAAGCCCTTGCTCGCACGTGAGCTCGACCGCGTCCGCGGCGTCTCGCATTGCGACGTCGATCAACTCGCGTTCTGATCTAGTAGGTCTAGCGAGCACGTAATCTGCGCCCGATCGAGCACTCGTTGGCTTGCCGATACCGACTCTCACTCTGACGAACTCAGCGGAGTGCAGGTGGGCTTGGACGGACTTTAGGCCGTTGTGGCCCGCCGTACCTCCGCCCGCCTTCAACTTGACACTCCCGACCGGCAGATCCAACTCGTCGTGGACGACGACGAGCCGCTCGATGCGGCCGGCGCCGTAGTGCTTCAGCAACGGCCTTGCGGCGGAGCCGGACTCGTTCATATAAGTAGTTGGGATCGCCAAGACGGCCTTTGACTCGCCGAGCCTGACGGTGGCGACGAGCGCACGATTGGACTTCTCCTGCTTAAACCGGGCGTCTCCGTGGAGTTGCGCGAGGAGTCGCACGACGTCCGCACCGACGTTATGCCTCGTCGCGGCAAACTCCTCTCCAGGGTTTCCGAGCCCGAGCACTACCATGGCTAAGCGATCTCCGTGATCTCCCACGTCTGAGCTGTGAGGGCCTTGGGGCCCGCCCGACCGACGGCGCAGAGCCTAACCTTCGCCCCCGCCGGATCCTTCCGCCGACTCAGCGGCGGTCTCCGAACCCGCCTGGTCCTCTCCTGCCAGCGCACCTTCAGCTCCTTCTTCTTCGCCGGCCGCCGCCTGTACTCTCGGGGGCTGGCCGATGACGATCGCAGCTTCGGGATCGAGGTCCGAGGTAACTCCAGGTGGAAGCGCTAGGTCTGCGACCCGCAACGACTCGCCGATCGTAAGCCCAGATATGTCCACTTCGACCACGGTTGGAATATCTGCAGGACGAGCGTGGACGGGGAGACTGAAGAGTTGCTGTTCCACCAGACCGTCCCCATGATGGACCTCCAACGCTTCCCCGGTCAGCAAGATCGGCACCTCGGCACTGATCACCTCGTCACGCCGGACGATCTGAAAGTCGACGTGGGTGACGGTTCCTCTCACGGGATGACGTTGCATCTCACGGGCCAACGCCAAGAACGTCTTGTCACCCGCCTTCAACGAGAGCAGCGTGTTGGAACCAGACTCACCCGAGAGCGCGATGCGGAACTCGCGGGCGGACACCGCTACGGGCACGGGATCGGTCCCGTGTCCGTAGATCACTCCGGGGATCTTCCCCGCTCCTAAGAGCCTCCTGCTGGCGCTGGAACCAAGTTGGCGCCCCACTTCGGCATCAAGCGCAATCTCAGCCATGTTCGTACTGTCTCCTGGGGATATATGGGTTAATGGTCCAACCAATCAGCCACGTGGCGGCTAGAGCACGACGCGACGGCCACTACTCTAGCCCACCTCACGACACGGCTTAAACGAGCGCGCTCAAACGCATCGGCGGCGGCGCGGCCAGCTCTAACAGACGTAATCTCTGTTGGTGCGCTGCTCGGTCGAACTTGGGCTGCCGCGACGGCCAAGTCTGATCGACGCCGGCTACTGCGGAGGCCCAGAGGCGAGCTTCAACGTTACGACTTGGTGCCGGCCGGAGGGGTCGACGATACCGACCCGGATCGTCGTGCCCGGGTGGTAGCCGAGCAGTACCTGGGTCAACGAGTTAGGCGACGTGATGTTCACCCCGTTAATCGACGTGACGGTGTCGCCGGCTACGAGTCCGGCTCCAGCGGCCGGCGTGCCGGGCACGACACCGGCGATCTGTGCGCCGGGAATCGCCGGCGTACTCGGGGCCGGCTGCTGCTGTCCGAACCCGCTCCCGAACCCGCTCCCGAACCCACCAAAGCCGCCTGAACCACCTGAAGATCCCTGACCAGCCGAGGTCACCTCTATTCCCATGAACGCCGTTCCTCCAATGTGGACGGTCGACGACGCAGTGTGTGACCTAATCTCCTTTGCTATCGCTAACGCCTCGTTGATCGGGATCGCAAACGCCTGGGTGCCGTTTTGAGCGTTCGGCGAGAACTGGAAACCTGCGGAAGCAGCGGTGTCCATTCCGATGACTTTGCCCGAACTATCGGCCAAGGGTCCCCCCGAGTCGCCCGGCTGAATGCCGGCGTTAGTCTCGATCAAGCCCGACAGTTTCTCGGTAGTGCCGTTACCGGTGTCACTCGCGGTGATCGACTGATTCAACGCGGTCACCGATCCCGGCGCGTAACTGGGAGTTCCACCGCTGCCACCTGCGTTTCCTATCCCAACAATAGCTTCTCCGACCCGCGTCGCTCCCGAGTTGCCAAGATTCACGGTCTGCAAACCCGAAGCGTTCATCAGCTGGATGACGGCGACGTCCTGGCTCCTGTCGTATCCGACGACGTAGGCGTTGTACGTCCTCGCGTTTCCGACGTCGGTAACGCTGATCGTCGTCGCGCCCTCGATCACGTGGTTATTGGTGAGGACGACGCCGTTCGCGGTCAGCACCATTCCCGTACCGGCGGCTTGCTCTCCTTGATAGCTGAGCGTCGTATTTATGTCGACGAGACCCGGGTCAACTTTGGACGCGATCGCGGCGGCATCTGCCGGCCCGCCTGTTCCTGGCGGTGCAGACGAGCCAAACGACGGGCCGGACGGAAAAGCTCCCCCGCCGAACCCACCCGATCCCGACGAAGACGGGAAGCTCGGAGCTGCCGACGCAGGAAGCGTCCCAGCCGGCGCTTTCCAAACCGAGTGTCCGATGAAAACGCCGAGCGCCCCGACGGCCAAGACACTCACCGCGATCGACGCCACGAGAAGCCGCCAAGTCGTGCCGGTCGCATGCGTTGGTCCCTGCGGTTGGCTAAAGCGGTACTGACCCCCGTAACTCGAACCCGGTCCCCACTGGCCAGGGATCCCCCAGGGCGGCGTCGGTGCTCCAGGCAGCGAACCCGCCGGACCGTAAGGCGGTGGGGGCAGCGCACCCGAAGCGTAGTACGGCGGTTGCGGACCTTCCCACGGCGAAGACGGGTGGGGCGGCTCCGGCGGCGCCCCACCAGGGACCCGCCACGTGGGACCTTCTAAGACGTCTGAAACTTCTGGTTCTTTGCGGCTCGTTTCACTGCTCATTTCGCCGTCGTCGTGTCCGTTCATCGCATCTCCTAGAAATTAACCTGCAAACTCGCCTTCGCGAATATGTTTGCTCCTTGCAACCAGTCAACACTTCGTTTGTAAGGAAACCGTTAACTTCGGGTGTGCACGCCCTAAATTCTGAGAGAACCGTCAAACGACTCGAACAAGGCGGTCAAGCGAGGTTCTCGCCACCGAATATCTCCGATACTGAAGTGTCCTCGAACACCGCGTCGATCGCGTCGGCAATTATCGACGCGACAGACAAGACTTCGAGTTTTTCAAATTGATGCTCCCTCGTCACGGGGAGCGTGTCTGTGACAACGACCCTCGATATAGCCGACGCTTTCAGGCGATCAGTAGCCGGATCCGAGAGTAGACCGTGTGTCGCCATCGCCCAGACGTCCGCCGCGCCGGCCTCCTTCAACAGATCCGCGGCCGCGCAGATCGTGCCGGCGGTGTCGATCATGTCGTCGATCAGTACGCAGTGACGGCCGACGACTTCTCCGACGACGTGGCGAGCTTCAACTTCGTTTACTCGGCCCCTCGGCCGTGTCTTGTGAACAAGTGCGAGATCACAGCCCAAGTGCTGGCTGTATCGCTCCGCGACCTTCACGCGTCCCGCATCAGGCGCTACGACGACGACGTCCCCATCGACGCGATCTCTCAGATACTCCTCGATTACCGGCGCGGCAGTCAGATGATCGAACGGCACGTCGAAGAAACCTTGAATCTGGCCCGAGTGCAGATCGACGCTCACGACTCTGTCGGCCCCCGCTGCCGAGAGCATGTCAGCGACGAGCTTCGCAGTTATCGGTTCGCGGCCCGTCGACTTTCTGTCCTGGCGCGAGTATCCGTAGTACGGACACACTGCGGTAATGCGCTTCGCCGAAGCCCGCTTAGCGGCATCTATCATGATCAGCTGCTCCATCAACGTATCGTTCACAGGCCCACAGTGGGTCTGAACGATGAAGACGTCGGCGCCTCGCATTGAGACCTCGTAGCGACAGTGAACCTCGCCGTTCGCGAACTCTCGCAGGTTCGCCCCACTCAGCTCGAGGCCGAGATGCGTCGCGATCGCTTCCGCGAGGTCCCTATGAGATCTCCCTGAGACGAGCTCAAGACGTCGGCGAGGAATTAGCTCCACATAACGACGCTACCGCGTCACGGTGGGCCCGTGTTCACAGTTCCAGCAACCGCCCCAGAAGATCCCCGAGAACAGCTTCACAATGGGAACCGGCTTCACAATGGGAACCGGCTTCACTATGGGAACCGGCTTCATTAACTATCGTCTCGTTCCGAAAACATCACCTGGTTAACCTGCTCGCCGCCTGGCACTTCGGAACCCGGCGGGAGGTACACAAAGGGCCCTATCTTCGCCCGTGGTCCGATCGTTGCGCGCACGCACACGCTGTGGCTGATCTCGCAGTGTTCGCCGATATCACACTCTTCGATAGTGCAGTCAGGACCGATCCTCGAACCTTCACCCACCTTACAGCGTCCTTTGAGAATCACTCCGGGCAAGAGGGAGACGTCTGGCTCCAATTCGGTCTCCGCATCCACGTAGGTGCGCTCGGGGTCCCACATCGTGACACCGAGCCTCATCCATCGCTCGTTGATCCGGTCTCTCAGTTCAGCTTCTGCGACGGCGAGCTGGGCCCGGTCGTTAACTCCGGCAGCCTCCATTGGATCCGCCAAGACGAGCGATTGGACGCGATAACCCGCCTCGTAGAGAACGCTGACCACGTCGGTGAGATAGTACTCCCCTTGTGAATTTACAGGACTCAGCCTTCGAAGCGACGGCGCCAGAACGCTGCGTCTAAAACAGTAGATGGACGTATTGATCTCGTTGATCGCTTGCTCTTCGGAAGTGGCCTCGACGTCCTCCACGACACGAGAGACCAACCCGTCGCGTCCTCGAATCACCCTGCCGTAGCCGGTCGCATCGTCGAGTTCGGCGGTAAGCAGCGTCGCTCCCGCGTCGTGCTCGCGATGACACCGCACTAACGCAGCTAGGGTCGCCGGCCTGAGAAGCGGTGCGTCTCCTGGCAGCACCACTACGTCGCTCTCTATGCCGTCGTCTGGTACGAGCCCGGTCAGCGCAACAGCGACCGCGTCGCCAGTTCCTCGTTGTTCGGGCTGCTCAACGAACTCGATGTGCAGCGAACGTGGAGCGTGATCGATGAGAGTCTTGGTGACCCATTCCCCGCGATGTCCGACGACGACAACTACTTGAGAGACGTCGATCTCGGCGAGTGCGTCTAAGACGTGCAGGACCATCGGTCTGCCACACAGCTGGTGAAGAGGCTTCGGGCGAGACGAGCGCATACGCGTTCCCTCTCCCGCAGCGAGTACAACAGCAGAGAGCGGCCTGTCACGCATGGGGCCCATTCTTCCCCCTGGGAGGTCAAGTTGCATGCCATTTGCCAAAAAACTTCAAAGGGCTGCCTCGATGCCAGTCTCGCTCCCACAGTTCACGGCCTGCCACGCTATGAACTACCATGTGAAAAGTGGAGCGTGTGGACTACGATGAGTTTGGTTATTTCCACGAAAACGCTGAAGAGTACGGAATTTACTATCCTGGCCCGCCCTCAGTTAGGCGAGTTGGGGTAGAACTCGGTGATGGTCGTAGATTGAGCGCGTTGATCTGGGGGGATAGCGATCCCGAACTCGTCCTCCTTCATGGTGGCGCCCAGAACGCCCACACTTGGGATACGGTCGCTCTGGCCCTTGGACGTCCTCTCGTCGCCGTCGACCTGCCAGGCCACGGCCACTCCGACGCGTCCGCGAAAGACATGTCCCCACTCGACGGTATCGGTCGGGACCTCGCAGAGGCGGTTCGCCGCCTCGCCCCCCGAGCCAACGCGATCGCCGGGATGTCACTCGGTGGTCTGGGTGCTATCTCGATGTGTGCCGTCGATCCCACCCTAGTGAGACGCCTCGTTCTAGTCGACATCACTCCAGGCGTGACCGAGCGGAAGGCTTCTGCGATCACCTCTTTCATCAGCGGTCCTGAAAGCTTCGCCACCTTTCAAGAGATCCTGGATCGCACGGTCGCGTTCAATCCAACCCGCTCGGTCGCCTCACTCAGGCGGGGGGTCCTCCACAACGCGGTACAACGCGACGACGGTCGATGGGTTTGGCGTTACGCTCGTCACCCTGTTCCAGACTCCAGACCCTATGAGGCCGTCGATCGATCGGCCGGCTCCGGGGACCCTCCTAACTTCAGCGACCTGTGGAACACGATCTCATCGATCGAAGTCCCAATCATGTTGGTAAGGGGAATGGCCGCCGGTTCTGTCGTAGACGACGACGACGAAGCAGAGCTGTTGAAGCGTCGTCCGAATGCTAGGATCGAACGGGTCCAAGGAGCCGGGCACAGCGTCCAAGGCGACGCACCCGTAGAACTCGCGAAGCTGATAGAAAGCTTTATCGACCAGTGACTATGTAGCCGGCGGCGGTGGCGAGACAGCCGGGCGGGACCACCCTCTAGCATCTGAATCGAAGAATGATCTAACGTCGCGACGTGCGTCAAAGGTGGCTCTCTCGCCGGGCTCTGCTGCTTCATCTCGTCGTGCTTATTGTCGTACCGTTGTTCCTCCGTCTCTGCGTGTGGCAGATCGACAGGGCGACGTCAGGTAACGAACTCAGCTGGGCCTACGTGTTTGAATGGCCGTTCTTCGCCGGCTACGCGCTATACCTCTGGTGGAAACTCATTCACGACGAGAGCAACAACACTATCGGTGAGGTTCGAGAGATTCGTGACGTTCGAGAGGACGCTGATCACAACGATCAGCTCCTAGATCGCTCGGTTGTAGACAGAGAAGAGGAGGAACTCGCTGCTTACAACAGATACCTATCCGAGCTGAACGACTCGACACGTAGTGAGCACTAAACCGTCACGGCCTAAAGCCTTAGAACATGAGACCCACAGGAGGACTAACTTCGTTTCGCATAAGTGCCTCGCTGGCGGGGGAGGGCTCGAACCTCCAACATCCGGCTCCAAAGGCCGACGTTCTGCCGATTGAACTACCCGCCAATGCAGCTAGACGATTATCGCACGAACTTTAGCGTAGCTACTGCGATATTCTCAGGTTAAACGATAGCCAACCCGCTACGATCTCTATCGTGATCTCGCAGTCGGTGATCGTTTCGGTCTCGATACAACCACCGTCTCGGTGAGAGCCATCGTCAATATGCAAGAGGAGGTTATGGGCTCTTGGCTGTACTAGTAGTCGATGACGACGCTGCAGTTCTTGGTGCAATCGACAGGGCACTGCGCCTTGAAGGCTATAGCGTGACCTGTGCGTCCACCGGAAGCGAAGCGCTCGAATCTCTGGCTCTTTCCCCCCCTGATGCCATCGTTTTGGACTTGCAGTTGCCCGACATCGACGGCCTGGAAGTATGCAGGAGACTGCGTGCAGCCGATAACGACACTCCAGTTCTAATGCTTACTGCACGTGACGCGATCGACGACAGGGTACTTGGATTGGATGCCGGCGCTGACGACTACCTGGTTAAACCTTTCGCTTTGGCGGAGCTCGTCGCGAGGCTACGTGCTCTCCTGCGCCGACGGAGCGACGGCGCGGGCAAGACGCTTCGTTTCCAGGATCTCTCACTGGACTTGGGCACCCGCGAGGCCACCCGCGGAGAACGTAGCTTCTCGCTGACGAGAATTGAATTCGACCTACTCGAGCTGCTCTTGCGGAACCCTCGTCAAGTTCTTTCTCGCGAGCTGATATTGGACCGAGTGTGGGGTTACTCGTTCGACTCGACGACGAACTCTCTCGCCGTCTACGTGGGATATCTGAGAAGAAAGACTGAGGCTGGCGGAGAGCCGAGGCTCATACACACCGCACGTGGCGTGGGATACGTCTTGAAGGACCGGTGACATTTAGGGCTCGATTGGTGCTCGCGGCGACTGTGGCCGTCGTGATCGCTGTCCTCGGCGCATCAGCTGCAGCGTTCATAACCTCACGAAACTCGCTTCTAGGCTCCGTAGACGATTCGCTAATATCAAGTGCGTTCACGTCGCTACACCAGCCTGTACTCAACGGTTCAGGCACTTACGGAGAGATATTCCAGATTGCGCTCCCAGACGGCTCCGTTCTCGTCCCCGGAGTCCCTAGCCAGCTGCCGGTCACTACCGCCGTCGAGTCCGTGGCGGCTAATCAAAGTGGCGCTTATTTCGTAGACACGACGGTCAACGGCGCCCATCTACGAGAGTTAGTCACCCCAGTGCGACCGGGAACCGCGGTGCGCCTCAGCAACAGCGAGATAGTTGTCTTGAACGAAGGCGGAAGCTTGCAGCTCGCCACCTCGTTGAGCGGCGTAATTCAGCAGCTCGGCAAGCTCGGTTTGATCCTTGGAGGAGTCGCACTTGGCGGAACGGTAATAGCGGTGCTCCTCGGCTGGATGGTCGGTAGAACAGCCCTCATACCGCTCAACTCGTTGATCCAAAGTGTCGAAGAGCTCGCAGACACCACCGACACGTCAACTCGCCTAGACGCACGCGGGGTCGACGAACTCGCGCGGCTCCGGCGGTCGTTCAACCGTCTACTGGAGGCTCTCGACAGCTCCCGGCAGGCGCAACGCCAACTCGTCCTGGACGCGTCCCATGAACTCCGTACTCCTCTGACTAGCTTGCGAACTAACCTGGAAGTGGTTCGGCGCGTCAACGAGTTGGACGTTCAAGACAGAGAAGTGCTCGTTAACGACGTGCTCACTCAACTTGGGGAACTTTCAACACTCGTAGACGACCTGGTCGAGTTGACGAGGGGAACTCAACCACACAGAGACCCCGTCCAATTCCGGCTGGACCAGCTAGTCGAAGATGCCGTCGCGATCGCGACCACCCACGGTCGCAGCCGCAACATAGCGATATCTCTTTACAGCCAACCCACCTGGGTGACGGGTCACCCGGATCGGATCATGAGGGCTGTCGGGAACCTGTTGGATAACGCACTCAAGTGGAGCCCGAACGGAGGGTCCATCCAGGTGACCTGCATCGACGGGGAGATAACGGTTCGCGACCACGGTCCAGGGATATCTCCAGAAGACTTGGACCACGTATTCGATAGGTTCTACCGCGCCACAAAGGCGCGATCGCTCCCTGGCTCTGGGCTCGGCCTCGCGATCGTCTCCCAGGTTGCCACAGACGAAGGGGGAACGGTATCAGCCAACAACGCCCCAGATGGTGGGGCCCTAATGACCTTCACGATCCCCACGATCCAGCCGTCGTCCGGCGCGTCTCCCTCGTCACCGGGTGAGTACCTCTAGCGATAAGTCGACCGAGCGCATTGGACCGTCGGATCCAGGGCCCACAAAGGCAGCCGCCCGGATTGGCCCAAATCGCCCTCGTTTGGCGACGACTGCCCTCTGCCTACTAGTGTGCCGGGCGACATGGGATCGCTAATAAAGAAGCGCCGTAAGCGCATGCGCAAGAAAAAGCACAAGAAGATGCTCAAAGCCACACGGTGGCAACGCAGGGCAGGAAAGTGAACGACGGACCGGCTGAGACTATGCCGGTCCTACTCACACGCTGAGACTTTGGTGAACCTCCCCGCCCTTGCGGACGGGGCTTCTGGCTCCGCCGCTCGGTTAGGGTTACCTGGCATCACATCCCTCACGGCGCCGCGACCAACGGGTCTGGCTTAGAAAAGCTGGTGG
>JAJYQJ010000124.1 GCA_021794655.1 Actinomycetes bacterium | reverse complement strand
GCTCGTTGGTGTCCCGGCTGGTACTACGACCATATGTTCGATACTACACCACGGGTGTATCAATTCGTGCAACGGTGCTCACTCATTTCGCCGTCGGCCTTGACCCCTCCCTCACAGAAGGGGGTTGCGGCCGCGATTTGCTCAACAGACCGTCCCAGCCTGAAGGCGTCGTTCGCACGTCGATTAGTCGTGCTCTGCTTCCGTCCATCTCTAAGAACTTCGTTCCAGCGAGTCCGAGTCCGGCCATGTCCCCTTCGACAAACCACGTCGATCCACTGCCGGCGAGGTTCGGAGTAGCGCCGGTCGCACTCGCGAAACGCTCTTTCCAGGATCGAAGGCGCGGTTCCACGGTTAAGGCTGCCTCCTCTAAGTCGTTCCCGGTTGGTGTACTGCCGGCACCCGCATTCGGTTCAACGCTGCACTCAGATACGTCTGACCTGCTAACCATCTGATCCCATTGATTGAACACCGACGCGGTGTCGGCGCCAAAGGGTGGCAAGAGCAACACAAACGATCTCTGCTCGTAGGGTAGCGGTGAGAGTTGGTCGCCAACGCCCGTGACCAGAGCGTGACCGCCTCTCACGCAAAACGGTACGTCCGAACCGAGAGAGACTGCAACCAAAGGATCGAACACCCCCGCCCAACGCAGGATCGCGCCCGCGTCACTAGAACCCCCGCCCAAGCCTCCGCCTACAGGGATACGTTTAATCAACCTCACAGAAGCGCTACGGCGAGCTGTCACCAACGCTCGATTTATAAGATTATCGGGGCCCTCTGAAATACATGAGACCGGCACTGAGCTGGCCGGATCGACACTGAGGCCGACTCCGGTTGTGTCGAGGAACAACTCATCAGCGAGGTCTAATGACACCATCTCTGAGCAGAGTTCGTGATACCCGTCGTCTCTGACCCCAGTCACAGCCAGGTTCAAAGTCAGCTTCGCTGGAGCGACCAGCCTTAGCTTCAACGAAAGCTCCTGCCTCTTTGCCGGCTCAGAGAGGCTTGCCTCCCGGGCACCACGGGTCAGCGGGAACTCCCACGCACGGATTAGGCATTGTAGGCAGGTTCGCAGGCAGCGGGTGCATAATCACTCCAGTTGGTTGAGGGTACTTCGCATTCGCAGGACAGTAGCCAAAACCGCTGTCACATATGACCTGCGCCAGGAGGGGACCACCGGTGTTCTGCGTCGTCGCAATCTTGCCACACTGGGATTGAGTCGCCTGAAGATTAGAAGGAGCCGTACCGTCAGGGGCGACGTTGCCGATGAAGCAGTTCTGTGGATTACCGGTGAGGCCTCTTATCTGGCCAAAGTCCGAATTGCTCGGATTAGCAAAGAATCCGTTGTGGTAGAAGGTGTTGTGAGCAAGCGTGTTGCCGAACGCGTCGAAGTAACACGTGACACCGCCGGCGGCGAGTAGGGACAGGACCCCCCCCTTCGCCTTCAAGACACTCCCTGGCACGCCTCCTTGACAGTGCTGCCCAGTCGCAGGTGTTCCTGTGTCGGGATACGGCACAAATAAGAAGCCCCACGCTCCGTTGTTGTAGAAATGGTTGTCCATAATCGTGTCGTTACGCCCACCCGAAACGGTCATCCCGGTACCGGTCGGTCCAGCGCTCGCGCTACCCGCAAGTGGCACGTTTGGGTTGTTGTTGTTATGAACGCTGTTGTGCATGAATACCCAGCACGAATGGGTGTGGGTAATCGGGCTGATTCCTCCGTTGGGACAGGCCCCATTCTGGGGAGTTGGAGGATCGGCCGAGTTCTGGCTATTGGTGTCAAAGCCGTCTTTATTGTTGTCAAACTGGGAGTTCTCGACGACGAGCGATCCACCGGAGTTAGAACCCGAATAACCGAGCGCCGAGTACTCGCTCCACGCATGATTGATCACCATGTTGCACAGTTGCTGGCAGGCTCCGACGTAGAGCCCCGAGTCGTTGAAGTTAGAGGTGTAGATCTGGTTCCAGTACCCGGGCCCCGACGCGTTGGAGGAGAAAACGCCGTAAGCTGCCGCAGTGGACTCTCCTCCAAAGTAGGTCGACGTCGCGGTTAAATAGCTTCCGTAGTAGGAACCCATCCCGATCTTCGCAGTGCCTTCTCCGCCGTTCCACCAAATCTCATTCCCGGAACTGCCCGCGCCGCTCAAGAAGTTGCAGACTGTCAAGTTCTGGATAGAAACGCCGTTAGTCTTGAATACAACGATTCCGTTCCTGCCTTCAGCTTTGCCGCCCGGGCCGATCGGCCCAAAGTTCTGTAGCGCTGGATTCGAACTGCACGGTGTCGAAGAACCAGGCTTCGTTCCGTCAACTATGACGCCGTTTCGGTTCATCCCGCGAATATGAAGATTGGGAGTGTGAATAATCACACCCCCAAAGTTTCCGGCACCGAACGCCGACGACGGAACTGCTTGGGATTCATCCGCCGTCTCGTGGTAGTCGCCCGGGGCTACCAGGATCCAGTCTCCCGGTTTAGCGGCGTTCACCGCAGCCTGAATAGTTGCGAACTGACCGCGATGACCCTTGAACGTTCCAACCAGCAGCACCTTCGCGCCCGCTTGGGTGGGCAGAGTCGCTGAACTCGCCGCAGTTGAACTTGTCGAAGACGAACTGGAACTGCCACATGCCGCGAGCACTCCACCAGCGAGCAAGCAGACCATCATGAGTGCGAGCGACCTCGTCGTCGCTCTAACGGTCCTTGCTCGTGACTTAACCACGTTTTCCATTTTCCCTCCCAAAGCTCTTCAGTGCCACATCTCAATCCCACGTCAAATACACCAGCGACCACCGAGCACCGTCGAGTCTCGGCGCCGTTGCAGTCGCCGTCGAACCCGGCGAAACGACTACAACACCGCTACCACCACTCGGCCAACAACCGGTCAAACACTCACCGTTGACGCTAGCAACTCTTAGGCGGGGTCGTGCGTTCATGTACTCGTGCTCCGCTGCACTCTGCACTACTTCTGTACTATAATCGTTGTTCGTCGATTGCCGAACTGTAAGCCGCTGGGCGGGGGAGGGAGAGGACGAGATGAAGACTGTGGTCGCAGATGTCGAACGAAAGCCAGAAGTGCTGTTCGTCTGTGTCCACAATTCTGGAAGATCTCAGATAGCAGCGGCCATCCTCGATCACTTGTCCCGCGGCCGAGTGATCGTGCGTTCGGCTGGATCGAGCCCCGCGAGCGAGATCAACCCACTGGTGGTCAAGGCGATGTCCGAGATCGGTCTGGACCTCTCCAAGGAGTTCCCAAAGCCGATCACTGACGACTTGACGCGCTACGCCGATGTGATCGTCACGATGGGTTGTGGCGATACCTGCCCGATATTCCCGGGAAAGCGCTACATCGATTGGGAGATTGACGACCCCGCGAGAAAAGACATTGCGGCCATCCGTCGGATCAGAGACGATATCGAAGATCGTGTGCGAGACCTTCTAAAGGATCTCGATGAGAGTGCACCGCGAGACTAGCGATGGTTGGACACTCGGCCGACACGCAATCGAATCTCTGTGAAACCCCCGATGGTTCAGTTGAAGACTTACGAGATATCGACGACTTAACGCTCGCTTCAATGGCCAAAGCAGTTGGTCACCCGATGCGACTGCGGATCCTGCGGATACTCGCGAACCGCGAGTCGTGTGTCACCGGCGACTTGGTCTCACAACTCCCGTTGGCACAGTCGACAATATCGGAGCACTTGAGAATCCTGCGCGAAGCAGGGCTCATCCAGGGCGAGATCGAAGGTCCACGAACGTCTTACTGCATCAACCGCAGGGGCCTCGAAGAGATGAAACGGGCGATCCTGGATCTGTAGCAACCCATCTATGGGTTCGCGCTTCGCGCGGTGAAACCTGCACTCGGCTGCCTGGGCGCCCATCACAGCTCGGTCTCTCAAGTGAGTGATGGCCGCCTGTAAGTTGCACCATACCCTACAGGGGTATAGTATTTGGAAAGGATAGGCTGTAGGAGGTAGAGCGTGGTTGGATACAGCGACAACAAAGAGGAAGTCCAACGTCGGCTACGGCGAATCGAGGGGCAAATTCGAGGGCTCAACCGGATGGTCGAAGAAGACACTTACTGCATCGACATCCTCACTCAGATCTCCGCCGCGACGAGAGCCTTACAGTCAGTCGCCCTCCAGCTCCTCGGTGACCACCTGTCTCACTGCGTGCAAGATGCGCTCCGCTCCGGTGGACCTGGCGCCGAGGCCAAGATCGTCGAAGCTCAAGCTGCAATTGAACGCCTGGTACGCTCGTGACGGCTTCTACTAAAGATCCGTGCGTGCGCGATGTTGGAATTCGAGTCGAGCCGGACTGCGATACGGATCCGCTAAAGCGCCTGCTCTGGAGCGTTCGTGAACTGAAAAGTTTGATTCGTTCCCGAAAGCGTCACCAAGATGCACCTTGATCTGCTCGATCTGCTTGCGACAAACCTGAGCAGCATCCCGACGGAAATCGGACGTAGCTTCCAAGAAGCGTTCTTCATGTTCTGGGACACACTCTGGGCACTAGTACTCGGCTTCGCGTTGTCGGGAGCTGTGCAGGCTTTCGTCTCCCGTGATGCGATGCAACGCACAATGGGTGATCACCATCCGGTCGCCGTCACGAGAGCAACGCTGTATGGAATGGCTTCTTCGTCGTGCTCCTACGCGGCCTCGGCTATGGCTAGGTCACTTTTCGTGCGGGGAGCTGACTTCATCGCGGCAATGGTGTTCATGTTTGCCTCGACCAACTTGGTCGTAGAACTAGGAATCGTGCTCGTCGTGCTAATCGGTTGGCAGTTTGTAGCAGCCGAATTCATCGGCGGTGCGATAATGATTGTACTGCTGGTCCTTCTTGGCTCCCTCTGGCTACGTGGTCGTGCGCTTGAGAGTGCTCGTGTCCTTGCCGCGAATACCGGCACGCTTCACCATCACGCAGTTGAGGAAGCCATCTTGGACAAGGTCGGCTGGAAGAAGAGGATTCGCACGGCGGCCGGCTGGTCCGATGCTGCTGGCTACACGATGAGCGACCTCACGATGTTGAAAAAAGAGATGGCGATAGGTTTTGTCGTCGCCGGATTCTTAACCGTTCTCGTCCCCGTCCACGTCTGGAGTGACGTCTTCATGCGAGGACACGGCGTTTGGACCGACCTGGAAAACGCCGCGGTGGGACCGTTTGTCGCGATCATCAGTTTCGTGTGTTCAGTGGGAAACGTACCTCTTGCAGCTGCGCTGTGGCGGGGAGGAATCAGCTTCGGCGGAGTAGTTGCGTTCATCTTTGCAGACCTGATCGCACTCCCCCTCCTTCTCATCTACCGCAAGCAGTACGGAGCGAAGATGGCACTTCGCATGCTCGGCGTCTTCTGGCTGGTTATGTCGGTGGCCGGATTCCTGACTGAATCGCTATTCAAAGTGGTCGGATGGGTACCGACTTCTCATCCCGGTGTAGTCGTAGGTGACACGTTGGGATGGAACTACACCACGGTTCTAGACATCGTCGCGATTGCAGCATTTGGAAGTCTTTACTGGTTGTATCGACACCGTGAGCAATTTGGCGCAGGTCTGGGATACGGCAAAGATCCAGTGTGTGGCATGCAAGTGGAAACCGCTCACGCCCCCGCAAGTACTTCTTATCACGGAGAACACGTCTACTTCTGTTCGCAACACTGCCAAGAACGCTTCAACTCGGATCCCAGCCGATACGTGACTAGCTCCGTCACCTCGAGCGAAGATACATCTGAACAGACTCCCGGAAATAACGTGGAGCCTGGTGCGACTGCAGTCGACCCAGTCTGTGGGATGACTGTCGACCGTGCCCATGCCGCAGCTCACCGAAAGATCGACGACACAGAGTTCTGGTTCTGCTCGGCTGGCTGCGCAGATAGATTCGAGACCAGTTCAAACCGTTCCCGGTGAGTGCGTGGTAGCTGCACGCTCGTTCGGTGGCCTGTGGACTTCAGGCCGTGCCGTTGTATCGCACTGACGCCAGCGCGTGACTCTCACGTGGACCGCGTGGGCCTGGACTCGCTCTACTCCATGTCTAGAGCCAGTGGCTTGCGCTAGCCGTTTTGCTCACGGGAGCCGAGTTGTGGGACCACATGGTCGGACGCCTCGCCACGAACCTGGTGAGCTTGGGTACGCGAGATTGGCGAGAACTGAGCAACGGATATGGTGGATAAGTGGTCGCGATATTGGTGAATAGTGCTAGGATTGAGACGTGCCTGGTCAGGAAGCGATCGAAAGGAGAGTCCGCCAGATCGTCCTCGATCGGCTGACCGAAGAGCCGCTGGTCCTCCTCCAGGGATCTCGCACCGTCGGCAAGACCTACCTCCTGAACGACCTAGCCACCTACTTCCGTACCGAGATCGTCGACCTCGATGATCCTCCGACCCTGGATGCCGTGAGATCCGATCCCGCGACTTTCGTCGCTGGTCCATCGCCCGTACTGATCGATGAATACCAGCACGAACCGGCCGTACTTGCCGCCATAAAGGCGGAGCTGAACAAGGATCTCCGGCCCGGTCGTTTCGTGCTGGCTGGATCCACCTCGACTTTCTCACCTACGCCGCGACGTCTTCCCAGGCCAGGCGCAGGATGGTGATTTCTTGGCAGGTGGGCTCCTGGGGGTCAATGGGCCGTAAATAGCCAGCGATGATCACCCGCCGGAGTTTGGTGAACATGTCGAGGACTGAAGGTTGGGCCTTGTCGCGGTACCACGGAGCCAACTCGCGCCGTTCTTCGACGTCGTCGGGGTGGTACCCGACAGTTGCGTACCAGAGAACGGCGAGGGTGTTGACGATGAGTGCGAACGGGACGGTGCGTTCGACGGCGGAACGCAGTCGGTTGCGGGCCTGGCCGACACCTCCGATCTGTTTTGCATCTTCGATCGCGACCTCGATCGACCAGCGCGAGGCGTAGCGCTCGATGATCTGCGTAGCGCTCGCAGCCAGGTCGGTAGTGACCAACGCCACGTCGTAGCCGGTTGTTGATTTGTCGCGAACCAAGACGACGTGGACGGCTTGGCCGCCGAACACGCCATAGCAGACAGTGGATCACCGCTACAGAAACCGTCGTGGTCGTGGAGTAGCGGGTGACGGTGGCCGGAGTGAACGTGGTGCTGGTTGCGAGTTCGCCCAACGAGGCGAGCTTCGTGCCTTTGAGTCGGGGCCGCCCGCGTTTTCCCGTATGTGGCGGCGCAAGCTCGTAAAGCGAAGCGTTGGACCTGAGCCTGGTGGTCCAGGTGACGCTATCGGGCAGTTGCCTCAACACCTTGCCCGCGTAGGCCGAGTCGGCTACCACCTCGATTCTGCGTCCGGGTAGT
>JAJYQJ010000021.1 GCA_021794655.1 Actinomycetes bacterium | reverse complement strand
GTGTACGCAAATCTGCGGCCTCTATCTCTCTTTGATGATCTTTAGGGTCAAAGCAGTAACTCCTTCACAGTTCAGGTCGTGGATCGCGCAGAAGCAGGCAGCCGCGAGCCTGGCTGGAAGCAACCGGGCTGGAAGCAACCTGGCTGTAGGCAAGAGACTCGCTGCGTCGACGTCTCGGCTTAGCCAACGTCAAGGTGCTGCGAAGACGACAGTCGCAACACGAGGAGGATACTGATGACCGACGTCATTGCTCCGCCAACCGAGAAGCCCGAGGAGACGACCGACCACGGACGCTTAGGGGATGACCAAGCGGGTACTCCTTCTGAGGCCGGGCACTACCGTCACGACGAAGACCACGATCACGGTCCGACCGGCCTGCTCAAGTGGCTGACTACGACGGATCACAAGGTGATCGGCCTCAGCTATATGACCACCTCACTCGCCGTCTTCTTCTTCGCGGGACTCATGGCGCTCGTCATCAGGGCGCAACTCGCAAGCCCTCACTCGTCGCTTCTTAGCTTCGCGACGTACAACGAGTTCTTTACGATGCACGGGAGCCTCATGCTCTACTTGTTCGCGGGGCCTTTCGCCTTCGGTGGGCTAGCCAACTACATCGTGCCGCTCCAAGTCGGCGCGCCCGACATGGCGTTCCCGCGGCTGAACGCTCTGTCCTACTGGCTCTACCTCACCGGCTCGATAACGATGTTCATGGGGTTCTTCGTCGCAGGTGGCGCCGCGGAGTTCGGTTGGGTTGCGTACGCGCCACTCTCGAACGCGACGAACTCGCCGGGGCTCGGTCCGGACCTTTGGATCATGGCAATCGCTCTTACCGGCTTCTCCGCGATATTCACCGGAGTAAACCTCGTCGCCACGATCTTCTACCTGAGAGCACCTGGGATGACGATGTTTCGCATGCCTATATTCACCTGGAACATGCTCGTCACGGCGATACTCATCTTGATCGCGTTCCCGGTGCTCACCGCCGCTTTGATCATGCTCTTCTGCGACCGCCACTTCGGTACACATATCTTCTCGGTAGCCGGCGGCGGGGTCCCTGTGCTCTGGCAACACCTATTCTGGTTCTTCGGTCACCCGGAGGTCTATATACTCGCCCTTCCATACTTCGGGATCGTCACCGACGTCCTACCGACGTTCTCCAAGAAGCCGGTCTTTGGATACAAGGGAATGGTGTTCGCGACTATCTCAATTGCGGCCCTCTCGACGGGGGTGTGGGCGCACCACATGTTCACAACCGGAGTGGTGCTACTACCGTTCTTCTCGCTGTTGAGCCTCCTTATCGCGGTTCCTACCGGTATCAAGTTCTTCAACTGGATCGGGACGATGTGGCGTGGCCATATTCACTTCGCGACTCCGATGCTCTTTTGCATCGGTTTCCTGTTCGCGTTTCTCATGGGCGGCGCGACTGGCATCATGCTCGCGTCACCGCCAATTGACTTCGCGACCCACGACACCTACTTCGTCGTCGCCCACTTTCACCAGGTCCTAATTGGAACGACGGTCTTCGCGGGATTTGCTGGCCTTTACTACTGGTATCCAAAGATGTACGGCAGGATGCTGAGAGAGAACCTCGGAAAGTGGCACTTCTGGCTGTTGTTCATCGGGTTCTGGATCACGTTCATGCCCCAATACGTACTCGGGCTAAAAGGCATGCCGCGCCGTGTCGCTGTCTACCCGACCGGGCTCGGATGGCATATCTACAACCAGATCTCAACAGTCGGCGCGTTCATCATGGCATCTTCGTTCTTGTTTATCCTGTGGAACCTATGGATATCGTGGCGCAAGCCGGTGCTCGCAGGAAACAACCCCTGGGACGCTCACACCCTCGAGTGGTTCACAACCTCACCACCGCCGCACCACAACTACACGCACCTACCCCCAATTCGCTCGGAGCGCCCGACTTGGGACTACAACCACCCTGACAAGCGCGCACTTCCACACGGCAAACAACTCAAAGTCTCCGCTACGTCGTCGTCGGGCAACTCAGCTCCCAACTCTGTTCCTAACTCTGCGCGCAGCAACGGAGCCACGAAATCTGTTACGTCAGTTGGCAGTCAAGACGGGGGCAATACGAAGGGTGGTAACTGATGAAATTCGAATCGCTTATCTTGCTCGGTATCGGGATCTTCTTCGGAATTATCGCCGTAATCTACTGGTTCACCAGTTACGAAGACGCCGGGACAATGATGCTGGTTGGAAGTTTCCTCCTCGGGTTACTTCCCGGCTCGTACTACTTCTTCTGGCACCGCAGGATGAGTGCTCGCCCAGAGGATAGAGACGACGCGTCGATCGCTGACGGGGCCGGCGTAGTCCAGTCGTTCCCCGGGTCGAGTATCTGGCCCTTCGTACTGGGGATGGGGGCGTTCGTATCCGTGCTCTCGTTCGTATTTGGGATATGGCTCATCCTTCCCGGCGCCGGAGTAATCATCACCGCGCTGATCGGCGTTACGGCCGAGAGCAGGCGAGGCGGGACCGTCTGAGCCTCCACCTCACTCCCCGAAAGGGGGAGAAGCGTTGAGTGAAAGCGGCGGCAACGAAGACAGCGACAACAGGTCCCCGGAAGACACCTCAGCCGCCATAACCCACGGCGGCCATAACCACGGTGGCCAAACCCACGGCGACCAAACCCACGGCGCCGGAGCTGCACCGCCACGGCTATCTGGGTTCCTCGTCTTCATGATGGCGGTCGCAACCGGGGCAATCGTCGCGAACCTCTACTACGCTCAGCCTCTACTTCACGAAATAGCACTCGCTTTCCATACCGGATCCGCGGCCGCCGCGATCGTCGTCACGTTCACCCAGATCGGGTACGCGGGCGGCCTCGCACTCGTCGTTCCCCTCGGAGACATCAAACCTCGAAAGTCCCTTGTTGCCAGGATTTACGTACTCGCGGCGCTCGCTCTCGTGCTCTGCGCGCTCGCTCCAGATCTTTGGTTGCTTCAGGTCGGGTCCGTCGCTGTCGGGTGCGCGTCGGTGGCGGGCCAGATCATGATCCCGTTGGCAGCGGACCTCGCGAGACCGGAGCGCAGGGGGCGGGTCGTCGCCAGAATGATGACCGGACTGCTCCTCGGAATCCTGCTCGCCCGGACGGTTTCTGGCCTCGTCGCGCAGGCCGCGGGTTGGCGGGCAATCTACTGGCTTTCCGCGGTTCTCATGGTGATCCTCGCGGCCGTCTTGTATCGTCTCTTGCCGAGCGAAAGCGCCCGGCCCCACCTCGCATACTTGGATCTCGTTCGCTCAACCTTTCGCACCCTCGTTGAAGAGCCACTCCTGCGCCGGCGATCTTTCCACGGAGCATGTGCGTTCGCCGCCTTCAGCGTGCTGTGGACCTCACTCGCATTTCTTCTCGCCGGCCGTCCGTACCACTACTCCAACGCGGTGATCGGGCTGTTCGGGTTGGTTGGCGTAGCCGGCGTAGTCGCCGCGAACCTCGCTGGAAGACTCGCCGACTCAAAACGAACGACGTTTACCACGATCACAGCGGGACTCTTGCTGGCCGCCTCGTTCGGGCTCATGGTACCGGGCAAGACCTCGCTTCTCGCTCTCGTCATCGGCATAGTCGCGCTCGACCTCGGGACCCAGGGCATGCAGATAACGAATCAGGCAATTATCTACACGCTCCGTCCGGAACAGCGGAGTCGCATCAACAGCGCCTACATGCTCTGCTACTTCGTCGGAGGAGCTCTCGGGTCCGTCACTTCAGGGTTCGTGATGGCGCGCTTCGGATGGGACGGCGTCTGTGCTCTCGGCGTCGCGTTCTCAACGTTGAGTCTCCTAACGAGCGCTACAGATCTGCTTCGAGGCGCATCTGAGGCCCAACGACGACGAACACGAGCACCCGCAACCTCCTGAGCCAAAGACGGTCGCCGTCGCCCTGGCTCAAGGGCAGCGACCCAGTGGTCGTGAGTCTGTCGCCGTGAGTCTGTCGCCGTGACCTCGTAATTTAGGGGGTCACCCCCCGATGTATCGCAGGCACGATGCTGTTACGTTCAGGCAATGGACACCCGTGCAGACTGCGATACAACCGACTCACCCAACTTCCCCGGTCTGAACCGGTCGGGCAAGCGATGGACGGAAAACCTGGTCAACCTGGTCAACCTGGTCAGCCTGGTGAATCGGGCGATCCAATCGAGCCAAGCGATCCAATCGAGCCAAGCGAACCAAGCGAACCGGGCCGGCTCGGTCGAGGGCACGCGAGAGCGCCGCCGCTGGTCGAGGGCAGCTCTGGCCGCGCTGAGCGTTCTCGCCTGTACGGGCGGGGTCATCGCCGCGGGTGTTCCCGCACCTGCGTCCGCTGGTACTCCCGTGGCGTGTACATGGACCGGCGGCGGAGGCACGTCCAACGAGAACTGGTCGAACGCGGCGAACTGGGCGGGAGGGTCCGGCTGCACTGGAGCCGGTGGAGTTCCCGGGAACGGGGACCTCCTCGACTTTCCGGCGACGCCGACGCAGGACAACTCCACCGACGACATCGCAGGGTTGACCGGCATCACCCTCACGTTCGAGAACTCGGTTATCGCCAACGTGAACGGTGCGACCGGAGTGGTGCTCGGCCTCGCTCCTGGAACCGGTGCGACCTCCACTGGTGCGATAACCGATACGTCGAGCAAACTGGTAACCGTTAACGTCACTCTCGACCTTGCCCCGAGCAGCCAGGCTGCACCTATCGTCGACGAAGCCGGCACGTACTACCTCGATCTGTTTGGCCTGATCAAGAGCACAGCCACCCCTACGACACCACTCACATTCGTTGGAAACGGATCGACGACGATCGAAGTAAACGGGACCGCGAATACCTACGCTGGCGACACGGTAGTGGGCAACGGCGCGTTGGTCCTATTCGACAACCCAGCGAGTCTGTCGAGTGGCACGATCACCGTCGACGCGGGCGGCACTCTCCAGCCCTACGGAGGACACGGTAACTTGACCGTTGCGAACCCCCTCGTAGTCGGCAACGGTAGTGCGGGCACCGCGTCGGTAGTGTCATACATCGGCTCCAACGTCTGGTCCGGCCCGGTAACACTCACGTCGGGCACGACCGATCAGGTCGAGTCCGGCTTCGGCAGTCTCACGGTTACTGGGACGATCGCCGGGAACGGCGTCCTCACCCTCTCACCAGCTGACACGGTCGTTTTGAACCCTGCGTCAGGATCTAACTCTTATCTAGGCGGCACGACTCTCAACAACATGAGCACGCTAACCGCGGAAGCTAACGGCGCACTGGGTACCGGAACGGTAACTCTTGACGACAAGAGCACTCTTGACGTCGACAACACGCCGGCTGGAACTGCACTGTACCTGTCGAATCCGATCACACTCGCAAGCGGGGCCGCGGCGACGATCCTCGACAGCGGAACCGCTGGTGGATCCGACTACCTATCGGGAGCAGTTTCCTTACCGTCAGGCTCGGTGCTCGCCTGCAACACAGCGCACGGATTCGAGGTTGCTGGCACGATCGCTGGTACAGGTTCGCTCGTGCAGACGGGCGGCAACTACCTCGTCCTCAGCGGCAACAACACCTATAGCGGTGGGACGACGATTACCAGCAGTACCGTCCAGGCCAACTCTCTAACAGCGTTCGGCACCGGTACGGTCACCGTGGACGACGGGACGTTCGCCAACTTCAACACGCCACTAGGCACTGTTAGCAACAACTTCGTTCTCGGATCAGGCAGTGGTCGCCCAGGCTGGCTCGACTCGAGCGGGATGAACAACTTGACCGTGACGGGTACGATCAACTTGCCAACTACCTCAGGCGGGTCGGTCGCGAGCACGTCGAGGGGCACCCTCACCCTCACTGGACCGATCAGCGGTTCTGGACCTCTCTCGGTCGGGATAGCTGGCCGAACCGACCAGACGCTGGTTCTTTCTGGGAACAACACCTATACAGGCGGCACGACGGTCAACACGGTGAACTCTGGAACCAATACTGTAGCGATTACCCAGTCGACAGGCTTTGGAACCGGCCCCGTCAGCGTCCAAGACCGTGGGGTAGTCGAAGGTCTCGGGACAGCTCTGATGACAGTTTCCAACGCGGTGACCCTCGGGGCCGGCGGAGGCACGGGAATCCTTCAAAACACGAGCAGCTTCAAGATGACGTGGAGCGGAACGGTGAGCGTTCCTTCGGGATCAACCGGCATCCTGACGGGTACCGTGCTAGACGACTCCGGCGCTGTGAACGCGAGCGGCACGTTGGAGTTGAGCTCGACGACAGGTTCTCTGATCTACATCGGAGGGACGGTGACCGCGCCGACAACGCCCGTGACGGTGACAGCCGGCACCGTCGACGTCGTCTCGGGAGGGAGCCTTCCCTCTACCACCGTGAACTCAGGCGCGGTGCTAAGAGGTCAGGGAAGCACCCAAGCGGCCAACGTCTCGGGTGAGATCAGCGGTGGCGACGGGGCACCGGGGATACTGCACACGGCCGCGTTGACACTCGGCGCTTCTGGAACCTTCGCGGTGGATCTGATCGGATCGATGCCGGGGACCGGTTACTCCCAGGTGGACGCGTCGGGTCCCGTCAGTCTCGGCGGCGCGACGTTGAGCGTCGGAGCTAACGCACCTACCTCGCTGTCTCCTGGCCAGTCCTACGACGTTCTCGTCAACTCGTCAGGATCGCCGATATCTGGGACGTTCGCGGGAGTGCCCGAGGGAGGAACGGTGCCGTGTTCTGGAATGGTGTGCTCGGTCACCTACCGAGGTGGTGCGTCGGGCCACGACGTCGTTCTCACCGCACTCGCGGCCGACGGCAGTGGCACCGCGTCGGTCAACCCCGGCCAGGTGCAAGCGACCACTTCGGGTAACGTGTTCAACATTTACTACGTAGCAGCGACCGGCGGTCTAGACGGCGGATCCGTCACTCTAACTGTGCCGTCGGGGTGGACCCCGCCCACGACGAGTCCAGGACGACCCGGAGCGGTGACGGCCTCTGGCGGGACGGGATCCGACACCGTGACAGTGAGCGGCTCGACGATCACCGTGTCAGACGTCGTCCTTGGAACCGGAGGTGTCCTCACCGTAACCTACGGGGCCGGTGGTGGCACGAGTGGGGTCACCGTTCCCTGGCAGCAGGGGAACGCCTCGTTCAACCTAGCGTCGTCAACGTCGCCGGGTGGGACCCTCGTTGCCCTCAGCGCACCCGTCGTAGTCCACGTAGGGCCCCGGCCGGCTAGAGGCTACTGGCTCGTCGCATCAGACGGTGGGATCTTCTCCTTTGGCAGCGCAAAGTTCTACGGCTCAACCGGTGCGATGACGCTCAACAAGCCGATCGTCACGATGGCAGCTACCCCGGATGGGTTGGGCTACTGGCTCGTCGCATCAGACGGTGGAATCTTTAGCTTCGGCGACGCGAAGTTCTACGGCTCGACCGGTGCGATGACGCTCAACAAGCCGATCGTCGCGATGGCGTCTACCCCAGACGGGTTGGGCTACTGGCTCGTCGCATCGGACGGTGGGATCTTTAGCT
>JAJYQJ010000150.1 GCA_021794655.1 Actinomycetes bacterium | reverse complement strand
GAGATCGGACACTCCCTGGACGAGGAGTGCCCCGAAGTGGAGCGCACGGTAGCCGCCCGGCGCAAGATACGGCGGGTGGACACCGCGGCTCGTGACGTGCTCGGAACGGACGCACTGACCCTCCTCGACGTCACGGGGGGTGTCATCTTGATCCCCACCGATCCCGACCACGCAGAAGCGCTCGCGAAAAGCGTTCCTGCTCTGATCTCTTCACTCGCCGATGCGGCACGCTCCCCGATCACCGCTGGGTACGCCTGGCACCCTGAAGCGACGGGGGTGATGGAAAGTGGTACCGAGGCGAAAGCGCTCGCGACGCTCGCGGTCCAACTCGGTCTACCGCCCGGCGCCTACCGGCTCGCAGACCTCGCGTTGGAGTACGCGCTGAGCCGGGACCGCTCAGCTATGGCTGCCCTTGCCGACACACTGCGTCCACTCGAAGAACACGGTACCGATCTCATCGAGACGCTCGACGCCTACTTCAGCACTCAACTCGATCGACGGTTGAGCGCGGAGTTGCTCCACATCCATCCAAACACCCTCGACTACCGTCTCCGCAGGATCAGAGCACTCACCGGTCTCGACGCGAACAGCTCGTCGGGCATAACCGCACTCAAAGCAGGCCTCCTCGTCAACAGGATCGGACGTAGCGACCCGGGTAGCTTCTAACCGCGACCACATGTAGTCCTCGGCGCGTTCTCGTTCAGTCTGCTCCTGCAGCGTCCAAACGGACCTCTGCCCGGCGCAGCGCCGCTTGAGCGTCGGCGAGTTCGAGCTGCTCGGGCGTCATGGCCGAGAGCGTCGAGCCAGGATCCGCGGAGCTGCCGAGATCGGCTCCTGAACTGCCTGAATCCCCAGCGGACGACCCCGATGAGCCCACAGCCACGCTCGTGGAACCCGCGGCGGCGACGGTGGCCTTGAGTGCCTCTACGAGTTCTTCGGCGGCCTCTTTCGCCCGCCGGGCACGCTCGACGTCGATCTCGTCTCCGAACTCTGCGGCGCTTGCGAGCAGCGTAACTCTGGTCGCGATCGAGTCGTCTGCCGGCTTGGCGTCTGCCGGCTTAACATCTGGCGACTTGGCGCCTGTAGCGTTCTTCAAGAGAGCGTCGCGGGTGGGCCGCTCGAGTGGATCCAAGTTGACGCCGTGGCCGGTGTCTACACGGATGTATCCCCCGTGGACTGCGAGACGGAGGGTCTCGTCTTCGTCGGTTGCGACCTTCACGGTGCCGGCTGTGACGTCGGTGACGAGTGGCGTGTGGCCGTCGAGAACGGTGAGCTCGCCGTCTGAGCTTCTAAGAACGATCGATCGCACGTCGTGGGAGAAGAGGGTCGATTCTGGCGTCACGACGTCGAGCAAGAAGATCCCCGCTGCCATCAGCTACTCGCCTCTTCGAGCGACGCGGCCTTCTCGAGGACCGACTCCGCTCCACCGACGTTCAAGAACGCCTGCTCCGGGACGTGGTCGAGGTCGCCGTTGGCGAGGGCCTCGAACGACTCGACGGCCTCGTCGACTGGCACCGTCACTCCTTTCAGGCCGGTGAAAACTTCGCCGACGTTGAACGGCTGGGACAAGAATCGCTGAATCTTCCGGGCGCGAGATACGGTCACACGGTCTTCTTCCGAGAGCTCGTCGAGACCCAATATCGCGATTATGTCTTGGAGCTCCTTGTAACGCTGGAGGATCCCCTGGACTTGGCGAGCGACACGGTAGTGCCGCTCTCCGACGACGGCGGGGGTGAGGATGTTCGAGGTTGACGCGAGAGGGTCGACGGCGGGGTAGATGCCGAGAGCCGCCGTCTGGCGGGAGAGTTCTGTCGTCGCGTCGAGGTGGGTGAACGTGGTAAATGGAGCTGGGTCTGTGTAGTCGTCAGCTGGGACGTAGACCGCCTGGAGTGAGGTGATCGACTTACCTTTGGTAGAGGTAATCCGCTCTTGGAGCTCTCCCATCTCGTCGGCGAGTGTCGGCTGGTATCCGACCGCGGACGGCATCCTTCCAAGGAGCGTCGACACCTCCGAACCGGCTTGGACGAATCTGAATATGTTGTCGATGAACAACAAGACGTCTTGGTTCTTCACGTCGCGGAAGTACTCTGCCATCGTCAGGGCGGAGAGGGCGACTCGAAGGCGGACCCCGGGGGGCTCGTCCATCTGGCCGTAGACGAGGGCGGCCTTCTCGATCACGCCGGACTCTTGCATCTCGATCCACAAGTCGGTCCCCTCTCGGGTTCTCTCTCCGACTCCGGCGAAGACCGAGACACCACCGTGGTTGGTCGCGACCCGGTTGATCATCTCCATGATGAGCACCGTCTTGCCGACTCCGGCGCCGCCGAAGAGCCCGATCTTTCCACCCTGGACGTAGGGCTCGAGGAGATCGATAACCTTGATGCCGGTCTCGAACATCTGGGCGGAAGGCTCCAACTGGTCGAAGTCGGGGGCCATGCGGTGGATATCCCAGTGGTCGTCGACGTCTCCGATGTCGTCGGTGTCGAGCGGTTTGCCGAGCACGTTGAATACGTGACCGAGGACGGCGTCTCCGACGGGGACGCTAATGCCACGACCGGTGTTCCTGACGGGTGCGCCACGGACGAGGCCGTCGGTAGGCTGCATGCACACGCATCGAACCCTTCCCTCTCCGATCTGCTGAGCGACCTCGGCGGTGACGGTCAGCTTCGCCCCGTCGAGCTCGAGGTCCATCTCGACCGCGTGGTTGATCTCGGGGAGCGCGTGCGGTGGGAACTCGACGTCGACGACGGGACCCGAGATCCCGACGACTCGGCCAACTTGTAGTGGGGTAGCTGTGTTCGCGTCTTGGGGTGCAACGGTTGTCATGAGTCTCAAGCTCCCTTCACGTGGCGGAGCGCTTCTGCTCCTCCAACAATCTCCATGATCTCTGTCGTGATCGCGTCTTGACGCGCACGGTTCATAATTCGACTGAGCGTGCGGACCAGTTCGTCCGCGTTGTCGGTTGCGGCGGCCATCGCCTTTTGCTGGGCGGTGAAGAACGACGCCGCTCCTTCGAGCAGGGCTGTGAAGATCTCTGACTCGACGTACTTTGGAGCGAGTTGCTCCAAGAGAGTCTCCACGTCGGGCTCGAACTCGGTGTAGCCCAGAGTGCTCTTGTGCCTGTGGGCGCTTCCGTCGTGGGCAGACGCCCCTCTCGTCACCTCGATCTCGCCGATGAACTCGCGTGAGCTCTCGTCGGCCGGATCGACCCTGAGGTCGGGGATCGGAAGGAGTTGACGCACTTCGACCTCTTGGCGCCCGGCGGAGAAGTACCTCGTCGAAACGATGAGAACTTGATCGACGAGGCGAGATATGAACGGTGTGGCGAGCGCGGCTCCGACGAGGCGCGCGTCCAAGAACGTCGGGCGCTCGCTGAATCCGGTGAAAGACCTCTCTACGACGTGTCCCCTGAATCGCAGATACGACGGCGCCTTCTTTCCGACGGTGAACAAGCTCACGTCCGTACCACGCCGGTTGAGCTCGGCGAGGAGCTTCTCGGTCGTTCTTAGAACGGACGAGTTGTACGGCCCAGAAAGCCCCCTGTCGGCGACGACGGAGACGACGGCGACTCGGCTCGGATCCTCAGGCGCTCCGAGTAGCTTTGCACCCGCGGTCGGGTCACCGTTCGCCGCTTCGAATATGAGCTCGACCATACCGTCTCGATACGGCCGATTGGCCGCCATCCGACTCTGCGAGCGCATGATCTGTGAGGCGGCGATCAACTCCATCGCTTTGGTAATCTTCCTCGTCGCCTGGACGCTGCGTATTCTCCTGCGAAGGACCCGTTCTTGACCACCGGCCATCAGATAACCTCGCGGGGGATATAGGGGGTATAGACGTCAGTTTCGTCTTCGATACGGCTCACGATTCAGTCTGAGCTCCCGATATCGAATCCGTCCAAGAACTCCTGCAGACCCTTGTCCATCTGGCTCTTCTCCGGGAGGGCGCCGGTCTCTCTGATGGTCGCGAGCAGGTCGGGGTGGTTGTTTCGAAAGTACGCTCGCACCTCTGACTCGAAGCGAATAACTTCTGATACCGGGACCGAGTCCGTCCAACCGTTCGTACCCGCGTAGACGACGAGGACCTGTTCGTCGACTGGAACCGGAGCGTTCTGGGGCTGCTTCAACAGCTCGCTCAGCCTGTATCCCCTGTCCAGCTGGGCCTGGGATATCTTGTCGAGCTCGGATCCAAACGTCGCGAACGCTTCGAGCTCGCGGAACTGAGCGAGGTCGATCTTCAACGTACCAGAGACGCTCCTCATCGCTTTGACTTGGGCGGCGCCACCGACTCGACTCACCGAGTTGCCGACGTGGATAGCAGGGCGTTGACCAGAGTAGAAGAGGTCTGACTCCAAGAAAATCTGGCCGTCGGTGATCGAGATCACGTTGGTGGGAATGTAGGCCGAAATGTCTCCGGCTTTTGTCTCGATTATCGGGAGCGCCGTCAAAGATCCAGCACCTCGGTCGTCGGATAGCTTTGCGGCACGCTCGAGGAGTCGGCTGTGAAGGTAAAAGACGTCACCTGGGTACGCCTCACGACCCGGGGGGCGCCGCAAGAGGAGCGATATCTGCCGGTAGGCCTCGGCTTGTTTGGAGAGGTCGTCGTAGACGATCAAGGCGTGCTCTCCGTTTTCCATCCAGTGCTGACCCATCGCACATCCGGCGTAGGGAGCGAGATACTTATACGGGGCAGGATCACCGGCCGAGGCAATTACTACGACGGTGTAGTCGAGCGCACCGTGGGACGCGAGCGTGCTGACGGTCTGGGCGACCGACGAGTTCTTCTGACCGATAGCGACGTATATACACTTGACACCCTCCCCACGCTGATTGATGATCGTGTCGATCGCGACCGTCGTCTTGCCGGTCTTTCGGTCACCGATTATCAACTCACGCTGGCCTCTGCCGATCGGCGTCATCGCGTCGATAGCCTTGATCCCCGTCTGCAGCGGCTCCGATACGGGCTGACGCCCGACGATGCCGGGCGCCTGGACCTCCATCCGCCGTGTCTCAACGGACGCAACCGGCCCCTTGCCGTCGATCGGATCGCCAAGCGCGTTGACGACGCGCCCTAATAACGCATCTCCGACGGGGACAGAGAGTATCCGTCCGGTCGCCTTGACGACCTGCTCTTCTTCTATGCTGTCGACCTCGCCAAGGACTACGGCTCCGATGCTCTCCTCGTCGAGGTTGAGTGCGAGGCCCAACGTGCCGTCTTCGAACTCGAGAAGTTCGTTGACCGCGACGCCCGGGAGCCCAGAGACACGGGCGATCCCGTCGCCGACTTCCACGACGCGCCCGATCTGCTCCGCTCCGACCGTTGGAACGTAAGCGTCCACGTGGCGCTTGAGCGCGTCTGTAATATCAGCTGCGTCAATCGTCAGCTCTGCCATCAGTTACCTACCTCCATAACATCGAGCGACGCGACCGGTTCGTCGCAGTCCTCTGTAGTGTGATCCCGCTGGTCGTTAAGGTCCGAGTCTTAGTCACTGTGCGTCTCCGTGCACGCGATCGTCCCACCCGGCGAAGGTGACGTGCTCTCGTAGTTGAGACAGCCGGTGGCGTGCGGTGGCGTCCAGGCGAAGATCACCGATCTCTACGACGACGCCGGCGAGGAGGGCCGGATCTACGATTACCTGTAGCTCCACCCTTCCTCCTGTGACCGAAGCGAGCGAATCGGCCAACTGAGCCTCTTGGTCCAGATCCACTTCGGCGGCAGACCAGACTCGCGCAACCTTCCAACCCCTGATCGATGCCGTCTTCTCGACGAGCCAGTCGAGAGTTCCAACGAAGTCACGAGGACGTCCTCCCCTGATCGTGTAGGCGACGAGTCGTTCGGTTACCGGCTCGACCTTTCCCGCCAGGATGTCTCTCGCGACGGCTTCTTTGACCTCTGCGGGCAACTCGCCGTCGGTCATCGCGGCACGGAGGGGTGACGTGCTCTCGACGACGCGGGCAAATCTGAAGAGCTGGTCCTCGACTTCTTCGAGACGCTCTACCGGCAGATCGGCGAGGACGGCCGAGGCAAACCCGCCGACGCGTTCGCGCGAAGCGCTGTGCCCGAGGGCCGGTTCTGTTACGTCGTGGAGGTCGGCAACCTGCCTCGCGCGGTGCGCGAGCCACCCGACCGCGAGCGGGACCTCAGGTGCGGGGACGCTAGCGACGGCGAAGCCGACCGCGTCGCGACACTTGTCTGACACCTTTTGGTCCAACAACTCCTCGACGACGAGCTTACGGGCCTTCGCGTTCACCGCGGTGTCGCTCATTGCCGCCCTGAGTCTCGAATTAGTGCCAAATAGTCGATCAACCGAACCAAGCTCACCCGCGAGGACGGACGCATCTGCGCCGTCTTGGAGAATTGCCGCGGCGTATCCTTGAAGAGCGGGGTTCAACCTAAACGCCTGACCCGGTATCACTCAACGCGCCCGACTCCTCACGAAGGGCGCTGATAGCGGCGTCGATCAGGTCGCGATGCGCTTCCGCATCGATCTCTCTGGCAAGAATCCTCCCTACTACGTCGACCATCAACTGACCGAGACGCGCGGAGGCTTCGTCGAGTGCTTTCTGGCGCGCCATCGCGATCGCCGTATCAGCGTTCGATACCAACCTCGCGTACTCCACAGATGCGCGCTGTTCGGCCTCAGCGACGACGTTGTCGGCGGTCCGGTGGGCCTGAGCGACGATCTCGCGAGCTTGCTGACGAGCCCTGTCGAGTTCAGCCTTGCGCTCGTCGTCGGCCGCTTGGGCATCCGCCTTAGCTTCGTCTGCCGCGGCGAGTTCGCTACGAATCTTGTCTTGACGCTCGGAAAGTTTCTCGTTGAGGAGTGGGAGAACGAACTTGGCGAGCACTCCCAACACGATCACGAACGCGATCAGCTCAACTACAAAAGTCCCGTTCGGAATCAAAAAGTTGCTCGTAGCGATGAACATGGAAATAGACCTCGTCGGTTCTTCTCGCTCTACTTCTTGTACAGCGAGAAGACGAACAGCGCGGTGAACGCGAGGTTGATGAAGTACATCGCCTCGACGAGTCCGACCGTCAAGAACATGATCGTGAAGAGACGCCCTTGGGCCTCTGGTTGACGTGCGACTCCGGCAATCGTCTGGCTACCCGCGAGGCCGTCTCCGATGGCTGCCCCGACGGCGCCACCGCCGAGAGCGAGGCCACCTCCCACCATTGCACCTGCAAGCTGGATCGCCTGTTGAGTCGTGTCGTGCGTTGCAGCGGCGTGGTGAACTACAGCGGCCAGCTGCGTTGGGTCTGCCATTCTACATCTCCTTCTTGTCTATTGGATACGCTAATTATTACTGGATAAAGAAAGTTCAGACGACTCCGACTCCGACGGCTCTGTGACGACAACAAGTTCTTCGCTATCTGGCCCGTGATCGACGCTCATCGCGACGTCAAAGTACAAGATCGTGAGTAGCGCGAAAATAAACGCTTGGATGGCCCCGATACCCAGGTCAAACACCTTCCAGATGGGGTTGAATATGAATACGGCAACGTAGCCGATCTGGGCCCCGCTCAACTTCCAGTTCCCGAGTGCGGCTATCAGGCTCAACATGAGCGCGCCAGAGAGCAGGTTCCCAAAGAGACGTAAGGCGAGCGTGACTGGCTTTGCTATCTCCTCTACGAGGTTGATGAACAAGTTGAACGGCATGAGATAGATAGGAAACGGGTGCAAGAGATAGTGCTTCACGTATCCGACGATGCCGCGGCTGCGAATCGAGTAGATGTGGACGAGGACGATGACAAAGACCGCCAACGCTAAGGGAAGGTTGATGTCGCCGGTCGGGGCAGGAAGCCACTCGTACTTGCTTCCCAGTCCAACTACTTCGAAAACGTTACAGACGAGGATGAATACAAAAAGCGCCATAGCCAGAGGGATAACGCTCTTTCCCCTTGGGCCAATGGAACCCTCGACTTGCTTTGTGATCGCTTCGATGCCCATCTCCCAGGCAACCTGGAACTTCCCCGGCACACCGCTCGTCGCCCGGCGCCGTATCATCAGCCCGAGCAGTAGGACCACGAGCATGGCGAGGCCGGTCGCCCAGACGGTGTCCATGTTCAACGTGAGGCCAAAGACCTTTCGCTGGATGTGGTCTCCGACGGTTATGTTCGCCGCGAGAAGGTGAAAGGCGGGCCCGCTCAACCAACTTCCCACTTCTCTATCGCCACCCTTCGCCGTCAGCGTGAGTCGAACCCGAGCCAGGCTTCGCGAGGGGGCTGAGTGCGTCACCAGTAACTGTGCCATGAGAGCCAGAGCCGTTGGAGTCGACGCCGCCAGAGACGTCGTGGGAGATGTCGTGGGAGATGTCGTGGGAGATGTCGTGGGAGTCGGCGTCGATTACCGCTACCGTGCCGTCGACCGGGCGCAACATGGAACGTGTGACGTTAAGGAGCAACAAGAACTGGAAAAGTGCGAGACCGCCCATCACCCCAAGCCCGAGATCAAACGAGATGAACGTCAGCCCCAAGGCGATGACGGAGACGACGGCTAACCGACCCATCGTGTTAAAGACGAGCGGGCGACGCTTGTTCTCGTCCATCCTCGCCCCGACTTTCGCGACCGACGAATGGATCATTCTGAAGTTGGATATGCCGAGCCCGAGCCCGATGCAGAGACCGACGCCCGCGAGGGCGGCTCCGAGAACTAGGCAGAAGACGAGTCCGACGACACCGATGACGAGCGCACCTATTACTGTCCTCTTTGACAGTTGGGCCAAATCCGGAAGTGAGAAGCGATCGAAGACGGCGAACATCGAATGTACGCTACGCCCGTTCGCGGTAGGTCATAGGTACTTTCGCACCTGGGATACGGTGAGGAGCACCGCCAAGACGATGCCGAAGCCGAGCCCCCCGAACGTCGCCCATGGCGAGCTGTGAGCCGCGGCGTCGATTGCGTATCCCGCGGCGCCTCCCCCGACCACACAGAGCGCAACGCCGGTTCCCACCCAGAAGAGGTCGCCCAACTTGGGTTCGCGATTCGAGCGAGGTTGACCCGAGTCCGAGTCCGAGTCTGAGTCCGAGTCCGAGTCCGAGTCCGAGTCCGCCGGACCTTCTCGTGTCATCTATCGAGCCGGGCGCATTAGACGAGCACATACCAGAGCGCATCAATCCATAACTCCAAACTCACGCGTCGGTAGGCGTACCTGGGGCCAAGCCCTGAGTACGATCCCAATTCTGATCTGTTGCATAGACGTCGCCCAGCACGGCGCTAATCATCCCATCTCTGCGCTCAGACGGCAAAACTGCCGGTTACAGGTACTCTTGGAATGTTCAGGTCCAAGAAGATCAGCACTTCAAAGATCAGCACTTCAAAGATCAGCGGTCTTGCGGCGTTTGCAGCGATCGCATCGAGGCGTCTTTAGGCGTTACCGACGACCGTTACCGACGACCGTTACCGACGACCGTTACTGAGACAACCCTCAGCGACGGTCTGCGACGTGGGTAGCGACGCGGGTGGTCGAAGCTTCGTCCTGATCGAGGTCTTGGTGGCGCAACCCCGGGTGGAAGAGGGTGTAGAGACCGACGCCGAACGCTGCGGCTCCAAAGGGAATGATCGCGTTGACCTGGTGGACGAAGAGGGGGAACAAGACGAACCCGGAGAGCAGGGCGGTCCAAACCCAAAGGATCACGACGGTACGCCGGTGCCCGTGGCCGAGCCTTAGAAGGCGGTGGTGGATATGGTCCTTATCGGGCGTGTGAAATCCCGTACCGCGAGCGGTACGCCGGACGAACGCGAAAGCCATGTCGACGAGTGGAACGCCGAGAATGAAAAACGGGATGAACAGTGGGGCGAAGAAGAAGTAGGTGACGCCGCTCGTCGGTGGGGTACGTCCACCAATTACCATCGTGGACGCGGACATGAGGAGACCAAGTAAGAGCGCCCCGGCGTCTCCCATGAAGACCCGTGCGGGGTGGTAGTTGAACGGGAGAAATCCCAGGCAGACCCCACAGGCAACTACGGCGACGAGCGGACCGACGTTGTTGAGCGGCAAGAGACCTAGATCCATCAGGCGCAGACCGTAGACGGCGAGCGCGCCTCCGCCGATCGCGACGACTCCGGCGGCGAGCCCGTCGAGGCCGTCGATCAGGTTCACGGCGTTCGTGAGAGCGATGACCCATATAGCGGTTATCAGCGGTATCCATCCGGGGGTGAGCACTATGAACCCGGCGAGGGGTACTTTGAACTGGTACATCGTAACACCGAGGAAGTACAAGATGCTCGCAGCGAGCACCTGTCCGGCCATCTTTGCGGGCGCAGACATGTCTCGCACGTCGTCGATCAGACCGATCGCGAAGATCGCGGCGCCGGCGAGGACGACGCCCAAAGGTTCCGACGTCCCTGCGAACACCCTATGCAGACCGGGCAGGAGGGCGGCGACGATCATCGCGGCCGAGAACCCCATGAACATTGCGGCGCCGCCACCGTAGGGGGTCGCTCTTCCGTGAATCTTTCGTTCGTCGGGCAACGCGACGTAACCGACCTTCTGCGAGATGCGTTGAGCCGGCAAAGTGAGGGCGCCGGTGACGACTGCGGCGACGACGAGCACCAAGAGATACCAGCCGAGCTCCGGCACTACGACACCTTTATCGCTGAAGTTGTCGGTGAAGTGGGCGTTAAGGCGCGTTCAGCCTTGCAACAGAGCGGGACGCTGTTTGGAAACATCTGACCGAGCGCTCATCAACTCCGGGACGAACCCGACGAACCCGACGAACCCGACGAACCCGACGAACCCGACGAACCCGACGAACCCGACACACCCGACGAACCCGACACACCCGAAGCGGCGGGTGGGTACGGCGGGAAGGAGCGACAGAGCTCGGCTACTTCTTTTCGCGTCGTCGAGACGACGCCGTCGTCGGCTCTGTTGCGAAGCGTCCTACCTATCAAGGTTGCGATCAGGACCATCTCGTCAGGACCCATTCCGGCGGTCGTCTCGGCGGCGGTACCGAGACGGAGACCGGAGGTGACGAACGGCGAACGAGGGTCGTCTGGGATCGTGTTGCGGTTACACGTTATGCCGGCTTGATCGAGGACCTCTTGGGCCTCTTTTCCTGTGAGGTCGGCGTCGAAGGTGCGCAGGTCGACGAGGACCATGTGGTTGTCGGTCCCGCCGGAGACGAGCCGGAAACCCTCGTTTGCGAGAGCTGTTGCGAGTTTACGTGCGTTGTCGACGACCTGATGGGCGTAGGCGGCGAAGTCGGGGGTCGCGGCCTCGGCGAAGGCGACGGCCTTTGCGGCGATGACGTGTTCGAGTGGACCGCCTTGGAGCCCGGGAAAGACGGCGCTGTCGATCTTCTTTGCGAGGTCGGAGCGGCAGAGAATTGCACCACCTCTTGGGCCGCGCAAGGTCTTGTGGGTCGTGAACGTCATCACGTCGGCGAGTCGGGCGGGATTTGGATGAGCGCCACCTGCGATCAGGCCCGCGGGGTGGGCGGCGTCGAACATGAACAACGCGCCGACGGAGTCCGCGATCTCCCTGAAGGGCTGTGGGTCGATCTGCCTCGCGTAGGCGGTCGATCCGGCGACGATCAGCTTGGGGCGCTCGGAGTTGGCCAAGTCGGCGACTTGGTCGAAGTCGATTACCTCGCCGACGCTCTCGTGACCGCCGACGCTCTCGTGACCGCCGACGCTCTCGTGACCGTGACCGCTTCCGTCGCCGCCGGTGTCTCGAGCGGGAGTGACGCCGTAGGCGACGAACCGCCATATCTTGGAGGTGATCGATGCCGGGGACCCGTGGGTGAGATGCCCGCCGTGGTCGAGGCGCATCGCCAAGACTGTGTCGCCGGGTTCCAACAGGGCCTGGTAGGCGGCGAGGTTCGCGTTCGCGCCGGCGTGGGGTTGGACGTTTGCGTGGTCGGCCCCGAAGAGCGCGACGGCTCGCTGCCTGGCGAGCTCTTCGACCTCGTCGACGATCTCGTTCCCGCCGTAGTAGCGCCTCCCGGGATACCCCTCCGCGTACTTGTTGGTCAAGATAGAGCCGGTCGCAGCGAGGACGGCTCGTGAGGTGAAGTTCTCTGACGCGATCAGCTGGAGGGTAGAGGACTCACGGTCCATCTCTGCGTCGAGAAGGCGGGCGACGTGAGGGTCACTGTCCAACCAATGCGCAAAAGGACCGTCGTCTCGACGTCGGACTCCGCGGTCGTGCGCGTCGCGCGGGTCGTGGTCACGATCACTGATCACTGGGGGTCTCCCTTCGTCGAGCTACCGTCGAGGTCTCGAAGTTTTTCGATACGCTTGTCGTGTCTCCCTCGTTCGGGAGTGGCCGCCAAGAACGCGGCGAGGGCGTCCGTTGCGGTTGCGGTGCCTGTGGTGCGACCACCGAGGCAGACGACGTTTGCGTGGTTGTGCTCTCTTGCGAGCTTAGCGGTTGTGACGTCGTGGATCACCGCGGCGCGGGCTCCGGGGATCTTGTTCGCGGCGATCGCGATCCCGATCCCGGTCCCGCACGCGCAGACCCCGAGGTCGGCGTCTCCGGAGACGACGGCTCTAGCGACTGCGGCGCCGAAGTCGGGGTAGTCGACCGAGTCGACGCCGTTGGTGGTCCCGAGATCGGCGACTTCGTGCCCTTGGGCCTCTAGGTACGAGACGAGAAGTTCTTTGAGCTCGAAGCCGGCATGATCGGACCCGGCAGCTATTCGCATACTTGAAGTGTAGCGAACGCTGCGACCCAAGAAGACCTACAGGAGAGGCGTTACGAGGTCCGACGAGGTCGTGACGAGCGGCGATGGCCGGTGGCTCCCGGGTTAGAGCGCGGGCCGATAACCCGGTACGCTGCGTTCTCATGGTGCTAGATCTAAGAACGCCGGTGATCGCCGGAGTCGGGCAGGTGACGAACCTCCCCGATCCTGACGTCGAACTCATCGATCGACCCGATCCATCAGCGCTGATGGCGCGGGCACTTCGATTGGCAGCTGAGGACTGTGGCGGGTCTAACCCAGGGGGGGCCGCGTCGGTTGGCGACAGACTCCTCCGGCGTGCCTCCAGCCTTCGAGTCGTCGCTCCGCTCGGATGGCGGACGAAGAATCCGGCGCTTAGCGTCGCACAAATTCTAGGGATAGAACCCCGGGAGTTCGTACTCTCTGGAGTTGGCGGGAACAACCCGGAGTCGATCCTGCACGCGAGCGCTCTATCGATCTCAAGGGGCGAGATGGACGTCGTCGCGGTTACCGGTGCGGAGTGCATGTACACCCACTCGGCTGCCCTCCGACAACCCGGAGGGCGATCGCTCAACTGGCCGACTCAGCCTGCTGAGTCGACGCCGGAGCCGGTCGAGTTTGGGACGGATCGACCGCCGGTTACGAACTTCGAGCTCGAACGCGGGATCATGCTTCCGATCCACGCGTACCCGCTATTGGAGAATGCGTTGCGGGGAGCGAACGGGTGGAGCGTCGAGGAACATCGCGCACGGATCGGCCGCCTTTGGTCGTCGTTCTCGAAGGTCGCGGCGTCCAACCCGTACGCGTGGATTCGCGAGTTCAAGAGTCCAGAGGAGATCGTCGAGGCAACCGCGTCGAATCGGATGGTCACGTTTCCCTACACGAAGTTGTGTACGGCGAACTTGCAGGTTGACCAAGGCGCTGGATACATCGTCTGCTCGCTCGAAGCGGCACTCAGCGCTGGAGTTCCAAAGGAACGTCTCATCTTTCCCTTAGCGGGGGCGGACGCCCACGACCACTGGTTCTTGTCTCATCGAATGGAGCTCCACAGATCACCGGCGATCCACTTGGCGGGACGCGCCGCGCTGGAGATGGCCGGAGTTGGAATAGACGACGTCGGTCTGATCGACTTGTACTCGTGCTTTCCGTGCGCGGTACAGATCGCGGCGCACGAACTAGGCCTGCGAATAGACGACCCGGCGAGACCGCTCACGTTGACGGGGGGGCTGACATTCGGCGGGGGTCCGGGCAACAACTACACGTCACACGCGATTGCGTCTGTGGTGACGAAGCTACGCGAGGAGCCGGGATCGGTAGGGTTGGTGACGGGGCTCGGTTGGTACGCGACGAAACACTCGATCGGGGTCTTCGCGTCGAGGCCGCCGGCGCACGACGGGGTAGATGGTTTCAGATGGAGAGACGTGCAGGATGAAGTCGACTCACTCCCCCAGAGGAGCGTGGACTCCTCCGCTGTCGGTGCGGTCGTGATCGAGACGTACGCCGTCACCTACGACCGCGAGGGGGCGCCGGAGCGAGCGATCGTCGCGTGCGTCTTCGACGACGGGAGGAGGACGTGGGCGAACATCACCGATCCCGACTCGTTAGAATCGATCACGACATCGGAAGGTTGTGGCAGAACCGGCACCCTGCAAGAGAACGGCGTACTCACCCTCGCGTAGCGCGTGAAAGCAGGTCTTGGGACAGTCGACACGTCGTACACGTCGTGCACTGTTTCCTCGCCCTAGCGCGCCCTTTGAGCGCACTTAGGCCCAACACCGGCCAAGATACTCGAGTGCGACCGCAAGATCCGACCACATTCCCTGCACCGGACACTAGCAATGCGGTCACTCCCACGCGCTGGCCCTCCACTTCGCTCACCTCGCTCACCTGCTTCGGGGCCGAAGAGCTCATTTAGCAGATCGGCAGTTTTTCGAGGAATTTCGAGATTGGGCAGGCACCTGTTCAAGAACACGGCATCTACGTCACGTGTCGTGCGTTCCGATTCGTAAACGAGCGCGACAGTAGATCCGCCGACAACGAACAGCTCTCCCCTGACACGGCGCCGGGCCAACTCGGACGCTAAATTGTCAAACGCGAACATGATCTCTGCTGAACCAAAGAGATCAGACGCGGTCAAGCGCATTTTTCGTAACGAAGACTCCGTGACGTTTAAAGGAGATCGGGCTGTCGCGCAGTGCAACGGCGCGATAGCCGGGCAACCCCGCGACAAACCACCACGGCTCAGCGAAGCACCGCGGATCATCGGTCCAAGATGGAATTGTGACGTCAACCTTCACACACAGATGCTCCACCAACGCGGCGAGAGCAGCGTCGTAGCGCCGATCACCGGTGAACTCGGCAGGCGGATCTCGCACCAGAGACGCGCGCCCTCTTGGCGAGGAGCCGCTGAAATCATCGATGAATTGCATCAACCATCGCCAGGCGGTCCGTTCTTGACCTTCCTTGAGCGAGTGAGCTATTCGCTCGGCAACTTGAGCGATGGGAAGCGCTCCCCGTCGTACACCGACCACATCTAATCCCGCGTCGCGATCGTTCTCACCATATCTAAGCCTATCGCAGCTATCTCAGCGCAAGGCCGCCTCGACCCACGACCACGGCACTCCACCTTCCCTAATGCACATGGGCGGAGAGACGGTGCAGTCGACGACGGTGGAGGGCGCGGAGGCACAGGTCCCGCCGTCGAGCACGAGAACGGGAGACGAGCGATCGTCCTGGCCTCCCACAAAGCTGTCGGCGACATCTAACGAAGTCGTGCTTTCGGGTTGACCGTGAAGGTTCGCACTGGTGACGACGAGTGGACCTGCTTTCTTGATTAGCGACCGTGCGATCCGATTTCGTGGTAGCCGTACCCCTATGGTCTCGCCCGACCCTCCGACTAACTCGCCGACGTCGGGGCGGGCAGGAACGACGAGGGTGATCGCTCCTGGCCAAAACCGGTTCGCTAACTGGCGCGCGGCTCTCGGCCACTCGGCGACGACAGAGTCGAGCTGCTTGATCCGGCCGATCAGGACGGGAAGCGACTGGTCATGAGGCCTCATCTTGATCGCGAAGATTGACTCGATCGCACGAGGACGGTCCAGCCGGGCTGCCAATCCATAGACCGTATCGGTTGGAATAGCGACCACCTCACCATCGGACAACGCCCGGAGAGCGTCCGCTTGGGTACCCGTCTCAATCACGACTCCCCCGATAATGGAGGCTGTTGCCGGCACAGATCGAGTGCGGCGAGTCTCACTTCCGTGCGACGAGCGCGCGCTCACGACCCGCTAAGTCTGGAACAACGAAGAGATCGCGAAAGCCGGCGTTCGAAGCGGTTAAGAGCGCTGCTGCGGACTGGTGTGGCGCGATCTCGACGACGAGGACCCCGGCGTCGGAGAGCCAGGCGGGTGCGGACTCGACGACGTGCTCGACGAGTCCAAAACCAAGAGTCCCGTCACTGCCGGGCAAAGCGAGCAAAGCACGAAGTGGTTCTCTTCTCACCTCGGGATCAAGATCGGGCCACTCGCTCGCATCCACGTAGGGCGGGTTCGAAACTACCAGATCGATCTGGCCTTTCAGATGCTCGCCTAACGCGCCGAACAAGTCGCCGACGAAGAACTCCACTTGTTCCCTACAGTGGGGACGATCGAGAGAGACCCGCTCCAAGTTCTCGCGTGCGAGTTCCAACGCGTCTGCGTCGACGTCGGTACCGAGCACTCGCATCCCGGGAATGGCGAGTCCTGCTTCGGCTGATATCGAGAGCGCGATCGATCCGGATCCGGTGCCGATATCCACCACGAGAGCGCGGTCTTTCTGCCGGGTGGCGGTCGTACGAGCGAGTTCGGCCAACGCGACTTCGACGACTTGTTCGGTCTCGGGTCGTGGGATAAGGACCCGGCCGTCGACGATGAGATCGATCTCCCTGAAGGACCAGTGTCCGAGGAGATACTGGAGAGGCTCTCCCGCTATTCTCCGCTCGACGAGTTCGTTGAGGCGGACGAACGCGTCGTTGGGGATCGAAGACGTCCGTGACCCGAGGACGTCCTCGATGATCCACGTCGCCTCGGAGCGGGAACCCAATCTTGTTCCCAAGTCGTCGATCAACTCTTTCCTGGTTAGCGTGGGCGTTTTCACCGTATCGGCTCGCCGAGAAGTCTCAAGATTTAAGTTCATGGTCACCGGCGAGTTGCCGGGTGCGCTTGTCGGCGACGAGCGCGTCGACGAGCATGTCGAGGTCACCGGCGAGGACCTGATCGAGCTTGTGGAGTGTCAGGTTGACTCTGTGGTCGGTTACGCGGTTTTCCTTGTAGTTATACGTTCGGACTTTCTCGGACCTCCCACCCCCTCCGACTTGGCTTCGTCTCTGTTGCGCGAGTTCTTGTGCCTGGCGGTCCTGTTCTGCTTTCAACAACCTTGCCCTGAGGACGACCATCGCCTTTGCCCTGTTCTGGATCTGGCTTTTCTCGTCTTGCATCGCAACGACTATCCCGGTCGGCAAGTGAGTTATTCGTACGGCGGAGTCGGTCGTGTTGACCGACTGACCACCTGGCCCGGTGGAGCGATAGACGTCGATCTTCAAGTCACCGGGGTCGATCGATACGTCCACCTCGTCGGCTTCGGGGAGGACGGTTACGGTTGCCGCGGAAGTGTGGACCCTCCCCTTTGCCTCGGTGACGGGAACTCTCTGTACGCGATGTGGCCCGGCTTCATGTTCCAAGCGCGTCCAGGCGTCTTCACCTTTCACCATGAAGACGACTTCGTTCAGTCCGTCACGTTCCGAGGGACTCTCCGAGAGGACGTCGAGCTTCCAGCCCCTCGCGGCGGCGTAATGGCTGTACATGTCAAATAGATCGCGGGCGAACAGGTTCGCTTCTTCGCCACCCTCGGCGCCTCTGATCTCGACGATTACGTTGCGGCCGTCGTTGGGGTCCTTTGGGATGAGGAGGGTGTTCAGGCGAGCCTCGAGTGATTCGATATCGGCTTCGGCCGACTCGATTTCTGCATGCAATAGCTCACGATCATCGCCGGAGGCTTCCGCAATCATCTCTCGCGCGGTGTCGAAGTCAGAGCGGGCTTGTCCGAGACGCCGCCAAGTCGACACTATCTCGTCGAGCTCTTTATGGCGCCGTGAGAGGTCCCTTAGGCGCGCGGGGTCCGAGGAGACCGAGGGATCAGAGAGCGCAGCCCTAACGGCGTCGAATTCCTCCTCGATCGAGGACATGCGGTCGCTGAGCATTATTAAAGGCTATACGGCCGTCGCGCAACGGAGTCCCGGCAGGGAGAAGAAGGACCGTCGCAACGAAATCGAGATCGCTCGACCCCCGGTTCTGTCAGAGGAGTCCGCTCACCGTCGCTCAAGAGTGAGTTCGGTCAGGAGCTGGCGTTGGACGCCGTGTCCGCGTCTGTCGTCTTGCGCTTCGCGGTTCGCTTGCCGTAGCGGCGTTGGAACCTCTCGACTCGCCCGCCGGAGTCGACCAACTTCTGCTTGCCGGTGAAGAATGGGTGACACTCGTTGCACAACTCGACGTGTAGGTCGGCCTTGGTGGAGTGAGTTGAGAACGTGTTGCCACACGAGCACCTCACCTGGGCCTCGACGTATGCGGGGTGGATATCGGGCTTCATTGCAAAACTCCCTTATGTCGTCTGGGGCGTTCGCCGGGATTCAACGGCAGGAACATAGACAAGTAGTAGATAGTTCAGGTCATTCTAGACCATCTACGAGCTAACCTACTACAGGCACCGCCGGTTCACGCGATCGACTGTTCAAGGTGGCCTTGGAGTAGGAGCTCAGGGCATACGCGACAAAAGAGGCCGGAACCGCCCAGACCGCGTTTGCGTCAGAAACCTCGAGGATGTCGCGGGTAGCGACGATGCCGTGTCTCAGTGTGGAATTCGCGATGCTGAGGGCGTCTTGGCGCCACGCGTCAGAAACGTATTTCGCCTCGATCGGCGTCGAGCGTTGGCGTGAGTCCGCGCAAATGCCGGCGAAGTCGATTTCGCTACCTTTGGTGCCGCGGTGATGGGTAACCCACTGGGCTGAACGTATTGATCCTGGTTGCACCCGCTCGTTCCAGGCGAGCAAGGCGACACCGAGCTGTTGTTCGTTTAATCGGGTGATATCGGGTGATTCGTGGCCGTAGATGAGGTGGGGAAGTTGGGCAACGAGCGGATCGAGGAAGTACAGCTTGCGTTGTCTGGCATAGTCGGGTGCCCCCGAAGAGGTGGCACGCGGGCAACTCCAGGCGAGGAACGCGCCAATAAGCGCGTCGATGCGCGTGGATAGGGTCCCTCTGGTGACTCCTGTATCTTCAGCGAAGCGAGCCTGGTTCACCAAACTCGTAAGCCTCGATGAGATACCGCCGAGGACCGCTCCCAGGACAGCTTCGTTCATCGCTGTGGTGAGGGCCTCACCACGCACGACGTCCCAAAGCGCCTGTGTTGTAGAAACCTCCACCCGGTTGGACCGCCGCCAGTCGGCGACCGCGTTTGGGTATCCGCCTACCTCGAGATAGGCCTGCCAGGCCGCTACGAGGTCATCGGTGTAGCGCGCTAGATCAAGCCAGGTGGCCTCTGCTCGCCTCGAGAGAAGTTCGTCGGCGCGCAGACCGTCGATTTGAGGAAGGTCTGCGCCGACGCTTGTACAAAAGTCCCCGAAGTCCATCGGCAGTAGAGTCCGGTCGGGATAGACGGCGGTTCCTCGTCGGCCAGCGAACGCCTTGATAGCCTCGTCGAGGCCAGCATTTGACGAGCCGGTGAGCACTATGCAGTCATCGCCGAATGCTGTGTTGTCTCGCAGGTTCTTTACGACGGACCACCACTCGCCGGTTGACGCGGTGATCTCGTCGATGAACCAGTAGCGGTGCTTATTTCCGATCGAACTCGTGAGCACACGAACTACGTATTCGTATAGCGTTCCGAGCCGGTTGGATTGCCACCCGTCGACGCTAACTCGGGCGATCTGCAATGGGTCTATACCCGTCGCGAGGAGTTCTTCTATGGCCCTCTTTACCGAAACGGTCTTACCGACACGCCGTGGGCCGTAGAGTAGATAGAGTCCCCCGGGGACGATCCCGGCCAACGGCCGTGGGTCATAGCTGATGCCTGAGGATCTTACGTCTCGCAGGTCTCGGTCAGAGTCCGCCCAAGCTGGGCTCCTCCACCAGGGGCTATCGCGCCGCACCGCAACGCCGACCTGTCCCTCATTCATTGCCATCTCATTATAGTATCAAAAACCGTACGGTTTTTGTCTCTAATACGCTAAAAACCGTACGGTTAATTTCTCGATAGGCAGAGGCGATGGGCCAAGACTCCTCTCCCCCCGCATAACGGACTTGCCGCGGCGAGCGTTCGTTAACTCAGCCGCTAGTCGCTCAACCGTTGGGCGTCTGTCCCTTGGCGATCTCGGCCAAGAACTCGTCGTTGCTGGCGGTCGCACGGATCTTGTCCATCAATAACTCGAGCCCCGACGCGGTGTTGCCGTCGTTGGCGAGCGCGTTGAGAACGCGGCGGAGCTTCCAGACCTGTTGGAGCTGCCCACGGTCGAACAAGAGCTCTTCGTGTCGCGTCGAACTCGCGTTGACGTCTATCGAGGGGTAGAGGCGCCGTTCGGCGAGCCGCCGGTCGAGGCGAAGCTCCATGTTGCCGGTCCCCTTGAACTCCTCGAAGATGACCTCGTCCATCTTCGAACCGGTCTCGACGAGTGCGGTGGCCAAGATGGTGAGTGATCCGCCCTCCTCGATGTTTCGTGCGGCGCCGAAGAACTTCTTCGGTGGATAGAGGGCGCCGGAGTCGACACCTCCGGACATGATCCGCCCGGTCGCGGGAGCTGCGAGGTTGTACGCTCGTGCGAGCCGCGTGATCCCGTCCAAGATGATCACGACGTCGGTCCCGCCTTCGACGAGCCGCTTCGCGCGCTCGATCGCGAGTTCGGCGACGGCGGTGTGCTCGTCGGAGGGGCGATCGAAGGTTGACGCGACGACCTCGCCCTGTACTGACCTTCGCATATCGGTCACCTCTTCGGGGCGCTCGTCGACGAGGAGGACGATGAGGTGGACGTCTGGATTGTTTGCTTCGATCGAGTGGGCTATCTGCTTCATCACGGTCGTCTTCCCGGCCTTCGGCGGAGAGACGATCAGGCCACGTTGCCCCTTCCCGATCGGCGAGAGGAGATCGACGATCCGAGCGGTGACGTTGTCCTTTGAGCCGGGCATCTCCAGATTGAGCCGCGAGTCGGGGAAGAGCGGGGTGAGGTCTTCGAAACGCGGGCGGGCCCGCGCTTCGTCGGGGGTCATCCCACATATCGCGTCGATTCTCAGTAGGGCGGGGTACTTCTCGTTGTTAGAAGCCGGCCGGCAGGCGCCTTCGATGTAGTCCCCCTTTCGAAGAGCGAAGCGGCGCGCCTGGCTGATCGAGACGTAGACGTCCTTGCTGGAAGGTAGGTACCCGTCGCAGCGCAAGAAGCCGTACCCCTCGTCGCGTAGGTCCAAGAGTCCTTTGACGTCGACGAGTTCACCTTGGTAAGCGGCGTCTTGATTCGCTCCCCCCTGGAGCTCTCCACCTTGACCACCTTGACCGCCTTGAGCGCCCGAAGAGCGTTCTCTCCCTCTCCGACGCCGACCACCTCGTCGGTTGCCGGCTTCGACGTTCCCCTGGGATCCCGCCTGGTTCCCGCCGCGAGGACCGTTCGAAGTGTTCCCCCGACGCTGGGGGGTTCTGGGCGATTCGGCGTCTGCTTCACCGTCGAGTCCGCGTTGATCCGAGAGCTCTGATGAGCTTCCTCGATCCTCGATGCTCTCCGGCGGGCCGCCGGATTCGTCGGCGTCGGTCTGCGAGGCGGCGACCGGGTTCTTCGACGAACTCTCGCCGGCGGGTTCGGATCCGTTCGAGCTAGCTTCGACGGCGGTTGCCGAAGTTCCGTTTCGAGACGGTGGATTTGAAGAGACGTCAACTCCGGTCGCACTCAGGATCTGGTCAATAATGTCGGCCTTCTTCGTCCGGGTGTTGGTCTTTATGGCCATCGCCTGGGCTATCGCGTGGAGCTCGTCTCGCTCCTTGCTTTCGAGCACCGACCGTTCGAGCTGCTGTTCGGCAGTCATCGGCCTCCTCAATCTTGTGAAATGACTCGCGTATGCACGTGCACCGCGCTCTTCGGGAAAAACGGGAAGTTGGGATAGGTATCAGCGGTCCACCGAACCACCCCCACGTCCATCCGCTACGACAACGTTATCTGGATCTCCGGATCGAGTCGCAGCTTCCGCTTCGAGGCGCTATTGGATTGACACCATAGTAACGCACCTGAGGCGCCGGGGCAACCTACGGGGTCTATTCGCCCGATCGTGGGCCACTTTCGCATCGTTCTCCCAGCGCTCCCGCCGTTAGAACTGGCCCACGTTGGCGATACGGTACCGAGCACTACCAGTGAGAGACCGTGGCAAGTGCCAACGATGTTCCGCGCTGGGAGTCGATAATGGTATCGTTATCGCGTGCCGGGACGATCGTGGGAGGTCGAGTTCGATCTGACATTCGAGAGGTGGGTCGACGACCTCGATCAAGCCGACGCCGAAGCGCTGTTGGCTGCCGTTCGCGTCCTCCGAACCACGGTCCGGCGCTCGGTCGCCCGCTTGTCGACTCGGTGAAGGGCAGTCGGCACAAGAACATGAAGGAGCTGCGGCCCGGATCCACAGGACGGACGGAGATGAGAGTCCTCTTCGCGTTCGATCCGAAGCGGCAGGCAATCCTGCTCGTCGGGGGCGACAAGTCGAACGCATGGTCGAAGTGGTACGAGCTGAACGTGCCGATCGCGGACGAGCGCTACAACGCCCATCTCGGAGGGATGAACGCCGAGCGAGGTCAGACGAAGGGAAGAAGGGAAAGGAAGGGACAATGAGCCTACGAGACTGGGAAAAGCGGGTCCTTGCGCCAGAAGGCGCCGAGGAACGAGTGGCCGAGATCGAACAGGAACTCCTTCTCGCCAGCCGGCTCACGGCGTTGCGTGAAGGCGCTGGACTAAGCCAGCGTGAGCTCGCGGAGCGCCTGGGCGTCTCCCAGCCACGCGTCGCCGCCATCGAACGCTCGCAGAACGTGACGATCGAGGTACTCGAACACTACGTCGAGGCACTCGGCGCAAAGCTCGAAGTGAACATCGTCGAGGGCCGCCGCAAGACCCGGCTGCTGGGGGCGGACGACGAGGCCGCGAAGTCGGCCTGAGCGGTAACCCATGCTGACGGCGTTCGTCGGGAGCGACGTCCAGTTCCACCGGTCCAGCGTCACGGGAAGTGGCGTCATCGAGGGCGGACGAGACCAACATCGCCTTAATGGCCTTCTCGGCCGCCTGTTGGGCCAGGCTGCATGCGACCCTGGGAGCGACCTCTGTGTCGTCGGCGCTGTGCCGAGCGGCGACTAGATCCTCGGTCGCCCACAAGCATCTACCGACGAGTCGTTGCATGATCTCTGGCACCCACTGAGACAAGGTCCGCCCGTCGTATCGGGCCTTGCCGTCGCGGACCTCGTAGGCAACCGGGCTCACGGCCCGAGCTCGAACCGGATGGGCGCTGGCGACCCGGTCCGATGGGCGAGTTTCGGGGTCACGTCCCGTACCCGATAACGCTGTTCGTTGGTCTGGCTCGCCGCCTCCGCCGGTCGGTGCGCGATGAACGGCGGATGTGCACTTCGATACGGAACGCATACTCTGCTCGGTCGCGAACTTTGGGTTTGCTCACGTACACCACCATAACAAACGGGTGTTCGTTGCTCCGCGACCGAGACCCTGCCGCTGTCGAGACCGTGTCGCCGAGACCCTGCCGCTGTCGAGACCGCGCCGCCGAGACCCTCCTGCGACCGAGACCCTCCTGTCGCCGAGACGGTGAGCGGTGCGGGCTGTCGGGTGGGCACGGTGGTGCCGTATCCTTGGCTCGATGGCACCGGAGTCTCACAAAACTGACCCGCTGGAGCGCGCGCTGCTGCCGATGACGGCGTCGGTCGGCGCGGGGGGGCGTCTTGTGGTCGGCGGGTCGGACGTGTTGGAGCTCGTGGAGCAGTTCGGGACTCCGTTGTTCGTCTACGACGAAGAGCACTTGCGAGAGGCGTGCCGTGAGGCGGTGGAGGCGTGGGGGGACGGGGTTGCGTACGCGACGAAGGCGTTCCTGTGCCGGGCGATGGCGTCGGTCGCGTTCGAAGAGGGGATGTGCCTGGACGTCTCGACGGGAGGGGAGCTATACACGGCGTTGGCTGCGGGGGTCCCGCCACAACGGTTGGTGATGCACGGGAACAACAAGTCCGAAGCGGAGCTGTCCGAGGCGGTCTCGATCGGAGTAGGTCGCATAGTCGTCGACTCGTTCGACGAGATAGATCGCGTAGAGCGACTCGTCGGGCGGGCGGGCGCGTTGCCGGCGCCGGTGAGGGTCCTGATAAGGGTTACCCCCGGTGTCGAGGCGCACACACATGAGTTCGTCCGGACCGGCCAAGAGGACACGAAGTTCGGATTCTCGGTCGCGTCGGGGGCGGCGAGCGAGGCGGTCGAGAGACTCGTTGGGGTGGATGGAGTGGAGCTGAGAGGGATACACGCTCACATCGGTAGCCAGGTGTTCGAAGTGAGGTCGTTCGAGAGGGCGGCCGAGATCCTCGCGGAGTTCTTCGTTCCGTTCGCTTTGGAGGAGCTCTGCGTCGGAGGCGGTCTCGGAGTGCCCTACGTCAACGGTGAGACGGCGCCGAGCCAACGAGAGTGGGCCGAGGCGGTGAGGTCGGCGTGCAAGAGGGTGGGACTTAGCGAGTCGGTGAGGGTGAGCGCGGAACCGGGCCGTTCGATCGTAGCGAGGGCCGCGATCACGCTGTATCGGGTAGGGACGATCAAGGACCTCCCGGGGATCCGGACGTACGTGTCGGTCGACGGAGGGATGAGTGACAATCCGCGCCCGGTCCTCTACGGGAGTGGGTATGAGGCGTTCCTCGCGCGAGAGGTCGAGGCGAGTCGTCCGAGGTCCGTTCGAGTCGTCGGGAAGCACTGCGAGACCGGGGACACGCTGATCTCGGAGGCGTACGTTCCCGACGACCTGGTAGTTGGCGATATCTTGGCCACGCCGGTGACGGGTGCGTATGGTTACTCGATGGCGTCGAACTACAACAAGGTCCCGAGACCGCCGATCGTGTTCGTAAGAGACGGTGAAGCGCGTCTTGTGGTGCGGGGGGAGACGTACGAAGACTTGCTCCGTCTCGACGTCGTGGATGACGACGGGGTCAGGCGGTGAAACGGGCCACCCAAGCGTCAATCACGGCCCGAACCCGATCTCCGTCCATCTGGTCCAAAAAGTTCTCTTCCGCCAGTGCAGAGCCTCTCCCGCCCGGAGCAAACATCTCGATCAATCGCTGCCGCCCAATGGCCGTCGAGACTCCAAACTGTGGGTGTTGCTCACACTGATCGAAGGTCTCTCTGATCTTGTTCGGGTCCGATACGGCCATGAGTCGCCATACGTCCCCAGCATCCTTCGGGAGAAGACGATGTGGCTTTCCTCCATCTGCCTCCACAAAACGCTGGTGGAGTTTCCACGCCTTGGCAGAGAGCAAGCCACCGACACCGGCGACCTTTACTTCGATGGGTGTGCGATGGCTGGTATTCATCGGCTCGATGACAAGTAGGTCCCGGTCAATCATCGCCATTTCAATGCCGTCGGCTCGACCCACCACCTTCTTACCGTGCCCCTCAATCCGTGCCCCGCGCTTCTTGTTAGCACCAACATTTTGGACTCCGGCTATCACCTCTGGAGCTATAAGATCGATGGTCGGCGGGACAGGGTTTCCACCGGGGGGAGTAGGAGCCTGAGAGTAAATACCAGGACGTTCCGGACGGGCTGCAAAGAATCCGGCCCCAGCCATTGCTTCCCCAATTAGCGGCTCTTTTGATAGAAGGGTTGGGTCAACGGCTATGTCGCCGTCCTTGGTGGAGGTGGGAACCACCCCAGATAGATGTCTTGTCCGCTCATACACGGCTTGTGCTCCGACAATAACAAGAGCCTCCCGATGCGCCTCTAACGCAACAAGTACGTCCAGCAGCGCATCCCTGGCGCCAGCAGTTCCGAGGTCGTAGCTGTAGGCTGCATAGAGGTCGGATGATCCCAGCTCGGTACTGGACTCCGGGTGAACGTTCCCAACGAACTGCCTACCCGCTGGGGCGCCCCTTCCCCAACGCCTCGGAAGATTAGACATTGGACAACGTCGAGTCCGAATCGAACATTGCTGCCAGAGCGTCGGCCTGTTCCGGCATCCGATCCGTCCCGCCGTAGCAGTCGATCAACACCTGAAGAGGATCAACCCAGTAGAATCCGGCACTGTCCTCTGTCACACCGACGTCAGCGATTCCATCAAACGGGAGCAGGCTCATAGTTGGCCCGATATCAGTCTTTGCCACAAACCCGGCAGATGTAGCCACGGTCGTTGGGTCCGAGACGTAGAAGATCGGCCACGGCGCATCGGCGCTTGGCAGTAGACGATTGGCTGCTGCCCCACCCGTCGCCGCCCAAGACTCACCTGTCGCCCTGATTCGAGATGCGATGTCCACCCACGACCCTTCTCGGACGTATTTAGTCAGTCCTTCTCGACGTGCAATGCGCGCCGATAGACCGGCTGTCTTGGCCAATTTCGCGTTGTCCCGAGCTTCACCTCCGACAGTAATCAGCCCAATTGTCTTCCACCGCTCCAGCCAATCAGCTACTCCAGGCACCGCACCCAGACCGCTACTTGGGTCCAGAACTGAACGGGCGGCAGCTATCGCCACCGGATCGGACTTTGGGGTGATCACCTGCGAGACTTCGCACCCGATGGCGTCGAGCAGACGCCCTAGCATCTCGACGGTGGGGGAGATTTCCCCACTCTCAATCCGACTCACCGTGGACGGAGCGACATCAGCTAGCTGAGCGACCTGTCGGCGCGACAGTCCGCTCAGGGTACGTGCGTTCACGAGAATGCTGGCGGCCGGCAACATACAATTATTATAGTGCGTGTTTCGCATATACGCAATACAGGTGATATCTTTCAATGAACGTTTCACGAAGCGCTAGCGTGATCCGGTGACTTCTTCGTCGGCGGCGCCCAGTACAAACGTGGTTCGTGTCGCGGTGCTCGGCTGCGGGAACGTTGGCGGGGCGCTCGTCGAGATGATCGAGGATAGGTCCGCGGAGATCGAGGCGAGGACAGGTATATCGCTTGAGATCGCGGGCGTCGCGGTGTCCGACGTGGCACGCGAGAGGAAGGTTGGGATAGCGCGGACGCTGATCACGACCGATGCGATCGGGCTCGCGACGAGAGATGACGTGGACGTCGTCGTGGAGGTGATGGGAGGGATCGATCCGGCGAGATCGGTGGTTGAAGCGGCGCTCTTGGAGGGCCGTCCGGTTGTGACGGCGAACAAGGCTCTCTTGGCGTTCGCCGGTGGAGAGCTCGCGGAGATCGCGTCGGCGAACCACGTAGACCTGCTATATGAAGCGGCGGTCGCGAGTGCGATCCCGGTAGTACGTCCGCTGCGGGAGTCGCTCGCGGGAGAGCACATCGAACGGGTGATGGGGATCGTGAACGGGACGACGAACTTCATCTTGACGAGGATGGATGAAGACGACGAAGAGTACGAGACGGCACTAGCGGAGGCTCAAAGGCTTGGGTTGGCAGAGCGCGATCCCTCCGCGGACGTAGGCGGAGACGACGCGGCGTCGAAGGCGGCGATCCTCGCGTCGCTCGCGTTTGGCTGTGACGTGAACGGCACAGACGTCCATCGAGAAGGGATCACCGGCGTCCGGGCCGTCGACGTCGAGTTCGCGCGAAAGCTCGGCTACGTAGTCAAACTCCTCGCTATCGCTGAACTGCTCGATGGTGGTCCGTCTATCTCGGTGAGAGTCCATCCAGCTATGGTGCCCCGAACGCATCCCCTAGCGTCGGTGAGGGGTGCCTTCAACGCGGTCTTTGTCGAAGGAGACGGTTGTGGAGAGCTCATGTTCTACGGCCCCGGGGCGGGGGGAGCCGCGGCGGCGAGTGCGGTGTTGGGCGACGTTATCGACGCGGCGAGAAATCTGTCGGCTGGTACGTTTGGCCCACAGCCCCGCAGGGCGCCGATGGAGGTCTGGCCGCGAGAGGAGTTGAGATCTGCGTTCTACATGAGCGTCGAGGTCGTCGACCGACCCGGAGTGCTCGCGTCGGTCGCGACGGTGTTTGGAAAGAACGGGGTGTCGATTCGCGTGATGGAACAAGTTGGACTGGGATCCGAGGCGCGGCTGATTTTTCTTACTCACGTGGCGCGAGAAGGTGACGTCGCGGCGACGCTGGTGGAGCTCGGTAACTTAGACGTCGTAGACAGGGTGGGAGGAGTCCTGAGAGTGGTCGGGGACGAATGAGGCCGACTCAAAGACCGATCGTTGGAGTGAAATGTTGAGTGCGTGGCGTGGGATAATCGCTGAGTATCGAGAGTTCTTGCCGGGCAGAGTTGGAGATCCAGTCGTCACTCTGTTAGAAGGTGCGACGCCGTTGCTCAGTGCTCCGGAGCTGTCGCGTCGGGTCGGAGCGAAGGTCTACTTGAAGGTGGAAGGGGCGAACCCGACGGGTTCGTTCAAGGATCGCGGGATGACGATGGCGATATCGATGGCTGTCGCTCAGGGCGCGAAAGCGGTAGTTTGCGCGTCGACGGGGAACACTTCTGCGTCCGCGGCGGCGTACGCGGCGAGAGCGGGGCTCGACTGTGTCGTCTTGATCCCCGAGGGCCACATCGCGCTTGGCAAGCTCGCACAGGCTCTGATGCACGGTGCGAAAGTTCTCCAGGTGCGCGGGAACTTCGACCAAGCTCTTGAGATCGTCCGCAAACTCCCAGAGGTCGCTCCGGTGACGGTAGTCAACTCGGTGAACCCGTACCGGATCGAAGGACAAAAGACGGGCGCGTTCGAGATAGTCGACACGCTCGGAGACGCGCCTGACGTCCACTGCATACCGGTCGGGAACGCGGGGAACATCACGGCGTACTGGAGGGGATACCGCGAGTACCACGCTGCGGGAAAGTCGCGGCAGCTTCCGAGGATGCTCGGTTTCCAGGCGCAAGGAGCTGCTCCGATAGTGCTCGGTTATCCAGTTGAAGACCCAGAGACGGTGGCGACCGCGATCAGGATCGGGAACCCGGCGAGTTGGGAACCAGCCGTCGAGGCGGCCAAGGAATCGGGTGGATCGATCACGGCGGTGAGTGACGCCGAGATCGTCGAGGCGTACCGCTTCTTGGCCGAGAAAGAGTCGGTCTTTTGCGAGGCGGCGTCGGCGGCGTCGGTCGCGGGTTTGCTCAAGGTGGGAGTACCGCAGGGCGCGACGGTCGTGTGTGTCTTGACCGGACACGGTCTGAAGGATCCAGACCTTGCGATCAGCCAGATCTCCGTACCGACCGTCGTCGAGCCCGACCTCGACGCGATCGTCGGCGAACTCACCGGCGAACGGTTCACAACTACCCCCTAGCGGCCGAAGAATCCTTGCGTCCTCTGGGCACTCAGTAGGGACTGTAAGCTGGTTCAGCGAAACAGCGTGGGCGCTACGTTTGATCTCCACCACGCCCCAGTAGCTCAGTGGATAGAGCACCGGCCTCCGGAGCCGGGAGCGCAGGTTCGAGTCCTGCCTGGGGCGCGCTGGCTGGGGTCCGCACGTCGTCCGCACGTTTCGGTACCGGTTACATTCCCGCGGGCGAATCTCTTTCGATTCGCAGTCTCTGACGCTGAACTACCGCACATTGATTGATCCAAGACCTCCGCCTAGACCCCGACACGAGGTCTCAAGGTAAGTGAGATATTCGCTGATAGTGCGGGGAACGGTCAGCGGACGCCGTAGACGTCGCCCCGAAGCAGGATCGAAAGGACGTAGACCGTTCGGTGGTCCTCGTCGATGCGGTACACCACGCGATAGGTGCCGAGGTGGGCAGCGCGGCTACCTGCATAAGGCCCTGACAGGTCGCCACCGAGGCGATACGGGTTGATGGGAAGCCGCTCGGCGATGAACGTGTGCCGCCCACGCAATGGGCTCAGGGGGAACTTTTCCGAGCGCCCGTCGTGCCGGGCCGGTGAGTTCGACGTTCCAGCGACCCGTCACGCGGTGGTGTTGTGGCGCGAGAGCATCGAGTCGCGCAACTCTTCGACCTCAACCGTGTTCCCGGCAAGGACATCGGCCTCTGCTCGGCGAATGTCGTCGACTGCCCCGGGGTCGGAGAGGATGGCGATGGTCTCACGCAGCGCAGTCATCTCGGCACGGGTCGAGTTCTAGTCCGGTCTAACTGTCGTGTGTGCAGCGGACATCCGAGGACCCGACCTCGCGCCCGTCACACCGGTTCCCGACTTGCCGACTCTTGCCCATCTGCGCAACCCGGCCCGTAAGGAGATAGCCAGGTGAGGCGGCACGTCCAATCCGGGCGTTCTCGGATCTTTGCGCCCAGGTGTTCTAGGCTGGCGCTACGAACACCGATACCGATGCGATACTCGTCGCCGCGGCGAAGAGGGGGAACCGCGACGCCTTACAAGAGCTCCTCGGTTCCCACTACGACCGGGTCTACGCTCTTTGCCGACGCATGCTCGGCAACGATGTCGACGCGCAGGACGCTACTCAACAGACGATGCTCGCCGTCGTTCGATCGATTTCTCGTTTCGACTCTCGTTCCACGTTTGCGACGTGGGTCTACCGGATCGCGACGAACTCCTGTGTCGACGAGTTACGGCGCCGCAAGCGGCACGCGATCGTCGGAATATCGCCGTCAGCCGCGTCGTCAGTTGAGTCGTGCGATCCAGGGTCGACACGACTCCCACGATCAGCGACGCTCGACCCCGCGCGGGCGGCGACGGACAAGGTCGACGTCGACGTCGCTCTCGGGAAGATCTCAACGGAGTTTCGCTGTGCGGTAGTCCTGCGCGACATCTGTGATCTCCCCTACGATGAGATAGCGGCCGTGTTGGAAGTTCCAGTCGGCACGGTGAGATCCCGGATAGCAAGGGGCCGCGCGATGCTCGCGGACCTCCTCGATGACGAGGTCGAGCGGGTGAGAGTTGACGAACGTGGGAACTTTGCGCGAATACGTGACGTCAAACAAGTGTTAGGAGAAGAGCCCGAGTCAGAAACGTCCGAATCGGCGAGTACCTCCGGAAAGGCTGGCCCGCTCTTGAACAGAGATGACCCGGAGGGACTATGACCGATCGGCCCGTCGACGAAACACCGGACAAAGAACGCGTACCTGTGACCCACCCGAGCGACGAAGACCTCTCGTCTCGAATAGATCGAGAGCCGACACCTGGAATGCAGCCAGGCGAACTCGATGCACACCTGGGCGAGTGCGGACGGTGCCGAGCGCGCTTGGCGAGACTTGAGCGAGCGAGAGATCTGGTAGCGACGCCGGTGAGACCGGTGGAGCGCGCCCACCGTGACCACGACGTGACGATTGCGCTCGAGAGTGTCGATAGAACCCGCCCGGCAAGACGTGGGGTCTTGGTTGCGACGGCCGCAGCGGTCGTCGTTGTCGTCATCGCCGGTGCGCTCACGTTTGGCCTCCACAACCACGGCACCCAGACAAACAGCACGGCGAGCAACGCTCGAGGCGCCATGCCGACCCAACCGACGGTCTCGGTGTTGGGAGATCTCGGCTCGATTAACTCACCTCGAATGCTGAGATCCAAACTCACCGTGCTCATCAAATCAAACTTCGGGTCGCCAACTCGAGCGTCGGCCCACGGCAACGTGGGCGGTCTCACCCAAACGCTACCTAGCCGATGTAGAGCTACCACATCGGCGCTCTCCGACCAAAGCACATATCCCCTCTACGCGTACAAGCTCACCTATAACGGCGTGCGAGCGTTAGCACTCGTTATCACACCCAACGGCAGCCGACCACCGATCTCTGCAAGTACGTCGAGCAGTGCCGGCTCCAACGGCACGACGCAACGCTCACGAGCGGTCGTTCTTACTGTCGATGGATGCCGGATACTCGCAGACGTCTCGCTCTGAGGGGGTAGTAACTCCTCCAGTTATTCTGCGTACTCCTGAGGTCGACTTTCGTACTTTCTCGACGCCCCGACATCTCGGTCACAGCCACTATGCAGCCACGGCGAGTGCCTCCACCAATATCTTCACGGTTTGTGCGTTGAGCGGGGCACCGTCGGAAGTGGGAGAAATACGTTCATGCCACAGCGTGCGGCGCAGCTCGGCCAACGCGTCAGCGAATGACGGGGTGGACTTCTTGGTGAACCACGGCGTGACAGCGAAGCCTGGGCTTGCCACAGACGTCGAGATACCAGACCCACACCGCGCTGTAGAGCCAGAATGAAAGGCCGGCGGCGCGCTCGGGACCCTCGCCCTTCCATGACTGGGGTTGGTGACCTCGAACGATCTGTTTGACATCTCTGTACGCGATCTCAATGCTCCATCTTCCGGCGTAGGTCGAAAGCACATCGACAGCTGATATCGTGAGGTCGGTGGTGAAGAAGTAGTCGTCTGGCTCGCGTCCAGTGGGGTCACGCACGATGACGAGGCGGACCATGGCGGTGGGGCTGACCCGGTGCCAGAGCACGTCGGTCGACCACAAGAGCTTCTCCACCTTTGATCCCCTGAACTCACAGGTTGTCAATGTGAAGTCCTTGCGTCTCAAGCGGGTGGAGCGGACCTTTGGGGTGCAGAGCCGCTTGCCCTTGGTCCTCGGCCTTCCCCTCTTACCGGTCTTGGGCGGGGCCGCCAAGTAGAGGGCCGCATCGCGACGCATCCGGCTGACGACGACGGTGCTGAAGACCAGCGCCGGCCAAGGTTGCATAGGCCCCGTCTGCGCACAAGACGAACGACGCCCCGGGTAACTGAACCGCAAGTGCGACCATCATCTCGGCGGCCAGCTCGGGCATGGTCGCCCCGCCCTTTTGGTGGAGACGCACCGCGATAGGCAGGGCCAAGGGCATCCCGCCCCACGGCGGGTTCACCCGCACGCAGATAACCACCAGGTTCAACCGTTCCTAAACACTGATCAGGAGTGAGTCCTGACCAGGCGGTGACTGCGAACGGTCTTCGGTCACCTGGTTCCCTTCGCTTCCGGTGGGCATTGTGGTCTTACTACCACTCGTCAAGGCCCGCC